>JAUILS010000081.1 GCA_030432975.1 Actinomycetes bacterium
CCGTTCTGATGGCCGCCCCCGCGGCCGTCGGGGCGGACCCACGTCCCGGCTAGGCTTCGCGGCATGCGCACCTGGCCCGCCCCGCCGATGCCCGGGCTTCCGATCACCGGGCCGTCGGTGCGGGTGTTCGACACCGCCACGCGCACCGTGGTCACCACCGAGCCGGAGGGCCCGGCCCGGCTCTACGTCTGCGGGATCACGCCCTACGACGCGACCCACCTCGGCCACGCGGCGACGTACGTCGCCTTCGACCTGCTCCACCGCGCCTGGCGCAACGCCGGTCACGACGTCGTCTACGTCCAGAACGTCACCGACGTCGACGACCCGCTGCTGGAGCGGGCCGACCGGGACGGGATCGACTGGCAGGAGCTGGCCGAGCGGGAGACCGAGCTGTTCCGGCAGGACATGACCGCGCTGCGGGTGCTGCCGCCGGACCACTACGTCGGGGTCGTGGAGGCGATCCCGCTCGTGGTCGCCGAGATCGAGCTGCTGGAGGCGGCCGGGGCGACCTACCGCGTCGACGGGGACGTCTACTACTCGGTGGCCGCCGACACCGCCTTCGGAGGCGTCTCCCAGATGCTGCGCGACGAGATGGAGCATCTCTTCCCCCAGCGCGGCGGCGACCCCGACCGCGAGGGCAAGAAGGACCCCCTCGACGCCCTGCTGTGGCGAGCCGAGCGGCCCGGCGAGCCGGCCTGGCCGTCACCCTTCGGCCGCGGACGTCCCGGCTGGCACATCGAGTGCAGCGCGATCGCCATGAACCACCTGGGGCCCGGCTTCGACGTCCAGGGCGGGGGCAGCGACCTGATCTTCCCGCACCACGAGATGAGCGCCGGTCACACGCAGGCCACTCGCCCGGGGTGCGCGTTCGCGCGGGCCTACGTCCACACCGGGATGGTGGCCTACGACGGCGAGAAGATGTCGAAGTCGCTCGGCAACCTGGTGTTCGTCTCGAGGCTGCGCGAGTCGGGGGTCGACCCGATGGCGATCCGGCTGGCGCTGCTGGGCGGCCACTACCGCGACGACCGTGAGTGGACCGACGATCAGGTGGCCGACGCCGGCGACACGCTCGCGCAGTGGCGCGGGGTCCTCGGCGGGCTCACCGCGGCGCCGGCCACCGAGGCGGCCGCGCAGGTGCTGGCCGCCCTCGCCGACGACCTCGACGCCCCGGGCGCCCTGCGGGCCGTCCAGGCGTGGGTCGACGCGACGCTGGCCGACCCCGACGCCGCCACCGACCCGACGGCCCCGGCCCTCATGCGTGACGTGCTCGACGCCGCGCTTGGCCTGGCGCTGTGAGGTCGCTCAGACCTCGTCCTCCTTGCGCTTGAGATAGCGCTCGAACTCCCGGGCGATCGCGTCTCCGGACGCCTCGGGGAGCTCGGTGGTGTCGCGCGTCTCCTCCAGGGCCCGGACGTAGTCGGCGATCTCCTCGTCCTCGCGCGACAGCTCGTCGACGCCACGCTCCCAGGCCTTGGCGTCCTCGGGCAGGTCGCCGAGCGGCAGGCTCGCCTCGAGCAGGTCCTCCAGACAGCCGAGCAGGGCGAGCGTGGCCTTGGGGCACGGCGGCTGAGCGACGTAGTGCGGGACGGCGGCCCAGTAGGACACCGCAGGCATGTCGAGCCGCTGGCAGGCGTCCTGGACCACTCCGACGATGCCGGTGGGACCTTCGTACGTCGACGGCTCGAGCCGCAGCCGGTCGACCAGGTCGGGCTCGGTCGCCGATCCGGTCACGGGGATCGGCCGGGTGTGCGGGGTGTCGGCGAGCAGCGCGCCGAGGGTGATCACCAGCTCGGCACCGAGGTCGTCGCACGCGGCGAGGATCTCGGCCGTGAACTGGCGCCAGCGCATGTTGGGCTCGATGCCGCGCACCAGGATCACGTCGCGGTCGAGGTCGGGCGGCGAGGCCACCGAGATCTGGGTCGACGGCCAGGTGACCCGGCGGTGGCCCCGGTCGTCGCTGCCGACGTGCGGCCGGTTGACCTGAAAGTCGTAGAAGTCCTCCGGGTCGACCGCGCCGATGGTGGTGGCGCCCCAGACCTTGATGAGGTGGTCGACCACGGACGAGGCGGCGTCGGCGGCGTCGTTCCATCCCTCGAAGGCCGCGATCACCACGGGGTCGACCAGGTCGGGCAGGTCCTCGATCTCGATCACCCGACCAGCGTAGTCCGCGGGGATTTCGGGGCGGTGCCGCGCGGGTGTCACGATGTGGGAACGATGTCCGACTGATGGACCGCTCCGTACGCTGGAGTGTCCTGGCCAGGGTCGGTCGCCGTGACCGCCCGCTCGACCGTCAGCCCGAGGGAGGCCCCGTGCCCGAGCCCGTGCCCGAGCACCGTCCGGATGCCACCGCGCAGCTCACCGAGCTGATGCGGGAGCGCATCCTGGTGCTGGACGGCGCCTGGGGCACGCTGATCCAGGCGCACCGCCTCGGGGAGGCCGACTTCCGGGGCGAGCGCTTCGCGGACCACGACCACGAGCTGCGGGGCGACACCGACGTCCTGTGCCTGACCCGGCCCGACATCGTGGCGGCGATCCACCGTGACTACCTCGACGTCGGCGCCGACCTGACGTCCACCAACACGTTCACCGCGACCCGCATCGCGCAGGCCGACTACGGCCTGCAGGACCACTGCTACGAGATCAACCGGGCGGCGGCCGCGCTCGCCCGCGGCGTCTGCGACGAGGTCACCGCCCTCACCCCCGACCGGCCGCGCTTCGTCGTCGGCGCGCTCGGCCCGACCAACCGGACCGCGTCGATCAGCCCCGACGTCAACGACCCCGGCGCCCGCAACGTCGACTACGACGAGCTGGTCGAGGCCTACCTCGAGCAGGCGCGCGGGCTGGTCGACGGCGGCGCCGACGTGCTGATGGTCGAGACGGTCTTCGACACCCTCAACGCGAAGGCCGCGGTCTTCGCGGTGGAGACGCTGTTCGAGGAGCAGGGCCGCCGGTGGCCGGTCATCGTCTCCGGCACCATCACCGACGCCTCCGGCCGGACGCTGTCGGGGCAGGAGACCGAGGCGTTCTGGAACTCCGTGCGCCACGTCCGTCCGCTGGCCATCGGGCTCAACTGCGCGCTGGGCGCTGCCGAGATCAGGCCCTACGTCGCCGAGCTGTCGCGGATCGCCGACTGCCACGTCTCGACCCACCCCAACAACGGGCTCCCCAACGCGTTCGGGGAGTACGACGACACCCCCGACGACTTCGCGGGGATGCTCGGCGAGTTCGCCGAGAGCGGCCTGGTCAACCTTGTCGGCGGCTGCTGCGGCACCACGCCGGCCCACATCGAGGCGCTGGTGCAGGCGACCAAGGGCGCCGCCCCGCGCGACCTCCACGACGTCGCCCCGGCGATGCGGCTGTCGGGCCTGGAGCCGCTCAACATCACCGACGAGAGCCTGTTCGTCAACGTCGGCGAGCGCACCAACATCACCGGCTCCGCCCGCTTCAAGAAGCTGATCAAGGACGGCGACTACGACACCGCCCTGACCGTGGCCGCCCAGCAGGTGGAGAACGGCGCACAGGTCATCGACGTCAACATGGACGAGGGCATGATCGACGGCGTCGCCGCGATGGACCGCTTCCTCAAGCTGGTCGCCGCCGAGCCCGACATCTCCCGGGTGCCGGTGATGGTCGACTCCTCCAAGTGGGAGGTCATCGAGGCCGGGCTCAAGTGCGTCCAGGGCAAGGCCATCGTCAACTCCATCTCGCTGAAGGAGGGGGAGGAGGCCTTCCTCGCGCACGCCCGGCTGTGTCGCAAGCACGGCGCGGCCGTGGTCGTCATGGCCTTCGACGAGGAGGGCCAGGCCGACAGCCTGGAGCGGCGTACCGCGGTCTGCGAGCGGGCCTACCGGCTGCTGGTCGACGAGGTGGGCTTCCCGGCCGAGGACATCATCTTCGACCCCAACGTCTTCGCGGTCGCCACGGGCATCGAGGAGCACGCGACCTACGGCCGCGACTTCATCGAGGCCACCCGCTGGATCAAGCAGCACCTGCCGGGCGCGCTCGTCTCGGGCGGCATCTCCAACGTCAGCTTCTCCTTCCGCGGCAACAACCCGGTGCGCGAGGCGATCCACGCGGTCTTCCTGTTCCACGCCATCGAGGCCGGCCTCGACATGGGCATCGTCAACGCCGGCGCGCTGGCGGTCTACGACGAGGTCGAGCCCGAGCTGCGCGAGCGGATCGAGGACGTCGTCCTGGCCCGTCGTCCCGACGCGACCGAGCGGCTGCTCGAGATCGCCGAGACCTACAACGTCGCCGCGGGGGAGGTCGACCCCACCGAGGAGGAGTGGCGCACGCTGCCGCTGGCCGAGCGGATCGCCCACGCCCTGGTCAAGGGCATCGACGCCCACATCGAGGACGACACGGAGCTGCTGCGCGCCGAGATCGCCGAGCGCGGCGGACGCCCGATCGAGGTGATCGAGGGCCCGCTGATGGACGGCATGAACATCGTCGGCGACCTCTTCGGCGCCGGCAAGATGTTCCTGCCCCAGGTGGTGAAGTCGGCCCGGGTGATGAAGAAGGCCGTCGCCTACCTGGTGCCCTACGTCGAGGCCGACACGGCCGCCAACCCCGACCTGGGCGGCAGCCGCGGGTCCCAGGGCACCATCGTGATGGCGACGGTCAAGGGAGACGTGCACGACATCGGCAAGAACATCGTCGGCGTCGTGCTGCAGTGCAACAACTACGAGGTGGTCGACCTCGGGGTGATGGTCCCGCCGCAGAAGATCCTCGAGACCGCCCGTGAGTGTGGCGCCGACCTGATCGGCCTGTCGGGGCTGATCACGCCCTCGCTCGACGAGATGGTCACCGTGGCCACCGAGATGCAGCGGCAGGGCTTCGAGATCCCCCTGCTCATCGGGGGTGCGACCACCAGCCGCGCGCACACGGCGGTCAAGGTCGACCCGAAGTACGACGGCCCGGTGGTGTGGGTGAAGGACGCCTCCCGGTCGGTGCCGGTCGCGGCCGCGCTGCTGGGCGGGCCCCAGCACGACAAGCTGCTGGCCGACGTGCAGGAGGACTACGACGCGCTGCGCACCCGGCACGCCGCCCGCCACGACCGGCCCCTGCTGCCGATCGAGGAGGCCCGCGCCCGGCGTACCCCCGTGGACTGGTCGGCCGGCGTGGCGCCGGCTCCCGCTCGCCCGGGAGTCCACGTGTTCGAGGACTACGACCTCGCCGAGCTGCGCGACTACATCGACTGGCAGCCCTTCTTCAACGCCTGGGAGCTGCAGGGCAGCTATCCCTCGATCCTCGACGACGAGGTCGTGGGCGAGGCCGCCCGGCGGCTCTTCGACGACGCTCAGGAGCTGCTCGACCGGATCGTCGACGAGCGGCTGCTGCGCGCCCGGGGCGTGGTCGGCTTCTTCCCCGCGGCGAGCGAGGGCGACGACATCGTGGTCTACGCCGACGACGAGCGCGCCGAGGTCCGCGCGGTGATCCACCAGCTCCGCCAGCAGGGCGAACACCGCGACGGCATCCCCCACAAGTCGCTCGCCGACTTCGTCGCGCCTCGGGAGACCGGCCTCGCCGACCACCTCGGGGCGTTCGCCGTGACCGTCGGGCTGGGCATGCAGGAGCAGGTCCAGGCGTTCCAGGCTGCCCACGACGACTACTCCGCGATCCTGCTCGAGGCGCTGGGCGACCGGCTGGCGGAGGCGTTCGCCGAGCGGCTGCACCAGCTCGTCCGCACCGACCTGTGGGCCTACGCCCCCGACGAGCGGTCCACGGGGGAGGACCTGCTCCGCGAGCGCTACGTCGGCATCCGGCCCGCGCCGGGCTACCCCGCCTGCCCCGATCACACCGGCAAACTCGACCTGTGGGCGATGCTGGACGTGGAGGCGGCGGCCGGCATCGAGCTGACCGAGAGCATGGCGATGTGGCCGGGCGCCAGCGTCTCCGGGTGGTACTTCTCGCACCCCGACTCGCAGTACTTCGTCGTCGGGCGGGTCGGTCGCGACCAGGTCGAGGACTACGCCGCCCGCAAGGGCTGGACGATCCCCGAGACCGAGCGCTGGCTCTCCGCCACGCTCGGCTACGACCCCGAGGACTGACGATGGGCGACCACTCGATCTCGCGGGCCTGGCCCGCCGCGGTGCTGTGGGACATGGACGGCACCCTCGTCGACACCGAGCCGTTCTGGATCGACGCCGAGATGCAGCTGGCCGCCGACCACGACGGCACCTGGAGCCACGAGAGGGCGCTCGACCTGGTCGGCCGGGACCTGATGGACTCCGGCCGGATCATCGCCGAGAACATGGGCGTGCCCCTCGAGCCGGCCGAGATCGTGGAGTACCTCCTCGACCGGGTCACCGTGCGTCTCGAGCACGAGATCCCGTGGCGTCCCGGCGCCCTCGAGCTGATCGAGGACCTGCGTGCCCACGACATCCCGCTGGCGCTGGTCACCATGTCCTACCTGCGGTTCGTCGAGCCGGTGCTGGCGGCGCTCCCGCCCGGCACGTTCGCGGAGGTCGTCACCGGCGACGCGGTCTCGCGCGGCAAGCCCGACCCGGAGCCCTACCTCAAGGCCACCCGCGGCCTCGGCGTGCACCCGACCAGCTGCCTGGCCATCGAGGACTCCCACACCGGCGCCAGCAGCGCGGAGAGCGCCGGCTGCACCGTGCTGGTCGTGCCCCACCACGTGCCTGTGCCCGGAGGCGACCGACGGGTCGTCCGCGAGACGCTCGTGGGCGTCGGCGCGGCCTCCCTGCCGGAGCCCTGGCACGCCGGCTGACCGGCGGGTCGCCGCTCAGCCGCGCGACCGGCGGTAGGCCGCCGCAACCGGCGTGCTCGGGGCGGGGTCACCGTCGGTCGGTGGTACTAGCACCAGCGGCCAATGGTGACCCCGACTCCTCCTCACCCACGCTGGGTGCCACACACCCACCGAGGAGGAGCCATGAACGTCCCCGTCATCCCCGTCCGCCGTTCGCTGGCGGCCCTGGTCGCCGTCGCCGCCACCAGCGGAGTCCTGGTCGCCACCCCGGCCCACGCCGGCAGCGACGACATCCGGCGCAGCGGCAGCTGCTCGGGCTCCGCCGACTGGAAGCTCAAGGCCAAGCACCGCGACGGCAGGATCGAGGTCGAGGGCGAGGTCGACAGCAACCGCAACGGCCAGGTCTGGCGCTGGAAGATCAAGCACAACGGCACGGTGTCGGCCCGCGGGCGCGCCCGGACCAAGGCGCCCAGCGGCTCGTTCTCCGTCGAGCGCAAGATGGCCAACCTGCGCGGCACCGACCGGTTCGTGTTCCGGGCCGTGCACCGGGCGAGCGGCCAGGTCTGCCGCGGCACGCTCTCGATCTGACCCCGAGGCCGCGACGGCGGAACTAGGGTGAGCCTGGCTCTGGGAGGTCAGCGTTGATGCAGCTCGTCAGGAACCCGGTGGTGCAGTTCCTCACCATCGGGCTCCTGCTCTTCTCCGGCATCGTCGTCGCCACCACGCTGCTCGCCGACCGGGCGGCCAGCCGCGAGGCCCTCGCCGACGCGCGGTTCAACACCCTCGTGCTGGCGCGGTCGGTCGCGGAGCCGGAGCTGACCCGGGGCCTGGTCGAGGGCCGGGCCGGCGCCGTGGACCGGTTCGACCGCGAGGTCGGCGGGCGGCTGCTGATCGGCGACGTCAAGCGGATCAAGATCTGGTCGGCCGAGGGCACCATCGTCTACTCCGACGTCGGTGAGCTGATCGGCACGCAGTACGACCTCGGCGACGACGAGCTCGAGATCCTCGAGCAGGGCGGGATCGAGGCGGAGATCAGCGACCTGAGCAAGCCCGAGAACCGCTTCGAGGCCAGCAGCGGCGGGCTGCTGGAGGTCTACACCCAGGTGACCTCCCCGGAGGGTGAGCCCCTGCTGTTCGAGGCCTACTACTACACCCGCGACATCGACCAGCGGCGCCAGGAGGTCTTCCTGCCCTTCCGCCGGATCGTGATCGGGTCGCTGCTCGCCATGCTGGCGGTCGCGACGCCGATGATCTGGGCCCTCACCCAGCGGCTGACCAGCGCCGCGCGGGAGCGGGAGCGGCTGCTGGAGTCCGCGATCGACGCCTCCGACGCCGAACGTCGCCGGATCGCGCGCGACCTGCACGACGGCGTCGTGCAGGACCTCGTCGGCACCGCCTTCTCCCTCACCGCGCTGTCCCGCGAGGCCGACACGCCACCGGCCACCCGGTCCGCCCTCGACCGCGCGGGACGCTCGCTGCGCGCCAGCCTGCGGTCGCTGCGCTCGCTGCTGGTGGAGATCCATCCACCCGACCTGAAGGCCGACGGTCTCGCCGCGGCGCTCGCCGACCTGACCGCGCCCGCCACGTCCGCCGGGGTGCGGACCGAGGTGACCGTCGAGGACGTCGACGACGCCTCCGACACCGCGGTGGCCCTGGTCTGGCGGGTGGCGCAGGAGGCCGTCCGCAACGCGATCCGGCACGCCGAGGCCTCCACCCTGAGCGTCCGGGTCGCGGGCCGCGGCAGCCGGCTGGTGCTCGACGTCGAGGACGACGGTCGCGGTTTCACGCCGGAGGCGGTGACCGATCCGGCACACTACGGGCTGCGCGGCCTGAGCAGCCTGGTCGCCGACGCCGGCGGCACCCTCGAGGTGCTGTCGGCTCCCGAGGCGGGCACCACGGTGCGTCTGGAGGTGGCGAGACGATGACGGCGATCCGGGTGGTCGTAGTCGACGACCACGCCGTGGTGCGGGCCGGCCTGGAGCAGCTGCTCGCCGGGGTCGACGACATCGAGGTGGTCGGCCAGGGGGAGCACGGCGACCAGGCCGTCGCCCTGGCGCGCGAGCTCGCGCCGGACCTGGTGCTGATGGACCTCCAGATGCCGGGGGTCGACGGCGTCGCCGCCACCCGGGCGATCGTGGCCGACGAGCTGGCCCAGGTGCTGGTGCTGACGTCGTACTCCGACGGCGAGCGGATCGTCGCGGCCCTGGACGCCGGCGCGATGGGCTATCTGCTCAAGGACGCCGAGCCCGACGACATCCTGGCCGGCATCCGGGCCGTGAGCCGGGGCGAGTCCCCGATCGACCCCAAGGTAGCGCGGCAGCTGCTGACCGCGCGGGCCACCGCGCCGGTCACGCCCGACCTGACCCCTCGCGAGGCGGAGGTGCTGGGGCTGGTCCGGGAGGGGCTCGCGAACAAGCAGATCGCCCGCCGGCTCGGCATCAGCGAGCGCACCGTCAAGGCGCACCTGACCTCGGTGTTCGCGGCGATCGGGGTCACCGACCGGACCCAGGCGGCGCTGTGGGCGGAGCGGCACGGGCTCTGACACCCGCTCGTCTCCCGTCGCCGGCCGCTCAGGGGAGGCCGCTGACGCCCTCGTCGGTGCCGACGTCGCCGGCCGGGTCCTGGGCGACCGCCGGGACCGGCCGCTCGGGGAGCGGCGGCGGGGTGCCGCCGAAGGCGGGGCAGAGGGTCTGGTGGGCGCACCAGTCGCACATCCGGCTCGGGCTGGGCCGCCAGTCGCCGCTCTCCTCTGCCCGCCGGATGGCGCGCCACAGCGCCTCCACCTTGCGCTCGGTGGCGAGCAGGTCGTGCTCGTCGGGGACGTAGCGCAGGATCTCGGCGTTGCCGAGATAGACGAGCTGGAGCATGGCCGGGACGACCCCGCGAGTGCGCCAGATGACCAGGGCGTAGAACTTCATCTGGAACAGCGCCTTGGCCTCGAAGCCCGGCCCGGGGGAGCGGCCGGTCTTGTAGTCGACGACGCGCACCCGCCCGTCGGGGCTGACGTCGATCCGGTCGACGAAGCCGCGCAGCAGCAGCCGGGAGTCGAGCAGCGCCTCGACGTAGAGCTCGCGCTCCTCGGGCTCGAGGCGGCGCGGGTCCTCCAGGCTGAAGTAGCGGTCGAGCACCTCGCGGCACGACGTGAGCCAGCTGGAGACCTCGGGACCGTCGTCGCCGAACATCTCCGCGAGCGGCGGCTCCGCCTCGAGGAGGGAGTCCCAGGTGGGCACGAGCAGGTCGCGCGCCCGCTCGGGGGTGCGGTCGACCGCGGGCAGGTCGAACAGGTCCTCGAGCACCTTGTGGACCAGCGTGCCCCGCACCGCGTCGGGGGAGAAGGGCTCGGGGAGCTTGTCGATCGTGCGGAAGCGGTAGAGCAGGGGGCAGGCCATGAAGTCGCCGGCCCGGCTCGGGGAGAGGGCGCCGAGCACCTCGACGCCGTCGACCGGCGTGGACACGCGGGCGGCGGGCGAGGCGGGCTGCTCGCGCGTCTCGACCTCGCTGGTGCTCATGTCGTTCACCCTAGGCGAGGGCACCGACGTAGCCGACGACGCCGGGACCCGCGGGTCGGATAGCCTCGTGGCGTGCCCGCAGCCGACCCTCTCGACGACTCCCTCGACGACGGGGCTCCTCCGGCGGCGCCACGGCCGCCGGGCACGTTCCGCATCGGCCGGTTGGCCGGCGCCGACGTGCTGGTCTCGCCGTCCTGGTTCCTGATCGCGGGGCTGCTCGCCGTGCTGCTCGCGCCCAGGATCGAGGCGGAGCAGCCGGGCCTCGGGGCGTGGAAGTACGTCGCCGGGCTGGCCTTCGCCATCCTGCTCTACCTGTCGGTGCTGCTGCACGAGGGCTCTCACGCCGCCATGGCGCGCCACTACGGCCACCCGGTCAGCGCGATCACGCTGCACTTCCTGGGCGGCATGACGGCGGTCGAGGGCGAGGCCCGCAACCCGCGCCAGGAGTTCTGGATCGCCGTCGTGGGGCCGCTCACGTCCATCGCGGTCGGGCTGGCGTCGTATGCCCTGTGGCTGGTGATGCCGGGCGGCCTGCTGCGGCTGGGCGTCGAGGCGCTGGTCTGGGCCAACCTGCTCGTCGGCGCGCTCAACCTCGTGCCGGGGCTTCCGCTGGACGGCGGCCGGGTGCTGAAGTCGTTGGTCTGGGGCGTCACCGGCAACGTGCACCGCGGCACGCTGGTCGCCGGCTGGGGTGGCCGCGTCGCCGCCGTCCTGGCCCTGCTGTGGCCGCTGGTGCAGGAGTCGCTGATCGGGGTGCCGCCCACGATCGTCGACCTCATGGTGTCGGTCGTGATCGCGGTGTTCCTCTGGTCGGGCGCCACCGCCGCGATGGCGTCGGCGCGGCTGCGCAAGCGGCTGCCCAGCCTGGTCGGCCGCTCGCTCGCCCGGCGCACGCTCGCCGTCCCCGACGACCTGCCGCTGGCCGAGGCGGTCCGCCGGGCGCAGGAGTCCCAGGCGGGCAGCATCGTCACGGTGACCGCCTCCGGTCGCCCCGTGGGCGTCGTCAGCGAGGCCGCGGTGCTCGCCACCCCCGAGGACCGCCGGCCCTGGATCGCCGTCTCGACCGTGGCCCGCACCCTCGAGGCCGGCCTGTCGCTGCCGGCCGACATCGCCGGCGAGGACCTCATCGTGGCGATCAGCCGACGTCCCGCCGACGAGTACCTCCTCGTCGAGCCCGACGGCTCCGTCTACGGCGTGCTCGCCACCGCCGACGTCGACCGCGCGTTCCGCGCCAAGGGCTGACCGTTGCCGACCGAGGACCCCGTGGCCGAGGACCCCGTGGCCGACGAGTCCGTGGCCGACGAGCCCGTCGCCGACGAGTCCGGGACCGACGTCCCGCCGGAGGCCTGGTCGGGCGTGCACCGCGGTCCGCTTCGCGCGGGGGAGTGGGTGCGGCTGGTCGACCAGAAGGGCCGGCGGCACAACATCGAGCTGGAGCCCGGACGGCGCTTCTTCTCCAGCCGCGGCCACGTCGAGCACGACGACATGATCGGCCGCGAGGAGGGGTTCACGGTCACCTCGTCGGCGGGCGGCGAGTACCTCGTGTTCCGCCCGCTGCTCGCGGAGTTCGTGGTGTCGATGCCGCGCGGTGCGGCCGTGGTCTACCCCAAGGACGCCGCCCAGATCGTCGCGTTCGCCGACATCTTCCCGGGCGCCCGCGTGGTCGAGGCCGGCGTGGGCTCCGGCGCCCTGACCTGCTCCCTGCTCCGTGCGGTGGGCCCGCACGGCCGGGTGTCGTCGTACGAACGCCGGGAGGAGTTCGCCGACGTGGCACGCCGCAACGTCGCGCGGTTCTTCGGCGGCAGCCACCCGGCCTGGCACCTCACGCTGGGCGACCTGGCGGAGGAGCTGCCGGCGTCCGGCGAGCGTGCGGACCGGGTGATCCTCGACATGCTCGCCCCGTGGGAGTGCGTCGACGCGGTGGCCGACGCGCTGGTGCCGGGTGGCCTGGTGTGCGTCTACGTCGCCACCACCACCCAGCTGTCCCGCGTGGTGGAGACGCTGCGGGCGCACGGGGCGTTCACCGAGCCGCGGGCGTGGGAGTCGCTGGTCCGCGACTGGCACGTGGAGGGCCTGGCAGTGCGCCCGGGGCACTCGATGACCGGCCATACGGCGTTCCTCGTGACGGCACGCCGGCTGGCGCCGGGGGAGCGGGCGCCGTTGAAGAAGCGGCGCCCCGCGCCGGGCGCCTACGGGCCCGACTACACCGGGCCGAGGCCGCCGTGGCTGCCGCCGCAGGCGCCGCAGGAGGACGCCGGGGCCTGACGCCGCCGGTCGCCCACCGGAGGGGTCGTCCAAATCGTGACCAACTCGGGCGGGTATCGCCTTCCCTTCCCCGCAGACGCGGGTAGTGTCACCAGAACAACAGGGGTCACGGCGGTGTGGCCCCGCGGCGAGGGCCCGGACCCGGGGAGGCGGGGAGATGTCGACGTCGGACGAGCGTGGCCGGACCGAGCTCGAGGCCCAGGTGCGCTTCCTCGAGAGCGAGGTCGAAGACCTGCGCCGCCGCCTGAGCGAGTCGCCCACGCACGCCCGCGGCCTGGAGATGCGGCTCGCCGACACCCAGCGCTCGCTGGCCGCGGTCACCCACCAGAACGAGAAGCTCGCGACCACGCTGCGCGAGGCGCGCGACCAGATCACCAAGCTCAAGGAGGAGGTCGACCGGCTCGCCCAGCCGCCGGCCGGGTTCGGCACGTTCCTCTCCCGCAACGACGACGACTCGGTCGACATCTTCACCGGCGGCCGCAAGCTGCGGGTCAGCGTCAGCCCCTCGGTCGACCTCGACCACCTGCGGCGCGGCCAGGAGGTCATGCTCAACGAGGCGCTCAACGTCGTGGCCGCGTTCGACTTCGAGGAGGTCGGCGAGGTCGTGATGTTCAAGGAGCTGCTCGCCGACGGCGACCGCGCCCTGGTCATCGCCAACGCCGACGAGGAGCGGGTGGTCCGGCTCGCCGAGCCGCTGCGCGACGTCGTGCTCCGGGCCGGCGACTCGCTGCTGCTCGACTCCCGTGCCGGCTACGTCTACGAGCGGGTGCCGAAGTCCGAGGTCGAGGAGCTGGTGCTCGAGGAGGTCCCCGACATCGAGTACTCCTCGATCGGCGGGCTGGGTGGACAGATCGACCAGATCCGCGACGCCGTCGAGCTGCCCTACCTCTATCCCGAGCTCTTCGAGGAGCACCAGCTCAAGCCGCCCAAGGGCGTGCTGCTCTACGGCCCGCCCGGCTGCGGCAAGACGCTGATCGCCAAGGCGGTCGCCAACTCGCTGGCCAAGAAGGTCGCGGCCAAAACGGGCC
>JAUILS010000321.1 GCA_030432975.1 Actinomycetes bacterium
CGACCTGCTCGCCGCCGAGCTGGGCGGGACGCCGTACGCCGGCCGGGTGGCGCTGCTCTCTCCCCTGGACCGGCTGGTGTTCGACCGCAAGCGCACCCGCGAGCTGTTCGGCTTCGACTACCAGCTGGAGATGTACAAGCCCGCGGCCAAACGCCGCTGGGGCTACTTCGCGCTGCCGGTCCTCGACGGCGACGAGCTCGTCGGCAGGCTCGACGCCGAGGCGGACCGGGCCGCCGGCGTCCTCCGCGTGTACGCCGTCCACGAGGACGAGCCGTGGAGCGGCCGGCGCCGCGCCGCCGTCGATGCCGAGACCGCCGCGCTCGCCGCGTGGCTGGGCCTCCGCGTCGTCCACGAGGCACACTGACTACTTGTTGATACCTCGGCGAAGTATCCTGAAGTATCCACCCTGAGGAGCCGCCCGTGACCCCCGGCGCAGCCACCCCCCTGCCCAACCCCTACACCCCCGGCCAGGTCCCGCGGGTGCTGGCCGGCCGCTCGGTCGAGCTCGGCCGGATCCGCGACGTCGTGAGCCGGGTGGCGACCTTCGGGGAGCTGGGCGGGCCGCTCCTGGTCTTCCACGCGCCACGAGGGATCGGCAAGACCTCGCTGCTCCGCGCCGCCCAGCGCCAGGCCGAGGAGGTCGGCTTCGTCACGGCGTGGGTGGCCTGCTCGCGGGAGCGGCCGTTCCTGCCCGAGCTGGTGCGCGTCGTGGAGCGGTCGCTGCGACGGGCCGAGGTGTTCACCGACAGCAGCGACGGCGGCTGGCGGGCCCGGCTCGACCGGATCAGCGTGGAGATCGGCCTGCCGGGAGCCAAGGTGAGCGCCGACGTCGCCCGCCGCGACCCGCCGGCCGACCACACTCTCGCCGCGCCCATCTCCGCGCTGGAGGACCTGCTGCACGAGGCGGCGGTCGCCTGCCGTCGCCGCGGGGGTGCGGGGCTGCTGGTCTTCCTCGACGAGCTCCATGCCGCGTCGGCAGACGACATGGCGACCCTGCTCAACGCGCTGCAGAACCTCGACGGCGAGCGCGAGGACAACCCCCTGGCCGTGGTCACCGCGGGCCTGCCGGTCACCCCCGAGGCCCTCACCCGCGCCGCGACGTTCGGTGAGCGGAGCGGCTTCGTGGCCCTCGACGTGCTCTCCGACGAGGACGCCGCCGCCGCGGTCACCGCCCCCGCGGCCGCGCTCGACGTGGCCTGGGACGACGACGCCGTCGCGCGCCTCGTCGAGGAGGCGCGCGGCCATCCCTACTTCCTGCAGCTCGCCGGCAGCGCCACCTGGAACGCCGCCGCGCCCGGCGCCGGCGACGTGATCGACCTCGACGACGTGGCGGCCGGCGTCCCCGAGGCGACCGAGCAGCTGACCGCGATGTACCGCGCACGCTGGCGGGCCGCCACCCGCGCGGAGCAGGCGTTCCTCGCCGCGATGGCCGAGGCCGAGAGCGACAACGTCACCCGCGCCCAGATCGCGAGCACCCTCGGCGTCGACAGCCGCTCCATCTCCGGGCCGCGCGAGCGCCTCATCGAGAAGGGCGTCATCGAGCCCGTCGGGCACGGGCTGGTCCGGTTCACGCTGCCCGGCTTCGCGGCGTACGTCCGCGACCAGGCCTGAACGCGGTCGACCCGGCAGAAGCTCGTGAGCTTCTGCCGGGTCGACGCGATGTTCTGCCGGATCAACCCGAACTACTGCCGGGTCGACGCGATCTTCTGCCGGATCAACCGAGCCAGGCGTCGACCTTGTCCTGGTTGTCGGCGATCCACTTCTGGGCCGCCTCCTCGTTGGACATGCCCTGCGCGGTGATGTAGTCGGCCACGAGGTTCTGGTCGTCGTTGGTCCAGGTGAAGTTCGTGACCAGGGTCGCGGCCGGCGAGCCGGACTCGAGGAACTCGGTGCGGCCGACCTTCTTCAGCTCGGTCTCGGCGTAGTCGCAGTCGACCTTGGCCGGGTCGGAGTCGCAGCCCTCCTCGTAGGGCGGCAGGGCGACGCGCTCCATCGGCACCTCGGCGTGCACCCACTGCGGCTCCCAGAAGTAGCCGATCAGCCACTCCTTGTTCTCCTGCGCCTTCTTGAACGCCTCGACCGTGGCGGTCTCACCGCCGGAGAAGACGACCTTGAAGTCCAGGTCGAGGTTCTTCACGATCGCCTCGTCGTACTGCGTGAAGGTCGGGTCGGAGCCGAGGAACTGGCCCTTGCCGCCCGACTCGGAGGTCGCGAAGTCCTTGGCGTAGCTGTTGAGGTTCTCCCACTGGAGGACGTCGGGGTTCTCCTCGGCCAGCCAGCCGGGGACGTACCAGCCGATGATGCCGACGTTGCCCGGCGAGCCGAGGTCGGTCGCGTAGCCCTCGGACTCGGCGGCCGCGAGCTCCTCCGCGTGCGACCACTCCTCGAGGATGACGTCGCCGTCGCCGGACTTCAGCGCCTGGTACGACGGGCCGCCCTCCTTGAGGTCGACGTAGTTGACGGTGCAGCCCAGCTGCTCCTTGGCC
>JAUILS010000322.1 GCA_030432975.1 Actinomycetes bacterium
GCCCGGGGGCCGTCTCCTGGGCCATCAGGTCGCCCAGCGACGTGTCGCCGTCCTCGTCGACCGGGGTGTCGAGGCTGACGTGCTCACGACCCCAGGCCATCAGGTCGAGCACCCGGTCGAGGTCCATGCCGAGCTCGTGGGCGATCTCGGCGGGCTCGGGCTCACGGCCCAGCTGCCGCTCGAGCGTACGCCGGGCTCCGCCGACCTGGTTGAGCTCCTCGACCACGTGGACGGGCAACCGCACGACGCGCGCCTGCTGCGCGATGCCGCGGGTGATCGCCTGCCGGACCCACCAGGTGGCGTAGGTCGAGAACTTGTAGCCCTTGGTGTAGTCGAACTTCTCCACCGCGCGGATCAGGCCGGTGTTGCCCTCCTGGATCAGGTCGAGCATCGGCATCTGCGCGCGGCCGTACTTGCGGGCGATCGACACGACCAGCCGCAGGTTGGCGGTGATGAAGGTGTCGACGGCCTTGCGGCCCTCCTCGGCGAGCCACTCCAGCTCCTCCTGGGTGGCGTAGCCGGGCGCACCGCCCTTCTTGCGTCCGACGCGGCCCTCGGCGAGCAGCGCCTCGGCCATCAGGCCGGCCTCGATGGTCTTGGAGAGCTCCACCTCGAGGGCGGCGTCCAGCAGGGGGTTGCGGGCGATCTCGTCGAGGTAGAGGCCGACGCTGTCGCGGCCCTCGATCTCGCGCCCGGGGGTTGCCGTGCGGGTTGCCATGGTGGCTGTTCCTCCTCCTCGCATGGGACGACGCGCGGGCGTCGACTCCCACTGCTTGTACAACACCGCTGGGGGGTCCGGTGTTCCCCAACCCTCCGGCTGTGCTGCCTTGTACCCACCCAGACGTGCGGCACGCCCGGGAAGTTGCCGGTGCCGGCAACTCTCAGGGACTTCTCAGTGATCTCCCCGGGGCCGCGTCTGCCCAGGTGAGCGCCCGAAAGATGCCTCAGGCGGACCCGAGGTGGGGGAGCGCGGCGGCGAGGGAGCCGGCCACCGGCACGTCGGGGAACGCGCTGAACTCCGACCCGGGGGCGTGCACGCCCACGAAGCCCACCCCGGCGTCGCGGGCCGCCGCGGCGTCCCAGGCGCTGTCGCCGACCATCCGGACGCCGGTCGGGGAGGCCGCCAGCAGCCGCAGCGCCTCGCGGAGCCCGTCGCCGGCCGGCTTGGGGCGAACGTGCGGGTCGCGGCCCACGACGACGTCGACGGCCAGCCCGTGGTGGGCGAGCACCTCGCGCGCCACCTCGGCGGGCAGCAGGGTCACCACGCCCAGCGGGGCGCCCGCGAGCGCCTCCAGGAAGGCCGCGACGCCCGGCATCGGGCGGGAGGCCGCGACGGCGGCCCTCTCGTGCGCGGCGACGACGCCGGAGACGGCGTACCACTGGTCGCCGGCGGGCAGCTGCCCGAGCACGGCCATGCAGGCCCGGGTCGCGGCGGTCCACCCCGTCTCGGGGCCCAGGTCGTCGGCGGCCTCGCCGAGCACGGCCACCACGTCGCGCCAGGCGGCGTCGTAGTCGGTGAAGGACTGCACGTCGACCAGGGTGCGGTCGAGGTCGAGGAGCACCGCCGGGCGGGGCATCACACCCCCGACGGGACGGGCTCGGCGGCGTGCGGCGCCCGGTCGGCGAGCCCCATCCGGTCCAGCATCCAGGCCAGCGAGAACGCCCGGTCGTGCCAGGACTTGTAGCGCCCGGAGACCCCGGCGTGCCCGGCGACCATCTCGGTGCGGAGCAGGAAGTCGCGCCGGCCGACCGCGGTCGCGCGCAGCCGGGCGACCCACTTCGCGGGCTCGACGTAGAGCACCCGGGTGTCGTTGAGGGAGGTCTCGGCCAGCACCGGCGGGTAGTCCACCGCCGCGACGTTGTCGTAGGGCGCGTAGCCCGCGAGGTAGGCGTAGACCTCCGGGTCGGCCTCCGGGTTGCCCCACTCGTCGTACTCCGTGACGGTGAGCGGCAGCGAGGCATCGAGCATGGACGTCAGGTTGTCGACGAAGGGTACGCCGGCCACGGCGCCCGCGAAGAGCTCCGGCGCCTGGTTGAGCACCGCCCCGATGAGCAGCCCGCCGGCGCTGGCGCCCTCGCAGACCAGCGTCTCCGGGGTCGTCCAGCCGGTGTCGACCAGGTGCCGCGCGGCCGTCACGAAGTCGTCGAAGGTGTTGCGCTTGTGGCCGAGCTTGCCCTGGTCGTACCACCGACGGCCCATCTCGCCGCCACCGCGCACGTGGGCGATGGCGAAGCCGGCGCCGCGGTCGAGCAGGGAGAGCCGCGCGACCGAGAAGTAGGGGTCGATGGACGCCTCGTAGGCGCCGTAGCCGTAGAGCAGGAAGGGGATCGGCCCGTCGTCGCGGGCACCGCGGCGGCAGACCAGGGACACCGGCACCCGCTCGCCGTCGGCGGCGGTGGCCCAGACCCGGTGCTCTTCGTAGTCGTCGGGGTCGTAGCCGCCGAGCACCGGGCTGCGCCGCAGCAGG
>JAUILS010000323.1 GCA_030432975.1 Actinomycetes bacterium
TCGCGGGCGCGCCGCAAGATCGGCGTACCGGTGCTGCACCTGCTCGAGCACGAGACCTTCGACGAGCAGGCCGGCGCGGGCGAGGGCGTCACGGGGCTCTGAGCCCGCCCGCCGAGGGTCAGGTGCCCTCGATGCGGTTGCCGTCCTCGTCCCAGTGGGCGGCGACCTTCTTGCTCGGCTGCACCCGTGGCGGCTCGCCCGGCATCTTCGGGTAGTCGGGCGGGTAGTTCATCTCGACCGCGCCCTGCTCCTCCCAGAGGTCGAGCAGCGGCTGCAGCGAGTGGTGGGTCTCGTCGATGGCGGCCCAGGCGTCGCCGGTGTCGGCCAGCCGCTCGGGGACGGTGAAGAGGTTGAGCTCGGCGGGGTCGGTCGTCTCGGCGAGCTCGTCCCAGGAGAGCGGCGTCGAGACCGGTGCGCCGGGGATCGGGCGGAGGGAGTACGCCGACGCGATGGTGCGGTCGCGGCAGTTCTGGTTGAAGTCGACGAACACCCGCTCGCCGCGCTCCTCCTTCCACCAGGCCGTCGTCACGCCGTCGTCGCGCCGCTCGAGCTCGCGGCCGAACGCGATCGCGGCGTGCCGGACGTCGACGAACTCCCACCGCGGCTCGATCCGCACGAAGACGTGGACGCCCCGGTTGCCGGAGGTCTTGGCGAAGCCGGTCATGCCGAGGTCGCCGAGCAGCTCGCGGGCGACGCCGGCGACCCGCACCGCGTCGGCGAACCCGGTGCCGGGCTGCGGGTCGAGGTCGATCCGCAGCTCGTCGGGCCGGTCGACGTCGGCGCGACGGACCGGCCAGGGGTGGAACGTGAGGGTGCCCATGTGCGCGCACCACACGGGGACGGCCGGCTCGGTCGGGCAGACCTCGTCAGCGGTGCGGCCGGAGGGGAAGGTGACCTGCACCGTCTCGAGGTAGTCGGGGGCGCCCCTCGGCACGCGCTTCTGGTAGAACGCGTCGGCGTTCTTGTCCATCGGGCCGGTCGCCAGCCGCATCCCCTCGCGGACGCCGCCGGGCCACCGCTCCATCGCCGTCGGGCGCTCGCGGAGCGCCCGCATCAGGCCGTCGGCGACGCTCGCGAAGTACTCCGCGACCTGGAGCTTGGTGACCTCCGGGGTGCGGTCGGTCGCCTCGAAGATCACCCGGTCGGGGCTGCTCACCCGGACCGCGCGGTCGCCGGCGATCACCTCGGCGGCGGGTGGCTTGGCCATGCGGGCCAGGCTACTGGTGCGTACGACACGTCTGGTGCGTCGTACGCACCAGTAGACGTCGACGCGGGCGGGACGAGGCTGGGCGGCTCGGCGCGTCTTACGAGTCGGTGACCTCACCGTCGTCGCAGACCCGCGGGCTGGGGTCGAGGCGGTTCCGCGGCTACCGTTGCGGCCATGTCCTACCGCGTGGAGAAGACCGACGAGCAGTGGCGGTCCGAGCTGACCCCCGAGGAGTACGCCGTGCTGCGCCAGGCCGGCACCGAGCGCGCCTTCACCGGCGAGTACACCGACACCGAGACCTCCGGCGTCTACGTCTGCCGGGCCTGCCAGGCCGAGCTGTTCGAGTCCGACACGAAGTTCCACTCCGGGTGCGGCTGGCCGAGCTTCTACCAGCCGATGACCGACACCATCGAGTACCTCGAGGACACCTCCCACGGCATGAAGCGGGTGGAGGTGCGCTGCGCCAGCTGCGGGTCGCACCTCGGGCACGTGTTCCCCGACGGCTACGGCACGCCCACCGGCGACCGCTACTGCATCAACTCGATCAGCCTGAAGCTCAAGCCCGCCGAGTGACCCGGGCCTCCGGGACGGCTCAGCCCTCGACGGAGGTCAGCTCTCGACGGGGGTGAGCGCCGAGGTGACGACGACGGCGCCCTCGCCGTACGTCGCGTCCGCCCACCGCTGGTAGGACCCGTCGTCCCAGACGACCTGGAGCTCGACCCGGTCGAGCCCGGCGCCGACCTCGATCATCCCCGGCAGGTCGACCAGGTCGCGCTGGATGCGCCGGCGGTCGGCCTCGGTGCTGGTCGCGGGTGACACGCAGAGCATGCCGCCCCAGGTCTCGCGGAGGGTCCGCTCGGTGTCGTCGATGTCGGCGGTGGTGAGCACGTTGAGGATCAGCAGCTGCGGGTCGTTCATCGCGTCCTCGACGTCGGGGTCGCCGAGTTGCTCCGACGCCGGGTTGACCGACTGGTCGAGCCAGGCCCCGCCGTATCCCTCGAGCCGCCGGGCGCGCCGCAGCGTCTGCTGGAGGGCGGCGTCCGTGGCGCGGGCCGGGTCGAGCACCTGCCAGCCGCCGCCGGGCTCGGGGCAGCGCGTGGCGAACGGGTCGGGCTCGGGCGGGGGCGCCATCGGGTCGTAGAGCGCGAGCGGGATCGGATCCCGGGTGGGCGTGAACGTCTCGCCGTCGAAGGTGCCGGTGACCGCGAACGTGCCCCAGGTCGTGCCGGCGCGGCGCTCGGTGAACTCG
>JAUILS010000082.1 GCA_030432975.1 Actinomycetes bacterium
CCCAGTCCTTCACCGTGGCGTTGAGCTCGCCGCCGACGTACTGGATCGGCTTCTGCACCGTCGGGAGCAGAGGCTCCAGCAGCGGGAACACCGACGCGACCGACTCCGACACACCACACCTCGACCCGGGGAAGACAACCGTCCCAGGGTACGTCGGCTCCGGCGGCGGCGCGATTCGCCGGAGCGCAGCCTCACTGGTGAACCAGGGAAGTGCCCACGCCCAGCCGCCCCGCCGACGACCGCAGATGGATGTTCTGCAGCAGCCCGACCGCCAGGAGCGAGGCGAACAGCGAGGAGCCGCCGTAGGAGACGAACGGCAGCGGCACACCGGTGACCGGCATGATGCCGAGGCACATCCCGACGTTCTGGAACGCCTGGAACCCGAACCAGCACGCGATCCCGGCCGCCGCCACCCGGCCGAAGACGTCGTCGCTGGCGGCGGCGATCGCGAGCGCCCGCCAGATGACCACCCCGAGGAGCACCACGAGCACCCCTGCCCCGACCAGCCCCAGCTCCTCGCCGATGACGGTGAAGATGAAGTCGGTGTGCTGCTCCGGCACGAAGCCCGACCGCGTCTGCGACCCCGAGAAGAGCCCCTGCCCGAAGACCCCGCCGTTGCCGATCGCGATCCGGGCCTGCTCGGTGTTGTAGCCCGCGCCCCGCGGGTCGAGCGACGGGTCGGTGAACGCCAGGAACCGGTCGACCTGGTACTGCTGCAGCACCCCCGACGCCGCCGCGACCACCACGGCGGCCAGGCCGCCGCCGACCACCAGCGCGAGCCAGCGGCGCCCCGCCCCGGCGGCGGTGAGCGTGCCGACGACGGTCACCGCCAGCACCAGCAGCGTGCCCAGGTCCGGCTGCAGCAGGATCAGCACCGCCGGGACCCCCGCCACCACCAACATGGCGGCGACCTCCACCGCGCCGGCCTGGTGGCGGCGCCCGGGGCGGGCCAGCTCGCTCGCGACGAGCGCCATCGCCACCACGACCGTGAGCTTCGCCAGCTCCGACGGCTGCAGGTTCAGCGGCCCGAGCACCAGCCAGGAGCGCGACCCGTTGACGGTGCTGCCGGCGACCAGCACGAGCACCAGCCCCGCCAGCGACGCGAGGTAGGCGACCGGCGTCAGCCGCCGCACCCACCGGTGCTCGACGGACGCCACGACCACCATCAGCGCCAGTCCGAGCGCGACGTTGACCAGCTGTCGCGACAGGAAGGCGCGCGGGTCTCCCCCGGTCAGCGCGTCCCGCGCCGACGTCGCCGACCAGACCAGCGCCACGCCGGCGGCCAGCAGCGCCACGACGGCCCCGAGCAGCACCCAGTCGAGGCCGGCCTCGCGGCTCCGCCCACCCTTGGTCGCCGGCAGCGGGAGCAGGGTCACCGTCATCGCTTCCTCCTCGGCGGCAGCACGGATCCGTCGTTGGTGAAGGTCGGCAACCGGCGGGGCGGCACCACGCCGGGGATGGCGGCGCGGGCGGTGTCGACGGTCTCGCCGCGGACGCCGTACAGCGACTCCCAGATGGCGCGCACGGCCGGGCCGGAGGTGCCCGAGCCGGTGCCGGCCTGGCTGACCATCATCACGACCACGAAGTTCTCGTCGTACGACGCCACCCACGAGGTCGACTGCTTGCCCTGCACCTCGGCCGTGCCGGTCTTGGAGCGGATCTGGACCCGGTCGAGCGGGAAGCCGGTCATCCGCCACGACATGGTGCCGACGGTGGTGGTGCCGAGGAGCGCCTGGTCGACGTAGCGCATCGTCGCCCTGGTCGCCGGGACCTTGCCGGCCACCTCGGGCTCGATCTCGCGGACCAGCCGGCCCTGCGGGTCGACGATCGCCTTGGCGACGCGCGGCTCGTAGAGCGTGCCGCCGTTGCCGAGCGCGGCGTAGGCCCGGGCCAGCTGCAGCGGCGTGACCAGCGTGTCGCCCTGCCCGATCGAGAAGTTCACCGCGTCGCCGGCCCGGTAGTACCACCCCTCGAGGCAGAACTCGTGGGCGAACAGCCGCATGAAGGGGCTGGCGTCGCCCGGGTCGGCGTCGATCGCGCAGTAGTAGTCCTTCATCTCGCGGTAGTAGCGCTTCTTCCACTCCCGGTCGGCGATCCGGCCGCTGGCCTCGCCCGGCAGGTCGACGCCGGTGGCGCTGCCGAAGCCGAACGCCTGAGCGCCCTCGACCAGCGGGTCGGGCGCGTCGACGTCCGTCGGGTCGCCGCCGCCGGCCTGCCAGTAGCGCAGCGCCAGCCGGTAGAAGAAGGTGTCGCACGACAGCTGCAGCGCCCGGTCGAAGCCCATCGAGCCGTAGGACGCCGACTCGTAGTTCTTGAACCACCGGTTGCCCACCTGCAGCCCGGAGGAGCAGTCGAGCCGGGTCGCGGGCGAGTAGCCGTGCTCGAGCGCCGCGACGCTCATGACCGGCTTCCAGGTGGACCCGGGCGCGAACTGACCCTGCGTGGCGCGCCCGAGCAGCGGGTTGTCGCTGTCGGCGGCGTAGAGCCGGTCGAGCTCGCCGGTGCTGATGCCGCCCACCCAGGCGCTCGGGTCGTACGTCGGCTGGCTGGCCATCGCCACGACCCGGCCGGTGCCGGTCTCGAGGACGACGACGGCGCCCGAGTCGGCCTCGTAGTTGCGCCCCGTCACCTTGTCATGGGTCCGTCGGGCGGTGCGGATCGTGCGCGCGAGCTGCCGCTCGACCACGGACTGGACCTTGGCGTCGATCGAGGTGACGAGGGTGTCGCCGGGGCGCGCGCCCACCAGGCCGGCGTCGCTGCGCACCCGCCCCTGCGCGTCGACGGTCACGCTGCGGTGGCCGGGCACGCCGCGCAGCCAGCGGTCGTAGGTCTGCTCCACGCCCGCCCGGCCGACGACCGACGCGCCGTTGAGCGTCTCGTCGCCCTCCTCGGTGGCCGCGGCCAGCTCGTCGGAGGTCACCGGGCTGAGGTAGCCCAGCACGTGCGCGAGGTTGACGCCGTACGGCGCGGGGTAGGACCGCACGCTCTGCTGCTCGGCCAGCACCCCGGGGTAGTCCTCGGGCTGCTCCAGCACCCGCAGCGCGACCTCCTGCGCGACGTCCTCGGCGACCGGCACCGGCTGGTAGGGCGAGCCGTTCCAGCACAGCCGCGGCCGGGCGCCCTCGCTGCCGCAGTCGACGAGCCGCGCCCGGACCCGTCGCTCCTTCACGCCGACGGCCCGCGCGACCCTCCGCAGCACCAGCTCCTGGCCGCGGTCGGACAGCCGCCCCAGCGTGGTGCGGTCGACCGACACCACCCAGGCGGTGCGGTTGGCGACCAGCGGCCGGCCCTCGGCGTCGACGATCAGGCCGCGCTCGGGCTGCTGCACGATGTCGCGCACCGACTGCGAGGCCGCCCGCGCCTGATAGCTGCCGCCCTCCACCACCTGCAGGTAGTAGAGCCGGCCGAGCAGCGTCGCGACGAGCGAGAAGGCCAGGACCTGGATCACCAGCACCCGCAGGCGGGTACGCCGCGCGGCCAGGGCCGTCGGTCGTGGGCGCTGGGCGGCCCCGCTCACCGGGACGCGTCCAGGGCCGGGGCGGGGGCGGCGACGGCCCCGAGCGCGCGCACCATCGGCGGCACCACGACGACACCCGCGACGACGTCGAGGGCGGCCGCGACGACGACACCGCGGAGCAGCTCGGGGACGCTCCAGGACAGCTCGCCGAACACCAGCCCGGTCAGCGCGAACACGGAGGTGGCCACGAAGGAGGCGGCCCCCGTGACGACGGCCACCCGCGGCGTCGTCGCGAGACGGGCCCGCCAGGAGCGGTCGGTCACGCCCGCCGGCGTCCGCGTGGCCAGGTGGCCGGCCAGGAAGCCGGCCAGCGCCAGGGCCAGCGCCCAGCGGCCGGCGAGGTCGTCGGCGGGGGGCACCAGGTCGAGGGTCAGCCCGGCAGCGAACCCGGCGACCGCGCCGGGGGTCTCCCCTGCCGACAGGCCGACGGCCACCACCACGAGCAGGCACAGGTGCGGCAGCGGGGCGCCGCCGGCCAGCAACGGCAGCACGCTGGTCTGCAGCACCACGGCGAGCAGCACCAGCAGGCCGGCGAGCACGGCGCGCGCGGGGGCGGTCATCGCAGCCCCCCGGCGCGGACCAGGGCGCGGTCGCTGGCGGTGCCCGGCGCGACCACCACTCCCACCAGGTCGAGCGAGCTGAAGTCGACGAACGGTGCGATCACCGCCCGGCGCGCGGTGTCGCGCACGCTGTCGTAGACCTTGGTGACCCGGCCGACCGGCACGCCGGAGACGTACGGCGCTCCCGCCCCGCTGCCCCAGGTGACCACGACGTCGCCGCGGGCCGGGAGGGTGGTGGTGTCGACGAGCTCGAGGTCGAGACGCCCGGCGCGGTCGACGACCCCTCGACCGCGGAGGAAGCCCAGCTCCATGCTGTCACCCAACCGCCCGCCGACGACCGAGTCGGCGTCGACGACCAGCAGCACCGTGGCGGTCGTCGGCGTCACCCGGATCACCCGGCCGACGAGGCCGTCGCCGCTCACCACCGTGAGGTCGGTGGTGAGCCCGGACCGGGTGCCGGCGTCGATGGTGACAGTGCGGGAGAAGGACTGCTGGGGACCCCAACCCACGACGCGGGCCGGCACCAGCACCCGGCCGGTGTCGCCGGCGATGTCGATGAGCCGGTCGTACTCCGCGAGCCGGTTGCGGTCGAAGTCGCTGCGCTCGAGCCGGCCGCGGAGGTCGGCGTTCTCGGCCCGGAGCGCGGCGACGTCGTTGCTGAGCTCGCTGCGGCTGCGGAACCACGCGGGCGCGGCGGCGACCGGCCGGGTCACGGCGGCGGCGCCCGCCTGGAGCGGCCCGACCGCCTCGCCGGCCACCGAGCGCACCGGGTCGAGGAGGCCGGACTGGTGGTCCAGGGTCATCAGCGTCGCGGCGGTGAGCGCCAGGGCGAGGAGGGTCGTGCGGGGGGAGCCGCCGCCCGTGCCTGAGGAGCGGAAGCGGAGGCCGGGGGCCCCGAGCCGGGGGCGCCCGAGCCACCGGGCGGGCCGCAGCGGCCCCCCGGCGCTCCCCCGTGGCGCCGAGGTCATCCGGCTCTCCGGCGCTCGGGGACCAGGAGCGGCTGCAGGGCGGCGTACTGCTCGATGCAGCGGGCGGCGCCGGTGACGACGCAGGAGCGCGGGTCGTGGGCCACGTGGACCGGCACGCCGACGTCGTGCCGCAGGCGCTCGTCGAGCCCGGTGAGGAGCGCGCTCCCCCCGGTCAGCACGAGGCCGTGGGCGCGCACGTCGCGCGCCAGCCGCGGCGGCGCCTGGTCGAGCGTGGCCCGGACGACGTCGACGACGGCGCGCAGCGAGTCCTCGAGGGCGTGCCGCACCGCGCCGGCGCTGACCACGACCCGGCGCTCGGCACCGCTCTCGGCGTCCCGGCCGGTCACCTCGGCCGAGGCCTCGGTCGGCAGGGGGTACGCCGAGGCCAGGGTCCGCTTGAGCAGCTCGGCCGTCGTCTGGTCGACCAGGATCCGGTGCTCCCCGGCGAGCCACGAGGAGATCGCGTGGTCGAAGGCCGCGCCGGCGGTGCGGATCGAGCGCGCGGCGGCGACGCTGCCGTGGGCGATGAGGGCGACCTCGGTGGTGCCGCAGCCCAGGTCGACGACCAGGGTGCCGGTGGGCTCGTGGACGGGGAGCCCGGCCCCGATGGCGGCGGCCATCGGCTCCTCGATCACCTCCACCTGGCGGGCGCCGGCCTGGTAGCCCACCTCGCGGACCACGCGCTGCTCGACTGCGGTGACGCCGCTCGGCATCGCCACGACGAGTCGCGGACGGGTCAGCGACCGGCGGCCGCGCGCCGCGACGGCGAAGCGGTGGAGCATCTGCTCCGCGGCGTCGAAGTCGGCGACCACCCCGTCGTGCACGGGGGCGACGATGTGGGCGCCCGGCCGGCCGGCGAAGCGGAACGCCTGCCGCCCCGCGGCGAGCAGGTCACCGGCGTCGTCGAGAGCGACGAGCGACGGCTCGTCGATGACGACGCCGCGCCCGCGGACGTAGACCAGTGTGGTGGCGGTGCCGAGGTCGACGGCCAGGTCTCGGCCGAGGACCGCTCCGCGAGTGGTTCCAACCATTGCGCGCGCCCTTGCTGGTGGTCCGGGGAAGGCGGATCGGCGCACCAGCCCACCGACCCATGCTCAGGGTAGGAAGAACGGGGCGCCGATCCGGGGCGCGACACGCGGCAACCGGCCGGTGGTCCAGCCTGCGGATCGTGGTCGCCCGCCGACTCGGCCCACGGCGTCGGACGTTGGCCGCGGTTAGGGTGCCGTCATGTCTGCCGTTGACGAGATCCTCGCGTCCCTGCCCATCGACCAGCTCGCCGCCTCCCTCGGCGAGAGTCCCGCGGCGGTCGAGCAGGCGGCGTACGCCGCCCTGCCGGCCCTGCTCGGCGGCCTGGAGGCCAACGCCCAGGACCCGGCCGGCGAGGCCTCGCTGGCCCAGGCCGTGTCGCAGCACGACGCCGGGCTGGCCAGCGGCACCGTCGACCTGTCCCGGGTCGACGTGGCCGACGGGCAGAAGATCACCCGCCACATCTTCGGGGCCCAGGAGGACCAGGTGGTCCACCAGCTCGGCGGCGTCGGCGGCTCGAGCGGCCTGGTCGGCAAGCTGCTGCCGATCCTGGCCCCGATCGTGCTGTCCTACCTCGCCAAGCAGATGCAGTCGCAGCAGGGCGACGGCGGAGGCGGCGTGCTGGGGGGCATCCTGTCGCAGATCCTCCAGGGCGCCGCCCAGGGGGCCGGCGGCCGCAGCTCGGCGGCGCCCGACATGGGCTCGATCCTGGGAGACCTGCTCGGCGGCCTGCTCGGCGGCGGCCGCCGCTGAGTCGTCGGAGCCGGCGGCAGATCGGTCAGTCGGCCGGCGGCCAGTCGGTCAGTCGGCCAGGTCGGGGAACCACAGGGCGATCTCGCGCGCGGCGGACTCCGGCGAGTCCGAGCCGTGCACGAGGTTCTCGCGGTTGGACAGCGAGAGGTCGCCGCGCACCGACCCCGGGGCCGCCTTGCGACCGTCGGTCGCACCGTTGAGCGTGCGCACGACCTCGATGGCCTCGTCGCCCTCGAGCACCATGGCGACCAGCGGGCCGCTGGTGACGAACGCCCGCAGCGGCGGGTAGAAGTCCCGCTCGACGTGCTCGTGGTAGTGGGCGTCGGCCTGCTCGCCGTCGATGTGCCGCAGCTCCATGGCGACGACGGCCAGCCCCTTGGCCTCGTAGCGGCCGAGGACCTCGCCCAGCAGGCCGCGTCGCACGGCGTCGGGCTTGAGCAGGACCAGCGTGCGCTGGGTGGGCGTGGCGGCCGGGGTCGTCATGGGGCGCAGCCTAGCGAGCGGCCGCGCCGGCCCGGTCAGGCCTCCCGGTCGTGGGCGGCGTACGCCGCGGCGCGCTCGCGCTCGATCTTGCGACCCAGGAAGTACGCCGACCCCCAGAGGAAGGCGAAGAGCGCGCCGAGGAAGAACATCAGCGGCACCAGGAAGCCGAGCCCGATGGCGGCGACCTGGACCACCCACCCGGCGACGTAGCCCGCCTCGGAGCGCAGGGACCCGGCGACGACCAGGCAGACCAGGGCGAGTCCCAGCCCCACCGTCAGCGCGGTCGCGGTGGAGACCCCGCTGACCACGATCATCACCGGCGTGGAGAGCCCGATCGTGATCGCCTCCAGGCTCAGCACGGCGGCGCACATGCCGCGCCGCGGCGACCGCGGCGGGGTGCTCGGCGGCGGACCCTCGGGCGAGGGGGCGGCGTCGGCGCTCATCGCGACCTCGTCAGCAGGGTGCGCGCCTCGCCCACGGTGACCACCGAACCGGTGACCAGCACGGCCCCGGACCCGAGCGCGGCGCCCTCGCGCTCCCCCGCCTCGGCCAGGGCCGCGGCCCGGTCGATGGCGTCGGCGAGCCTCGGCTCCACCGACACCCGGTCGTCGCCGAAGACCGGGCGAGCGACCGCGGCCAGCGCCTCCGCGGACAGCGACCGCTCGAAGGAGTTCTGGGTGCAGACCAGGTGGGCCAGGTGTGGCTCGAACGCCGCCAGCACCCCTTCGTAGTCCTTGTCGGCCATCACGCCCATCACCCCCACCAGCGGGTCGAACGCGAAGGAGTCCTCGAGCGCGGCCGCGGTGGCCTCCGCGCCGTGCGGGTTGTGCGCCGCGTCGAGCAGCACCGTCGGGCTGCGCCGGACGACCTCCAGCCGTCCCGGCGAGGTGACCTGCGCGAACGTCGCGCGGACCAGCTCCTCGTCGAGCGGCTCGTCGGACAGGAACGCCTCGACGGCGGCCAGCGCGGTGGCGGCGTTCTGCGCCTGGTGGGCGCCGTAGAGCGGCAGGAAGACGTCGTCGTAGCGCGCGTGCAGGCCCTGCAGCGAGAGCAGCTGGCCGCCCACGGCCGGCACCCGGCTGGCGACGCCGTACTCCAGCCCCTCGCGGGCCACCGTGGCCCCGACCTCGTGGGCCCGGGCCAGCAGCACCTCTGCGACCTCCAGCGACTGCTGGGCGAGGACGGCGACCGACCCCTCCTTGATGATCCCGGCCTTCTCGGCGGCGATCGCCACCGGGTCCGCACCGAGGTAGCGCTCGTGGTCGACCGCGACCGGCAGCACCACCGCGACCGCGGCGTCGGCCACGTTGGTCGCGTCCCAGGCGCCGCCCATGCCGACCTCCACGATCGCCGCGTCGACGGGGGCGTCGGCGAAGGCGGCGTAGGCCATCCCGACGATCGTCTCGAAGAACGACAGCGGATGGGCCTCGGAGGCGTCGACGAGATGGGTGTACGGCGCCACGTCGTTGAAGGCGCGCACGAACTCCTCGTCGGTCAGCGGGGAGCCGTCGAGGCAGATCCGCTCGGTCATCCGCTCCAGGTGGGGCGAGGTGAACCGGCCGGTGCGCAGGTCGAGCGCCCGCAGCAGCGAGTCGATCATCCGCGACGTGGAGGTCTTGCCGTTGGTGCCGGTGAGGTGGACCACCGGGTAGGCGCGCTGGGGGTCGCCGAGCAGCCTGGTGAAGGCGGTGATCCGGTCGAGCGAGGGCTCGAGCCTGGTCTCGGGCCAGCGGGACAGCAGCGCGTCCTCGACCTCGGCGAAGGTCTCGGCCAGGCGTGCGGGCGCCGGCCCCTCGGGGTCGTGGGTGATGGGGTCGCTCATGGCGTCCCCGAGTCTAGGGGGCGCGGGTGGCTGCCCGGCGGCTGCTACTCCTGCGTGCCGGAGGCGGCCTGCGCGAACTCCTGGAACGCGGCCAGCGCCCGCGGACCGTAGACCGTCGCCGGGCCACCGGCCATCAGGATGCTCACGCCGATCGCCTCGGCGACCTGCTCCTCGGTGGCCCCGGCCCGCTGCGCACCCCGGGCATGGGAGGCGATGCAGCCGTCGCACTGCTGGACCACGCTGATCGCGAGCGCCATCAGCTCCTTGGTGGCGGTGTCGAGCGCCCCGTCGGCGAGCGCGGCGTGGTGGGTGGCGGCGAAGCCCTCGTAGACGGCCGGGATCCGCCGGCGCAGCTCGCGGACGGGCAGGCGCAGGTCGGTCAGGACGTCGGGGCCGTGGTTGCCCATGTGGTCTCTCCTTCGGTCACAGCACGGTCGCTATACCCCCAAGGGTATTCCTGCGATGTTGGCCAAAACGCACCGGGGGCACCGCCGCCGGACCTACCATCGACACGCCGTCTGCCCCGGCCTGCGCCGGGCCCACGACGAGGACGGCCCCAGTCGAGAGTCGTGCCCGCGGAGAGAGATGAAGCACACCGGTCGTGCTGTGACCGCCCTGCTGCTGCTGGTCAGCGGCTACCTGGGCGCACTGGTGCTTGCCCTCGCCGCCCTGGTCGGACTCCTCCGCCTGGTCGCCTCCGGCCCGTCGGTCGGCACGGTGGCCGTCGTCGTGGTCCCCCTGCTCGGCCTGGCCGTGCTGGGCCACCTCGGCAGCCGCGCCCGCGCGGCGCGCGCCGCCGGCACCGACGAGGGGATCCCGCTCGCCCAGACCGCGCAGCCGCGTCTGTGGGCCGACGTCCAGTCGCTCTCCGACCGGGTCGACAGCACGGCGCCGGACGAGATCTGGGTCGTCGACCGGGTGAGTGCGGAGCTCGTCGAGGACAGCCTCCTGCTCGGCCTGCGGCCGGGTCGGCGCCGGCTGGTCCTGGGCATCCCGCTGATGGTGGGCCTCTCGGCGGAGCAGCTCCGCTGCGTGGTGGCCCACGAGCTCGCCCACGACAGCCTCCGCCAGCCCGGGCCGCGCACGACCGCGACCCGCGGAGTGGCCTCGTTGCGCCGGCTCCGAGCCGGGCTCGGCGACTCGCTCACGGACCGACTGCTGCTCTCCTGGGCCCGCACGGTCGAGGAGGTCGCCCGCCCCGCCCTGCTCGCGCAGGAGCTGACCGCCGACCGGATCGCCGCCGAGCTGGTCGGCAGCCGCACCGCCGTCGCCGCGCTCAAGGAGCTCGGCCCCCTCGACGAGGCCTGGCAGGAGTTCTGCGAGCACTACGTGCTGCCGGGCGTCCTGGTCGGCCAGCGCCCCACCGAGGTCTTCGCGGGCTTCGTCGAGTTCCTCGACGACGACGACCGCCAGACCTGGATGGAGCAGTACGACGACCGCCACCCGGCCGGCCCGGAGGCCGCGCCGGGGCATCCCCGCCAGAGCGAGCGGATCGCCGCGATCAAGGAGCTGCAGACCAACCGGCAGCTCGACTTCTCCGGTGCCGCCGAGGACATCCTCGACCGCCGCGACGTGGTGTTCGAGGCCCTCGAGGCCGCGGTCACCGGCGACAGCGGGCTGGAGCCCGGGGTGTTCGAGCGGGTGGTCCCTCGCGGCACCGCCGCCCGGGTCGCCCAGCAGGTCGCCGCCGTCGGCACCACGGCACGGCAGCTGGACCTGTGGCCGCTGCAGGAGTCCCTCCTCCTCCAGGTCGTGCGGGCCGGACGCGAGGCCCCGCTGATGCGGGCGCTGGCGCCCGACGCCGACGGCGACACCCTCGACACGCTGGCCGGCCGGATGGTCGCCGACCTGGCCGCCCACCGGCTCGTCGAGGCCGGCCGGGCGTCGTACACGCTCAGCTGGGGCGCCGCCCCGGCCCTCGTGGACCGCGCCGGCGAGACCCTCGACCCGTGGTCGGTCGCCGCGCGGGCGACCCGTTCCGCCGAGGGGGTCGAGGAGCTGCGGGCCTGGCTCACCGAGCACCAGGTGCGGCTGGGCCGGCCGATGGCGGACAGTGCCCGGCCCCTGCTCGCCGAGCCGAGGCGTGAGCCGTTGCGCCCGCCGCTGGCCGCGGCGACGGCACCCGAGCCGCTCGACCGGCCGGCCGACCAGGTCGAGCCCGAGCTCGCCGAGACCGGCGAGGTGGAGGAGACCGACGAGACCGACGCGGCCGCCGCGGTCGCGGCGGTCGCCTCGGTCGCGACAGTCGCCGACGACAGGGACCGAGACGGCGAGGACGCTCCCGAACATCCCCGTGCGGACCGCGGCCCGAACGGCGCGCACCGGGTGCGCCCGTCGGCTCCGCTGACGCCCGCGGCGCTCGCCCCGCTCGGCGCCACGCCGGCGCCGGCGGCGTTCGCCGAGGAGGGCGGCCAGGGACGCCGGCCCTCACCCCGCGACCTGATGGCCCCCCTGCTGCGCCGGATCTCCGGCCAGCCGGAGCGGGTCGAGGCCCCGACGGAGGGCACCGAGGCCGCCGCGGCAGCCCTCGTCGTCACCGACTCCCCCTCGGTCGAGGCCCCCGCCCCCGCGCCCGACCCGTTGTCGATGGCCGCCGTGCGCGCCATCGTGCGCGACCGGTGGTCCTCCCGGACCCAGCCGGCGGTCCCCGAGGTCCCCACGGTGCAGCGACCGCCCGCACCGACCGAGCACGCCCCGGTCGTCGAGACCACGCCGGAGCCCGCCTCTCCGGAGCCCGCCTCTCCGGAGGTCGCCCAGACCGCCGACGGCGCCCATGAGAACGCCGAGGAGCAGCCCGCCGCCGACGGGTCCGCCCCCACCCAGCGCGAGGCCCTCAAGTCGGCGCTCAAGGAGCTGGACCGCCTGCGTCGTGCCGAGGAGGAGGCGGAGCGGGAGGCGGCCGTCCGCGAGGCCGCCGAGGCCCGCCAGGCGGCCTACCGCGAGGCAGCGGCCGCGCGGCAGGCCGCGGCGTTCGCCGCCCGGGACGCCGACACGGCCGCGAAGAAGCAGGCGTCCGACGAGGCCGCCGCGGCGGCTGCGGAGGCTGCGGCGGCGCACGACGCCGCCCAGGCCGGCGGCCACGAGGAGCAGGCTGCGCCCCGGTCCACGGTGCTCAACGCGGACCTCGCGGCGGCCATCGCCGCCTTCGGCGGTGCCCCGGCGGTCACCCCGGCGGTCACCCCGGCCGTCGAGGCCGGCCCCGCGGCGCGGCCCGACACCGAGACCGGCCCCCACGACGGCTCCCCGGACGGTCCGCACGACGCCGACCCGGACGAGACCCACCCGGACGAGACCGACCTCGACGAAGCCGACCCGGACGAGACCCACCTGAACGGGACCGACCCGGACGACGCTGCCGACGAGCACGACGACCACGAGGAGCACGACGAGGGCCCCACCGGCCCGGGCCCCCGCGGGCGGCGGTCGGCACCGGAGCCGGTCGTGGTCTCCCTCGGGCCTGACGCGCCCCCCGCGACCGACGAGGACGCGCCCGCCGCGGCGGCGTTCACCGCCGGACCGGTCGCCGAGGAGCTGACCGGCGTCCTCGCCGCGGCGGCGCCGATCGCGGGCTCGGCCCGCGGCACCCTGGTGATCTCCCCCGTCGGCATCTCGCTGCGTCGCCCCGGCCTGGTCGAGCTGGCCCGGCTCGCCCAGCAGGGCGCCGCCCGCGGGGCCGCGCTGCTGAGCCGCGCCACGGGGCTGAGCCTGAACGAGCTCACCTCCCACCGCCGCACCGAGACCCTGTCGTGGTCCGACATCACCCGGGCGGAGTTCTCCGGCCTGTCGGAGGACCGGGGCGTGCTCACGCTCTACGTCGGCACCCGGCCGGCGCAGCGCGTGGAGTTCCTCGACACCACCGAGATCCACGGCGACCTGCTCGGCGCACTGGAGAACCTGCTCGGCCCCCGGCTGCGCGTCAGCTGACCACGACGACCACCTCGGCCATGTCGGC
>JAUILS010000083.1 GCA_030432975.1 Actinomycetes bacterium
TGTCGAGCGGGACGTCGGCCGGCAGGTCGGCGAGCGCCGCGGCCTCGGCCCCCGGCGCCGTGGCGAGCAGGCGGCCGTTCATCTTCGTCAGCCCCCGCGAGGAGTACGGCGCCACGCTGAGCACGGCGGTGCCGGACATCGCGGCCTTGCGCAGCCGCAGGAAGATCGTGCCGGCCTCGTCCTCGGGCTCGAGGCCCACCAGCAGCACCGACGACGCGGCCTCGAGGGCGGCGTACGTGACGTCCTGGCTCAGCGCGACGTGGCGGCCGAGGAAGCCGGTCTCCTCCGCCGACAGCGGACGGGCGCGGAAGTCGACGTCGTTGGTGCCGAGCGCCACCCGGGCGAACTTGCCGTAGGCGTAGGCGTCCTCGGCGGTGACCCGGCCGCCGGTGAGCACGCCCACCTCGCCGGCCGCGGCCAGGCCGCGCGCCGCCACGGCGAACGCCTCGGGCCACGACGCGGCCCGCAGCTCGCCGTCCTCGCGGACCATCGGGTAGGTCAGCCGGTCCTCGGCCCGCGCGTAGGTGAACGCGAAGCGGTCCTTGTCGGTGATCCACTCCTCGTTGACCTCGGGGTCGTTGCCCGACAGCCGCCGCATCACCTTGCCGCGGCGGTGGTCGACGCGGATCGCGGCGCCACAGGCGTCGTGCTCGCCGACCGAGGGGCTCGACACCAGGTCGAACGGGCGGGAGCGGAAGCGGTAGTCGGCCGAGGTGAGCGCGCCGACGGGGCAGATCTGGATGGCGTTGCCGGAGAAGTAGCTCTCGTAGGGCTGCTTCTCGTAGATGCCGACCTGCTGCAGGGCGCCGCGCTCGACCAGCGCGATGAACGGGTCGCCCGCGATCTGCTCGGAGAAGCGCGTGCAACGGGCGCAGAGCACGCAGCGCTCGCGGTCGAGGAGCACCTGCGCGGAGATGTTGATCGGCTTGGGGTAGGTGCGCTTGACGCCGCCGGACGCGGAGAAGCGGGACTCGGCGCGGCCGTTGCTCATCGCCTGGTTCTGCAGGGGGCACTCGCCGCCCTTGTCGCAGACCGGGCAGTCGAGCGGGTGGTTGATCAGGAGGTACTCCATGACGCCCTGCTGGGCCTTGTCGGCGCCCTCGGAGGTGACCTGGGTCTGCACCTCCATGCCCTCCGAGGCCACCAGCGTGCACGACGCCTGCGGCTTCATCCGGCCGGGAGGGCCCTGCATCTGCCGCATCGACCCGTCGGGGCCGGGCAGCGCCACCTCGACCAGGCACTGGCGGCAGGCGCCGACCGGCGCCAGCAGCGGGTGGTCGCAGAAGCGCGGGATCTGGATGCCGACCTGCTCGGCGGCGCGGATCACCAGCGTGCCCTTGGGCACGCTGACGCTGATGCCGTCGATGGTGAGCGTGACCAGATCGGTCTTCTCTGGCGCTTGCGTCATGCCGTGGCTCCGCCCGTGGTCGAGGTGGCGAACAGCGTCGAGGCAGCCGGGTCGAACGGGCAGCCGCCCTGCTCGAGGTGGGCCAGGAACTCGTCACGGAAGTACTGGATGGACGAGGTGATCGGGCTGGTCGCGCCGTCGCCCAGCGCGCAGAACGACCGGCCGAGGATGTTGTCGCACTGGTCGAGCAGCGTGTCGAGGTCCTCCGGCGTGCCCTCACCGCGCTCGAGGCGGGCCAGCGTCTGCACCAGCCACCAGGTGCCTTCGCGGCAGGGCGTGCACTTGCCGCACGACTCGTGCTTGTAGAACTCCGTCCAGCGCAGCACCGCCCGCACCACGCAAGTGGTGTCGTCGAAGATCTGGATCGCGCGGGTGCCGAGCATGGACCCGGCGGCGCCGACCGCCTCGAAGTCGAGCGGCATGTCCCAGTGCTCGTCGGTGAGCAGCGGCGTCGACGACCCGCCCGGCGTCCAGAACTTCAGCTCGTGGCCGTCGCGGATGCCGCCGGCGAGGTCGACCAGCTCGCGCAGGGTGATGCCCAGGGGCGCCTCGAACTGGCCGGGGTTCGTCACGTGGCCCGACAGCGAGAAGATGCCGTGGCCCTTGGACCGCTCGGTGCCCATCGACGAGAACCACTCGGGGCCGTGCAGCACGATGCCGGGCACGGACGCGATCGACTCGACGTTGTTGATCACCGTCGGGCTGGCGTAGAGGCCGGCGACCGCGGGGAACGGCGGGCGCAGCCGCGGCTGGCCGCGCCGCCCCTCCAGGCCCTCGAGCAGCGCGGTCTCCTCACCGCAGATGTAGGCGCCGGCGCCGGCGTGGACCACGACGTCGAGGTCGTAGCCGGAGCCGTGGATGTTCTCGCCGAGGTGGCCGGCGGCGTAGGCCTCGCGCACGGCCGCCTGCACCCGCCGGATGACGTGGAGCACCTCGCCGCGGATGTAGATGAACGCCTTGTTGGCGCGGATCGCGAAGCTGCTGATGATCACGCCCTCCACGAGCGTGTGCGGCGCCGCCATCATCAGCGGGATGTCCTTGCAGGTGCCCGGCTCGGACTCGTCGGCGTTGACGACGAGGTACTTCGGCTTGGGGTTGTCCTGCGGGATGAAGCCCCACTTCATGCCGGTCGGGAAGCCGGCGCCGCCGCGTCCGCGGAGGCCGGAGTCCTTGACCGCCGAGATGATGTCGTCGGGCGCCATGGCCAGCGCCTTGGTGAGCGCGGAGTAGCCGCCGCGCTTCTCGTACGCCGCGAGGGTCCAGGCCCGCTCGTCGCCCCACGTGGCGGTGAGGACGGGGGTCAGGGTGTCGGTCACGCGTCTCCCTCCTTGGCCGCGCCACCGGCGCCGTCCGGGGCGGTCCAGCCGTGGTCGCGGGCGATGCCGAGCCCGAGCAGCGACGCCGGGCCCGCGGCGGGGCCCTCGTCGGCGAGCCCGTCGTCGAAGCCGGCGAGCACCCGCTCGGCCTCGCGCCAGGTACAGATCTTGGGGCCGCGCGTCGAGTGGACGTCGTTGCCCTCCCGCAGGTCGTCGACCAGCTGCACCGCCGACTCGGGGGTCTGGTTGTCCATGAACTCCCAGTTGACCATCACCACGGGGGCGTAGTCGCACGCGGCGTTGCACTCGACGTGCTCGAGGGTGATCTTGCCGTCCTCGGTGGTCTCGTCGTTGCCGACGTCGAGGTGCTCCTTGAGCCGCTCGAAGATCACGTCGCCGCCCATCACCGCGCACAGCGTGTTGGTGCAGACGCCGACGTGGTAGTCGCCGACGGGCTTGCGCTTGTACATCGTGTAGAACGTCGCGACGCCGCTCACCTCGGCGGCGCTCAGGTCGAGGATCTCGGCGCAGGCCTCGATCCCCTCCGGCGTCACCCGCCCCTCGGCGGACTGCACGAGGTGGAGCATCGGGAGCAGCCCCGAACGGGCCTGCGGGTAGCGAGCGGCGATCTGCTTCAGCTCGTCGTACGTCGTGGGGTCGATCACCTGTCCACTCCTCCCATCACCGGGTCGATCGAGGCGATCGCGACGATCACGTCGGCCACCATGCCGCCCTCGGACATCACGCTGGTGCCCTGGAGGTTGGTGAACGAGGGGTCGCGGAAGTGGACGCGGTAGGGGCGGGTGCCGCCGTCGGAGACGACGTGGGCGCCGAGCTCGCCGCGGGGCGCCTCGACCGGGACATAGGCCTGCCCGGCCGGCACCCGGAAGCCCTCGGTGACCAGCTTGAAGTGGTGGATCAGCGCCTCCATCGACTCGCCCATGATGTGGCGGATGTGGTCGAGGGAGTTGCCCATGCCGTCGGACCCGATCGCCAGCTGGCTGGGCCAGGCGATCTTCTTGTCGGCGACCATCACCGGCGCCCCCTCGAGCCCAGCCAGCCGGTCGGCGGCCTGCTCGACGATGCGCAATGACTCCCACATCTCGGCCAGCCGGATGCGGAACCGGCCGTAGGAGTCGGCGGTGTCCCAGGTCTGCACGTCGAAGTCGTAGTCCTCGTAGCCGCAGTAGGGCTCGGTCTTGCGGAGGTCCCACGGGTAGCCGGTGCTGCGCAGCACCGGGCCGGTGATGCCCAGCGCCAGCGTCGCGCTCAGGTCGAGCTCGCCGACGCCGACGAGGCGGGCCTTGAAGATCGGGTTGGCGTTGCAGAGGGCGGCGTACTCCGGCAGGCGCTTCTTCATCAGCGCGATGAAGTCGCGGATGTCGTCGAGCGCGCCGGGCGGGAGGTCCTGGGCGACGCCGCCGGGCCGGATGAACGCGTGGTTCATCCGCAGGCCGGTGATCAGCTCGAACAGGTCGAGCACCAGCTCGCGCTCGCGGAAGCCGATCGTCATCACCGTGAGGGCGCCGATCTCCATGCCGCCGGTCGCGATGGCGACCAGGTGGGAGGAGATCCGGTTGAGCTCCATGAGCAGGACCCGCATGACCTGGGCCTTCTCGGGGATGTCGTCCTCGATGCCGAGCAGCTGCTCGACGCCGAGGCAGTAGGTCGCCTCGTTGAAGAACGGCGAGAGGTAGTCCATCCGGGTGCAGAACGTCACGCCCTGCGTCCAGGAGCGGAACTCCATGTTCTTCTCGATGCCGGTGTGGAGGTAGCCGATGCCGGCGCGGGCCTCGGTGACCGTCTCGCCCTCGAGCTCGAGGATCAGCCGGAGCACGCCGTGGGTCGAGGGGTGCTGCGGCCCCATGTTGACGACCACGCGCTCCTCGGGCTGGTCGGCGAGGCCGGCCGCGATGGAGTCCCAGTCCTGGCCGGAGACGGTGAAGACCCGGCCCTCGCTGGTGTCGGTGGACCCGGCGTAGAGGTCCTCGTGGGGGGCGTCTGTGGACGACATCAGTTGTACGACCTCCGCTCGTCGGGCGGGGGAACCGTGCCGCCCTTGTACTCGACCGGGATGCCGCCGAGTGGGTAGTCCTTGCGCTGCGGGTGGCCCGGCCAGTCGTCGGGCATCAGGATCCGGGTCAGCGCCGGGTGGCCGTCGAACACGATGCCGAACATGTCGAAGGTCTCGCGCTCGTGCCAGTCGTTGGTCGGGTAGATGCTCACCAGCGACGGGAGGTGGGGGTCGCTGTCGGGGCAGGAGACCTCGAGCCGGACCCGGCGGTTGTGGGTCATCGAGAGCAGGTGGTAGACCGCGTGCAGCTCGCGCCCGGAGTCCTCGGGGTAGTGCACGCCGCTGACGCCGAGACAGAGTTCGAAGCGGAGCCGCTCGTCGTCGCGGAACATCTGGGCGACGAAGGCGAGGTCCTCGCGACGGACGTGGAAGGTGATCTCGCCGCGGTGGATGACGACCCGCTCCACGGCCTGCTCGAGGTCGGTGGCCGCCAGCCGCTCCTGGAGCGCGTCGGCCACGTCGTCGAACCAGCCGCCGTAGGGGCGCTGGGCCGCGCCGGGGAACACGATCGGCGCGACCAGGCCGCCGTACCCGCTGGTGTCGCCGGAGCCCTCGACGCCGAACATGCCGGTGCGGGCGCCGACCGCCCGCTCGACCTCGGCGTCGGCCGCCACCACGTCGGTGGAGGGGTCCTGGGTCTCGCCTCCCGAGGGGAGCTGGTCGTCGCTCACCGCAGCATCCCCTTCATCTCGGAGGTGGGCAGCGCCTTGAGGGCCTCGGACTCGAGCTGCTCGATCTCCGCGGCGCGGTGGGCGCCCATCTTGGTGTGCTGGACCTGGTCGTGGAGCTTGAGGATCGCGTCGATCAGCATCTCCGGGCGCGGCGGGCAGCCGGGGAGGTACATGTCGACGGGCACGACGTGGTCGACGCCCTGGACGATCGCGTAGTTGTTGAACATGCCGCCGGAGCTGGCGCAGACGCCCATCGCGAGCACCCACTTGGGGTCGGGCATCTGGTCGTAGATCTGACGGAGCACGGGCGCCATCTTCTGGCTGACGCGGCCGGCGACGATCATCAGGTCGGCCTGGCGGGGGCTGGCGCGGAACACCTCCATGCCGAAGCGGGCCAGGTCGTACTTCGGGCCGCCGGTCGTCATCATCTCGATGGCGCAGCAGGCCAGGCCGAAGGTGGCGGGCCAGAACGACGCCTTGCGCATGTAGCCGGCGACGCCCTCGACTGTCGTCAGGAGGACGCCGCTCGGGAGCTTCTCCTCAACACCCATGTGGTGGTGTGCCCTTCCTTCAGTCCCAGTCCAGGCCGCCGCGGCGCCACACGTAGACGTAGGCGACGAACACGGTGGCGATGAAGATGACCATCTCGACCAGGCCGAAGATGCCGAGCGCGTCGAAGTGCACGGCCCACGGGATCAGGAAGATGGTCTCGATGTCGAAGACGATGAACATCATGGCGGTGATGTAGTACTTCACGGGGAAGCGGCCGCCGCCCAGCGGCTGCGGGGTGGGCTCGATGCCGCACTCGTAGGAGTCGACCTTGGCCCGGTTGTAGCGCTTGGGCCCCACGATGGCGCTCATGATCACGGAGAAGACCGCGAAGCCGGCTGCCAGGAGGACCAACGCCAGGACCGGCGTATAGAGCTCCATTCCTGTCCTTCCCACCTGTGGTGCTGTGTCTCCCCGGAAACGTCCCCGCGGTGACCCCGGTCACACATGTGACTTTGTGAAGGCCTTCACGAAGTCCGCTCGGCACAGTCTAGGGGCCTGGGCTGCCATCCTGCACTCCGGGCCCGGGCGTCTCAAGTCCGGGGTACGACGGCCGGACGCGGCGGGCGGGCGGACGCGCTGCGGCCCGGGTCAGGCGGTGGCCCGGTGCAGCGCGACGATGCCGCCCGAGAGGTTGCGCCACTGCGGCCGCCGCCAGCCCGCCTCGCCGATCAGCGCCGCCAGCGCGGGCTGGTCGGGCCAGGCGCGGATCGACTCCGCGAGATAGACGTAGGCGTCCGGCGACGACGACACCGCCCGCGAGATCGCGGGCAGGGCCCTCATGAGGTACTCGAGGTAGAGCGTGCGGAACGCCGCGTTGGTCGGGGCGCTGAACTCGCACACGACCAGCCGCCCGCCCGGGCGGGTGACCCGGAGCATCTCGCGCAGGCCGGCGGCCGGGTCGACGATGTTGCGCAGGCCGAAGGAGATGGTGACCGCGTCGAAGGTGTCGTCGCCGAACGGCAGCCGGGTGCCGTCGCCGGCCGTGAACGGCAGCGCGGGCCGGGCCTGCTTGCCCACCTGGAGCATCCCGAGGGAGAAGTCGCACGGCACCACCGTCGCGCCGCGCTCGGCGAACGGCTCGCTGGAGGTGCCGGTGCCGGCCGCCAGGTCGAGCACCCGCTCCCCCGGCTGCGGGTCGACCGCGGCCAGCACCTCGCGCCGCCAGCGGCGGTCCTGGCCCAGCGAGAGGACGTCGTTGGTGACGTCGTAGCGGCGCGCGACCGCGTCGAACATGCGACGCACGTCGGTCGGCTGCTTGTCGAGGTCTGCCCGGGCCACGGGCGAAGACTACGGGCGGGCGGGAGGCGGGTCCAAGACGGCCGCGGCCCGCAGCCGTGACCGGACCGTGACCTCGCAGAAGCAACCCAATCCCCGGCGGACGCGTCCTCTCCCACGACACTGGCTGAGGCGCGACCCGCTGCCTCGGCCCGGGAGGGGGAGACCATGAAGGCGCTGCGCATCACCGCGCTCGTGCTGCTGGCCGTCACCGTCGCCGCGCTCGGCGTCGGCGGCGGGCTGGCCCTGCGGCACGCCGACCAGGGACGGCTGTTCGCCGTCGACGCCGGACCGCACGGCGGGTCCTCGGACCGGTCGGACGACGACCCGACGCCGACCGCGGCGCCGGACCCGACGCGGGAGGCGGAGCCGACGCCGACGGCGCCGCCGCAGCCGGCGTACCTGATGGAGCGGGGGGACCGCGGGCTGCAGGTGCGGGCGCTGCAGCACCGGCTCTTCCAGCTGGCGTGGCTGCCCGAGCGGGTGACCGGGCGCTACGACGCCGCGACCCGCGAGGCCGTGGCCGGCTTCCAGGGCAAGCGAGGGATCGAGCAGACCGGCCGCGTCGACCAGCGCACCTGGCGCCGGCTGGTCGCGATGACGGACAAGCCGACCCGCGACCAGCTGTTCAACATCCTGCGACCGGGGCCGGTGCTGTTGGGCGCCGGCGCGACGGGCGACGGGGTGCGCGACGCGCAGGCACGGCTGAAGCAGATCGCCTGGCTGTTCGGCGACGTGACCGGCGTCTACGACGACGCGACGGTGCAGGCGGTGCGCGGCTTCCAGGCCAAGCGGGAGATCCCGGTGACCGGTGACATCGACCGGCGGACGCTGGACCGGCTGACCGCGATGACCACGACGCCGTCGTACGAGGAGAAGAACAACATCGAGCCCGAGCCGGGCGCGCTCGACGCGCGGTGCCGCACCGGACGGGTGCTGTGCGTCGACAAGAGCTCGCGCACCGTGCGGTGGGTGATCGACGGCAAGGTGCAGCAGACGCTGGACGCGCGGTTCGGCTCGACGCTGAACGGCACGCCCACGCGGGAGGGCGTCTTCTCGGTCTATCTCAAGAGCGAGCACCACGTGTCGAAGCTCTATGGGTCGGCGATGCCGTTCGCGATGTTCTTCTCCGGTGGCCAGGCGGTGCACTACTCGTCTGACTTCGCGGCCGTCGGCTACAACGGCGCCTCGCACGGCTGCGTCAACACCCGCGACTACGCCGGCATCCAGTGGCTCTACTCGCAGGTCCGGATCGGGGACCGGGTGGTCGTCTACTGGTCGTGACGCGGGTCGGCCGGGCGCTCCGGCGAGTCCGCCTCCCTGGGTGGGCGCGAGTAGTCTGGCCCCTCGTGACGACCAGTGACGGCGGGCCCTCCGTCGACGGCCCGCCGCTGACGGGGCTGTCCGGCCTCGCCGCGGCGCCGTTGGTGGTGCGCACGACGCGGCTCGAAGGGCTCGGCGAGGCCGACCTGCTCGACCTGCTGCCGACCGACGACCCGGTCTGCTGGATGCGCGGCGGCTCCGGGCTGGTCGGCTGGGGGCGGGCCGCCGAGATCCGCACCTCCGGCGCCACCCGGTTCGCCGACGCCGACAAGTGGTGGGCCGAGACGACCGCGCGCGCCGTCGTACGCGACGAGGTGGGCGAGCCCGGGAGCGGGCTGGTGGCCTTCGGCTCGTTCGCGTTCGCCGACGAGCCCGGGGAGTCGGTGCTGCTGGTCCCCGAGGTGGTCGTCGGCCGGCGCGGCGAGTCGACCTGGGTGACCACGATCGGTGCCGGGCCGGGGCCGGCGCCGACGCTGACGGTGGCCTCGCCGCCCGAGGCGCCGCGCGAGGTGGTGTTCACCGACGGCTCCCTCAACGGCGAGCAGTGGATGTCGGTGGTCGCCGAGGCGGTCTCCCGGATCGGCGCCGGCGAGCTCGAGAAGGTCGTGCTGGCCCGCGACCTCGTGGCCACGGCGGCCGAGCCGATCGACCTCCGGTGGCCGTTGGAACGGCTGGCAGCGGACTACCCCAGCTGCTGGACGTTCCACGTCGACGGCATGGTGGGCGCCACGCCCGAGATGCTGGTGCGCCGGGAGCGCGGCCTGGTCACCTCGCGGGTGCTGGCCGGCACGATCCGCCGCACCGGCGACGACGCGCACGACCTGGCGCTGGCGGCGACGCTGGCGCGGTCGTCGAAGGACCTCGAGGAGCACGAGTACGCCGTCCGGTCGGTGGCCGACTCCCTCGAGCCGCACTGCTCGTCGATGAACGTGCCCGAGGCACCCTTCGTGCTGCACCTGCCCAACGTGATGCATCTCGCCACGGACGTGACCGGCGTCGTCCACGACGCCGGGACCGTGTCGTCGCTGGGGCTCGCGTCGGCGCTGCACCCGTCGGCCGCGGTCGGCGGCACGCCCACCGCGGTCGCGACCGCGCTGATCGCCGAGCTCGAGGGCATGGACCGCGCGCGCTATGCCGGGCCGGTCGGCTGGATGGACGCCAGCGGCGACGGCGAGTGGGGGCTGGCGCTGCGCTCGGCAGCCGTCTCCGGCGCCACGGTGCGCCTCTTCGCCGGCTGCGGGATCGTCGGCAACTCCGACCCCGAGGCCGAGCTGGCCGAGGCGCAGGCGAAGTTCGTGCCGGTGCGCGACGCGCTCTCCGGGCAGTAGCTCCGGCCCTGCCCCCTCCCCCCGGCGCCCCTGGTGCGGCCCCGGTGGGAGATAGTCCAGTGCGTATTCGGGGCGATTCGGCGGATTCAGCCCCGATTTCGCACTGGACTATCGACAACCCGCGACGTGTCAGCGGCAGACGGTGATGGCCCCTTCGGGCTTGACGACCTCGAACTTGCCGCCGTCGATGGGGTGCTCGCGGAGCTGGTCGAGCACACCGGCCCAGCGCGGGTCGGCCGAGCCGGTGACGTACATCGCGGAGCCCTGGTCGGCGTACATCAGGCCGTAGCGCTTCATCGCGACGACCACGGCCTTCGCGGCGCCGGTGTAGGGGCGGGTCGAGAACGACTTCTTCAGCCGGAACCGCAGGCCGTACGCCGGGTAGCGCGCGCCGCGGGTGGTGCCGCAGTGGCGGGCGGGCTTGGTGAAGGCGTTGCGGGCGACCGGCAGCGTGAATCGCAGGGCGTGGGTGATCTCGCCCGACGCCGCCTCGTCGTAGTCGAGCAGGCCGGGCAGGATCGGCAGGCCGGCGGCGTCCGCGGACGTCCAGTACTTCGGGCGCAGCTTGTTGGAGGAGAGGTCCCATCGAGCGGCGGCAGCGGCACGCCAGGCGACGACCTTGCCGTCGGCGTTCTTGACGCGCTTCGCCTTGTAGAGCTCGACCAGCCGGCAGCTGCCCCGCTGGACGGTGATGACGTGCCGGTCACCGGAGGAGGGGTTGGGGCGGCTCTTGCGCCAGCCCTCGATGCGAGCGCGCTTCGGGATCGGCACCCGGCCGGTGTCGCTCTCGCTCTTGTAGTTCTCGCCCTCCACGCCGAAGCGCAGCGGGAGCCTCGGCTGGTCGGCCTTCGCGACGTTGACCGGGATGCCGTAGTAGGTCTCGCTGGTGCCGAGGTCGAGGTGGATCGGGCTTCCCTTGGCCTGCGCGGCGATGATCTTGCCGGAGTTGGCGAACACCGGCTTGCTGTCGACGCGGGTGTTCCACGGGTTGTTGGCCGGGAAGACCTGGCAGCCGCCGACGGTGTGGACCTTCGGCGCCCGGGCCGCGGCGGCGGGGGCGGGGGCGGGCGCGGGCGCGGAGGCGAGCGCGGGGGCTGCGCCGGCCGGCGTACCAGCCTGGTTGGCGACCGCGAGTGCAGGGAGCAGCAGCGCACCCACGACGGGCGCGACGACCAGCAGGCGGCGGCTCACCCGGCCATGATGGCGGGCCGTGCGTGTGCTGTCAGGAGAACGGCGCCGCGCACCAGCGCCGTCTCGCGACGCCGGAGTGCCATCTCGCGGCACCGGAGTGCCGTCTCGCGGGGCCGGAGTGCCGTCTCGCGGGGCCGCAGTGCCGTCTCGCGGGGCCGCAGTGCCGTCTCGCGGGGCCGCAGTGCCGTCTCGCGGGGCCGGAGTGCCGTCTCGCGGGGCCGGAGCGCCGTCTCGCGCTAGAGGTCGGCGCCGTCGGGGAGGCGGGTGTAGCTCTGGGTGTCGGGGAGCAGCCGGCCGAGGTGGCCGTCGACGATGCCGAGCCCGGCTTCGGAGTAGACCCGGTCGTGGATCGCCAGGTTGCGGGGGGCGCCGACCAGGCGGGCGAAGTCGACCGCCTCCGCGGCCCGCATCCACGGTGCCGAGACCACCAGCAGGAGCAGGTCGACCGGCTCGCCGGGCGGGGTCAGCGCGTCGCCGGGGTGGAAGACCTTCCGGTCCCCCGCGGTGACGACGTAGCCGCTGTTGAAGACCCGCGGCAGGTCGGGGTGGATGACGGCGTGCAGCTCACCGACCGCCTTCACCGGCATCCCGGCGGCCGTGAACGACTCGTCCGGCGCCACCGTCGTCACCCGCTCCGCGACGTCGGGGGCGCTCCCCCGCAGCGCCGCGGCGACCGCGTCGACGGTGAACACCGGCGCGTCGGTGGCGCGCAGCCGCTCGGCGTCGAGGTGGTCGGGGTGCTCATGGGTGACCAGCACGGCGTCGGCGCCGTCGACCGCCTCGGCGTCGGTCCACACCCCGGGGTCGACCACCAGCACGCCGCCGTCGTGCTCGATCCGGACGCAGGCATGACCGAACTTCGTGACTCGCATGACCCCGAGACTAATCCGCTGGCCAGCCACCCGGGCCCGGCGCAGAATCGTCGGGTGACCGAGCCCGCCAGCGTGACGCCCGCCGGAGTGACGCTGCGCTGGGCGACCGTCGCCGACGCCGAGGCCGGTGCGCGACTGCACCAGGCCTGCTGGCGGGAGGCCTACGGCCCGCTGGTCGACCGCGGCCTGCTGGAGGCGCAGCTGGCCGACCCGGAGTCGTGGGCCGAGCGCTGGAGGGAGCAGATCCCGCGGGTGCCCCGGCTGCTCGCGGAGCGGGACGACGAGCTGGTCGGCTTCGCCGCGGCCGGCCCGGCCCGCGGCGACGACCCGCCCGCTCCGCTGGAGCTCTACGCCGCCTACGTGCGCGCCGCCTGCTACGGCACCGGCCTGGGGCGGGCGCTGGCCGAGCGGGTGCTCGGTGCCGGGCCGGCGTACCTCTGGGTGCTGGACGGCAACGTCCGCGCCGAGCGGTTCTACGAGAAGCTCGGCTTCCGGCTCGACGGCGCCCGCGAGCGGTTCGCGCCGCTCGACGCCTGGGACGTCCGGATGGTCCGGCCGCGCCAGTGGCAGCATGCAGGCGTGACGCGCTTCCTCGACCTCGCCGACCCGGCCTTCGACGTCACCTCGGCCGCGGTGCACGAGGCGCGCGAGGAGCGGTGGTACGCCGAGACGCCCTACGGCTACGCCGTCCTCCGGTACGCCGAGGCGAGCGCGCTGCTGACCGACCGGAGGTTCCGTCAGGGCAACGCCCGGTGGCCGGAGCAGAACGGCATCCATGACGGGCCGTTCCTGCGGTGGTGGCAGGAGGTGCTGCTCAGCCTCGAGGGCGACGACCACGCCCGGCTGCGCCGCCTGCTCATGCCGGCGTTCCGGCGGCGCACCATCGAGGCGATGCAGCCCGCCTTCCAGCGGCTGGCCGACGAGCTGGTCGACGCGTTCGCGCCGCGCGGCGAGGTCGAGCTGGTCGCGGAGTTCGCCGAGCCCTACTCCGCGCGCATCCTCTGCCTGCTGCTGGGGCTGCCCGACGACGAGTGGCCTCAGGTGGCCCGGTG
>JAUILS010000084.1 GCA_030432975.1 Actinomycetes bacterium
CCGCCGCTGGAGCCGGTGACCTCGATCAAGGTCAAGCTCGGGCTCCTGGTCGGCGCCAGCGTCCTGGTCGCGGCCGTGCTCGGCACGGTCGCCTCGGCCGGGGGAGTGTCGTGGTGGCTGGCCATCCCGGTGGCCGTGGGGCTGGCGCTGGGGGTGACCCAGCTGCTGGCCACCGGCATGACCTCGCCGCTGCGGCAGATGACCGCGGCGGCGGGGCGGATGGCGCGGGGCGACTACGACGTCCGGGTGGAGGCCCAGGCGAACGACGAGATCGGCCAGCTCGCCGCGGCCTTCAACACGATGGCCCACGACCTGGCCGCCGTGGACCGGGAGCGGCGCGACCTGGTGGCCCTGGTCTCCCACGAGCTGCGGACCCCGCTCACCGCGCTCGGCGCCCGGCTGGAGAACCTCGTCGACGGCGTGGAGCCCGCCACTCCGGAGGCGTTCGCCGAGCTGCTCGAGCAGACCCGCCGGCTCGGCGCACTGGTCCGCGACCTGCTCGACCTCTCGCGCGCGGAGGCCGGCACGGCGCCGCTGCGGCTCGGCGAGGTCTCGCTGGCACCGCTGCTCGCGCGTGCCGTGGCCGATGTCGGGGCCCTCGGCCGGGACGTGGAGGTCGCCGTGTCCGTCTCCGACGACCTGGCCGTCGTCGCGGACGGCGAGCGGCTGCGCCAGCTCGTCACCAACCTGCTGGAGAACGCCGTCCGGCACAGCCCTGCCGGTGGCCGGGTCACCGTCCGGGCCGCCACCGACCCCGGTGGCTGGTGGCTGGAGATCGCCGACGGCGGACCCGGGGTGCCGCCGGAGCACCGCGAGCGCGTCTTCGAGCGCTTCGGCACCCTCGACCCGACCACCGGCGGCACGGGTCTGGGGCTGGCGATCGCCCGCGCCGTGGCCGTGCAGCACGGCGGCACGCTCGGGTTCGAGGACCCCGAGGCCGACGGCGGCGCACGCGCCGTGCTGCGGATGCCCGCCTCAGTCTCGCTGCCGGCCCAACCGGCCACCCGCCCCACCGTCAAGCCTCAGGAGGCGACCATGCCCACGACCGCGCCCCCGCCCGGAGCTGCCCCCGCGGGGCCGCCCGCCGGCCTGCCCGCGCCGCCGCCGGGCGGGGTCCGGCCGCCGATGGGTCCGCAGGAGCCGGCGATGGACGCGCTGTTCGGCGCCTTCTGGCCCGAGCGTGGCGTGCCCGCGCGCCGCGACCTGCTGCTCGCCTCGGTGGGCGTGGGCGTGCTCGCGGCCTGGGTGCTGCCGTTCCGGCCCACGGGTCTCGGCCTCTTCCTGGCGCTCGCCGCCGCGGGCGTGGTGGTCGCCGTGGCGTCCTCGTCGAAGCGCGACTGGTTCACCGTGGCCTGCGCGACCCTCAGCGCCGTGCTGACGTCGATGGTGGTGCTGCGCGACGCCGACTGGGTGGTGACCCTGTGCGTCCTGGCGGGGGCCGGCACCATGCTCGCCGGCGCGACCCGGGCCCGCACCGTGCCGGGCTTCGTGCTCGCCGGGCTGGCCTGGCCGTTGGCGGGTCTGCGTGGCATGCCGTGGCTGGGGCGCAGCGCCCGGCGGCTCACCGGCGACGGCAACACCACCGCGCTGGTGCGCACCGTGCTGCTCAGCGTGGCCGGGCTGGTGGTCTTCGGGCTGCTCTTCGCGTCGGCCGACGCGCTCTTCGCCCACTGGGTCGACACGCTGCTGCCCGACTGGTCGCCCGACGACTTCATCGCCCGCGCGTTCATCGCCGTCGGGGTCGCCGGCGTCACCCTCGCCGCGGCGTACGTCGCCCTCAACCCGCCCCGCACCGAGTCGCCGCATCCCCGCGCGCCCCGCCGCGTGGAGCGTCGCTTCGAGTGGCTGGCCCCGGTGCTGCTGGTCGACGCGGTGTTCGTGGTGTTCCTGGTCGCCCAGGCGGCGGCGGTCTTCGGGGGCCGGGCCTACATCGAGCGCACCACCGGGCTGACCTATGCGGAGTACGTCCACCAGGGGTTCGGCCAGCTCATCGTGGCCACCGTGCTGACCCTGCTGGTGGTGTGGGCGACCGCGCGCAAGGCGCCGGTCGCGACCCGCAGCGACCGGCTCTGGCTGCGGGGCGCGCTCGGCGCACTCTGCGCCATGACGCTGGTGGTGGTGGTCTCCGCGCTCTATCGCGTGCAGCTCTACCAGGACGCCTACGGCTTCACCCGGCTGCGGCTGCTGGTCGACGTCTTCGAGGGCTGGCTCGGGCTCGTGGTGCTGCTCGTCATGGCGGCGGGCGTCCGGCTGTCCGGCGCCTGGGTGCCGCGGGTGGCGCTGCTCACGGGCGCGGCCGCGATCGCCGGTCTGGCGCTGGCCAACCCCGACGCCTGGATCGCGCGGCACAACATCGACCGCTACGAGGCCACCGGCAAGATCGACTGGGACTACCTCCGCGGACTGTCCGCCGACGCGGTGCCCGCCACCGCCGACCTGGCGCCCGACGAGCAGCCCTGCGCGGTGACCACGGCGTTCCGCAACGACGACTGGCTCGCCTGGAACTGGGGGCGCCACCAGGCGCGCGAGACGCTCGACGAGCGCGACGTGACGCAGGAGGACCTCGACTGTCAGGTGGTGTTCGGCGACTGAGCCCGCTTCCCCACGGCGGGCCCTCACGTCGGGCACAGCAGGGGGCGCCGGACGCTGTCCGGCGCCCCCCGTCCGTCCCTCGGAGGGGTCAGGTCACTCGGTGACCGCCTCGTGGTCGTGGTCGTGCAGACCGCCCTGCGCGCTCCAGCTGGGCGAGCTCACCGCGCCGGTGCGCGGCGGGAAGTTGCCCTTGCCACGGGCGCCGTTGATGTCGGCGGTGCTCATGGCGTACTGCAGCACGGAGAAGGCGATGGCGTCGGCGTTGACGTCGAGCGCCGTGTCGTTGTTGTTGTCGTAGGTGTCGCAGGCCTGGTGGTAGCACGGGTCGTACGCGTCCCCGGCCGTGCCGCCCCAGATCGCCGCCTCCTCGGCGGTCTTGATCCCCTCGGCGCCGGTGAACAGGCCGCCCGACGGGATGCCGACCGCGATGAACGGGCCGTAGTCGGAGCGGCCGCTGAAGTCGGTGCCCTTGAACGGGATGCCGCGCTCGGCGTAGAAGGACTCGAAGGTGTCCTCGATCTGCGCGGAACCCTCCGGGCCCGGGCCGTTGCCGACCGCGTCGCTGTCGTCACCGTCGTAGACGAAGAACACGTGGTTCGGCGAGCCGACCATGTCGAAGTTGAGGTAGAGCGCGATCTTCTCCCGCTCCTCGACGGGCAGGTTGTTGACGTAGTACGTCGACCCGACCAGCCCCGACTCCTCCGCGCCCCACAGGGCGAAGCGCACCTGGTTGCGCGGCTTGACCTTGGCCATCTGCTGCGCGGTCTCGAGGATCGCCGCCGACCCGGAGCCGTTGTCGTTGATGCCCGGCCCGGCGTTGACGGAGTCGAGGTGGGCGCCCGCCATCACCACGTTGTTCGGGTCTCCGCCGCGCGACTCCGCGAGGATGTTGCGGGTGGACGCCTCGCCGCGGAACGTGTCGGTCTTGAGTCGCAGCACGAGACCGGGCGTCGCGGCCAGCGTCTGGCCGACGTCCTGGGTCACCGAGGTGACGGGAAGGTCCAGGGTGAAGCCGTTGCCGAGGGTGCCATTGAGGACGCCCGGCACGTTGTTGTAGATCACGACGCCGGCCGCGCCCGCGGCCTCGGCGTTGGTGGCCTTGATGGCGAAGCTGCAGGCGCCCCGCGAGATCAGCGCGATGTCGCCGGCGGGGAAGCCGGCGAAGTCGGCCGGGTCACAGCCGGTGATCGCGTTGGGCTGGCTCACCTCGGCGGTCACGTCGCCACTGCCGGAGTAGGACATGATGCTCGTCGCGATCGGGCCTGGGTTGGGCGCGACCTGCTCCAGCACGGTGGGCGAGACCTGGATGAAGGTCTGGAACGTGAAGACCTGCGAGGTCACCCGGTAGCCCGCGTCGCGGAACACCTGCTCGGCGTAGTCGGCGCTCTCGTCGTAGCCCGAGGTGCCGCTCACCCGGGTGCCGTTGTTGGCGTCGGCGATCTCCTGCAGGGCCGCCTGGTGCTCGCGCACCCCCTCGAGGGTGACGCACTCCAGCAGCTTGGCGTGGGTGTTGTTGACGCGGGTGTCGCACGCCTTCGACCCGGCGTACGCCGGCCCCGCGAGGGCCAGCCCGGCCGAGAGGCCGGAGGCGACGAGTGCCCCCGCGGCCAGGGGGGTGAGTCTGCGAACAAGGTGTCTACGACGGAGCATGTGCTCTCCTTTGCCGTCCCGATCCGGCCCCGAGCGGAGTCTGCCCGAGGCTCCGAACCCCCGGCGGTCGACGGGGGTGCGGCGACCGTAACAACCGAGCGGTCCGCTGACCAGGGGGCTACGATGACCGGCATGGCGGCACAGCGATTTCCGAGCCCCGGGCCCGTGAGCGGTCCGGGAGGCTCGTCGCTGCTGTCCTGCCGGCGGCGAGGCTGACTTCCGGCGGCGGGCCCGGGGAGACCCCGGCCCTGCCCGTCCGACCCTGGAGTCCCACATGTCGCCCGACCATCCCTCGCCCCTAGAATCTGCGGGTCCGCCGCCGAACGTCATCGGCGACCCGTCGCCCGGTGTCCCGCCACGAGAGAGAGCCATGTCCGGCCCCAACTCCGACTACGACCCCGTCGAGGTCACGCCGCTGAAGGCCGAGGAGGTGGAGGCGATGCGCGAGGCCGCCCTGGCGGCGATCGCGGCCGCCGCCGACCTCGACCAGCTCAAGGAGGTCCGGCTCGCCCACGCCGGCGACCGCTCGCCGCTCGCGCTGGCCAACCGGGAGATCGGGGCGCTGCCTCCCCAGGCGCGCAAGGAGGCCGGTCAGCGGGTCGGTCAGGCGCGCGGCGCGGTCAACCAGGCGCTCGCCGCGCGCACCGAGGTGCTCGAGGCCGAGCACGAGGAGCGGATGCTGGTCGAGGAGACCGTCGACGTGACCCTCCCGGTCGACCGGCTGCCGCGCGGCTCGCGGCACCCGATCACGACCGGCTCCGAGCTGATCGCCGACGTGTTCGTCGCGATGGGCTGGGAGGTCGCGGAGGGGCCGGTCGTCGAGGCCGAGTGGCTCAACTTCGACGCGCTCAACCTCGGCGCGGACCACCCGGCGCGCACCATGCAGGACACGTTCTGGACCGAGCCCGCCGACCACCACGTCGTGCTGCGCACCCACACCTCTCCGGTGCAGGCGCGCACGATGCTCACCCGCACGCCGCCGATCTACGTCGTGTGCCCGGGGCGGGTCTTCCGCACCGACGAGTACGACGCCACGCACAGCCCGATGTTCCACCAGGTCGAGGGCCTGGTCGTCGACGAGGGCATCACGATGGCCCACCTCAAGGGGTCGCTCGACCACTTCGCCACGGCGATGTTCGGCGAGGGGATCGACACGCGGTTCCGGCCGTCGTACTTCCCGTTCACCGAGCCCTCCGCCGAGGTCGACCTGCGCTGCTTCGTCTGCCGCGGCGTCGCCGGCGAGGTCGAGACCTGCCGCACCTGCAGGGGCGAGGGCTGGATCGAGTGGGGCGGCTGCGGCGTGGTCAACCCGCGCGTGCTGACCGCCTGCGGCATCGACCCGGAGCGCTACACCGGCTTCGCCTTCGGCATGGGCATCGACCGCACGCTGATGTTCCGCCACGGGATCACCGACCTGCGCGACATCTTCGAGGGCGACGTCCGGTTCGCCGCGGCGTTCGGGACGGAGATCTGATGCGCGCGCCCCTGTCCTGGATCCGCGACTACGTCGACCTGCCGGCCGACCTGACCGCCGACGAGCTGGCCCACCGGCTCACCATGCTCGGCCTCAAGCTGGAGGCGCTGGAGCGCCCCGGCCACGACATGACCGGGCCGCTGGTGCTCGGCCGCGTCCTGGAGTTCGTCGAGGAGCCGCAGTCCAACGGCAAGACCATCCGCTGGTGCCAGGTCGACGTCGCCGACGCCAACGGCACCGGCGAGCCCCAGGGCATCGTCTGCGGCGCCCTCAACTTCGCCGTGGGCGACCTGGTCGTGGTGATCCTGCCCGGCGGCGTGCTGCCCGGCGGCTTCGAGATCTCCGCGCGCAAGACCTACGGCCACGTGTCGGCCGGCATGATCTGCTCGGCCCGCGAGCTCGAGCTGGGCGAGGACCACGACGGCATCATGGTGCTGCCGCCCGACGCGGGGGAGCCCGGCGACGACGCGTTCGGCGTGCTGCCACTGCGCGACGAGGTGATCGAGTTCGAGATCAACCCCGACCGCGCCTACGCGCTGTCGCTGCGCGGCGTGGCCCGCGAGGCGGCGCTGGAGTACGCCGTCCACGGCGACGGGGCGACCTACCACGACCCGGCCGACCGGCCGGTGCCCGAGCCCAATGCCGAGGGCTACCCGGTCGTCGTCGACGACCTCGAGGGCTGCCCGGTCTTCGTCGCACGGCGGGTGACCGGGCTCGACCCGCAGGCGCCGACGCCGCTGTGGATGGCCCGGCGGATCCAGCTGGCCGGCATGCGGCCGATCTCGCTGGCCGTCGACATCACCAACTACGTCATGCTCGAGATGGGCCACCCCATCCACGGCTACGACGCGGCCAGGCTCGCCGGCCCGATCCGGGTGCGCCGGGCGACCGAGGGCGAGCACCTCACCACGCTCGACGACGCCGACCGGGTGCTGTCGGCGGAGGACCTCGTGGTCTGCGACGACTCCGGCCCGATCGGGCTCGGCGGCGTGATGGGCGGTGCGACGACGGAGATGTCGGAGACCACCACCGACGTGCTGGTCGAGGTCGCCTCGTGGGACCCGGTGTCGATGTTCCGCACCGGCCGCCGCCACAAGCTCACCTCGGAGGCCGGCAAGCGCAACGAGCGCGGCGTCGACCCGACCATCCCGGAGGCCGCGGCCGACCGGGTCGTCGAGCTGCTCGTCGCCCACGGCGGCGGCATCGCCCACCCCGGCGTGACCAAGGTCGGCCGGGCACCCGCGCCGCGCACCATCACCATCGACGTCGACCTGCCCGCCCGGATCTCCGGCATCGAGATCGCCGCGGAGACCACGGTGAGCTCGCTGGAGGCGGTGGGCTGCGAGGTCGCCGTCGAGGGAGACCGGCTGACCGCCACGGTGCCGCCGTGGCGCACCGACCTGACCGACCCCTACGACCTGGTCGAGGAGGTCGTCCGGATCGTCGGCTACGACCGGGTGCCGTCGGTGCTGCCTCCCGCGCCCGCGGGACGCGGGCTCACCCGTGACCAGCGGCTCCGGCGTCGGGTGGGTCGCACGCTGGCCGGCGCCGGATACGTCGAGGTGCTGAGCTTCCCGTTCGTCGGGGTCGACGACCTCGACCGGCTCGGGCTCGACGCCGCCGACGAGCGGCGTACCGTCCTGACGCTGGCCAACCCGCTGTCCAGCGAGCAGCCGTCGATGACGACCACCCTGCTGCCCGGGCTCCTGGAGACCGCGGCCCGCAACGCGGGGCGGGGGCAGGCCGACGTGGCGCTGTTCGAGACCGCGACGGTGACGCTGCCTCACGAGGCCGGCCCGGCGCCGATCCTGCCGGTCGACCGGCGGCCCAGCGAGGGCGAGTTCGCCGACCTCGACAAGGCGCTGCCGGCCCAGCCGCTCCACCTGGGGCTGGTCGTCGCCGGCGAGCGTGAGCGCTCCGGCTGGTGGGGTCCGGGCCGCGCGGCGGGCTGGCAGGACGCCGTGGGCGCGGTCCGTGAGGTCGCCCGCGCTCTGGGCGTCGAGGTCGAGGTGCGCGCCGTGACGCGCGCGCCCTGGCACCCGGGCCGCTGCGCCGAGGTGCGTGCCGGCGACGTGCTGCTCGGCCACGCCGGCGAGCTGCACCCCAAGGTCTGCCGAGCGTACGGCGTCCCGGCCCGCACGGCCGCCGCCGAGGTCGACCTCGACGCGCTGCTCCGGCTGGCCGTCGACGTCACGCCGGCGCCGTCGTTCTCGTCCTATCCCGTGGCGCGCGAGGACGTCGCGCTCGTGGTCGCGTCCACGGTCACCGCCGCCGAGGTCGAGCAGGCGCTCCGCGACGGGGCCGGCGACCTGCTGGAGTCGGTGCGGCTGTTCGACGTCTACGAGGGCGACCAGGCCGGAGAGGGGCGCAAGTCGCTGGCCTTCCGGCTGCGCTTCCGCGCACCCGACCGGACGCTCACCGTGGAGGAGACCTCCGCGGCGCGCGACGCCGCGGTCGCCGTCGCTGCCGAGCGGTGCGGGGCGGTGCAGCGGGCCTGAGCAGGGCCCGCTTCAGCGGCCCTGGCGGGCGCGCAGCACCGTGCCGTCGGTGTAGGCGACCATCCTGTTGAACAGGGCGGTCGCCACCCGCTGGCTGGTCGGCGCCGGCAGCGGCCGGCCGTCGAGGTCGGTCCGGTCGGCCGCGGCCGCCTCGGAGCCGGCCTCGGCGGAGATCGCGAGCGCCGTCTGCGACGCCGCGCGCACCACCTCGGGCTCCAGCGACCACACCGCCTCGAAGAGGCGCGCCGCGCCCGGTGGCTGGCCGGGCACCTCCCAGGCCACCAGCGCCGCGGTCAGCCCGTCGCCGTCGCAGACCACGATCCACTCGCGCAGCATGGGGGAGTCGGCCGGCAGGCCCACCTGACGCGGGCTCGTGGTGTCGTCGGTCGTGGCGAAGTCGGCCAGCACGTAGGACGACCGCGCCACCCGGGCGAGCTCGCGCCAGCGCCGGGCCGAGGCCTCGAAGTAGCGGCCCGCCTGGAACGACCCGATCAGCAGCGGGCGGCGCGCCAGCGCCACCGACTCGTCCTCGATGGCCCAGGAGAGCGCGAGCAGCGTCTTCTTCTCCAGCGTGTACGACGGCAGCTCGGGGAAGCGGTGCCGGAGCGCGGCATAGACCGACCCCTCGGTGAGCGTGGCGTCGTCGTGGCGGACCTGGGCGATGGCCTGCTCGAGGTGCAGGCCGCCCTCGCGCAGCCGCAGCACCCGCAGCACGCCGTTGACGTCGTCCTCGGTGTAGCGGCGGTGACCGCTCGGCAGCCGAACCGGCGTGGGGAAGCCGTGCCGGGTCTCCCACATCCGCAGCACCTCCGGGGTGAGGCCGGTGCGTGCGGCCAAGGTACCGATCGTCATCTCGCCGCCGTCGGGAACCTCGAGGACCGCAGACCCTTGCGTTTTCGCTGTCGATGTGCTCATAGTGGAACCATAAACCTAAACAATCTGTTGAGGAAAGTGTTGAAGATGACTTTTCTCGACACCACGAGAGGAGCCCCACCATGAGCACCACGCCCTACACCGAGAAGCAGCAGGTCGACTGGTCCGACCTGGGCCGCGAGATGTGGACCTTCCTCACCGGCCGGCACGCCGCCGTCAACTACCGGTTCATGGACATGACCGTCGAGGTCCCGCGCGACACCGGGGCCGAGTCGCCGCGGGCGGTCTGGAAGATCGACGGCACGCTGCAGATCTCCGCCGACGACGCCACGACGCAGGGCTGAGCCATGGCCGCCGGAGCCCTGCGGGTGCGCGCCGACCTGTGCGTCCAGGTGGACGTGCCCGGCGGCGGTGCGGTGCGCGGGCACCTCACCGGCGCCGGGTCCGACCTGACCCTGACCGTGGACCGGCCGGAGGTCTTCGCCGGGTCCGGCGACGCCGCCTCGATCCGCGACATTGCGGCCGAGGTGGCCCGGCTCGGCCTCCGGGTCCACGTCGAGAACACCGCGGGACGGCGGCTGCTGTCGATCGGCGACGTGCGGTCGCCGTGGTGGCAGCGGGCGTTCACACGCTCGCCCCACCTGCGCGTCGCCCACCTCGCGGGCGCGGTGGCGTCGGCGCGCGGCCGGGCCCGCGGCGGCGAGGCGATGCTGCCGGCGGCGGGGCTTCGGCCTCCCGCGACGCCGTACCCGATCGCGCCGACGTTCCTGCGTCGCCCCGTGCGGCGGGTCACCACCACCCACGACCCGCACCACGGCGGCCTGCCCCGGCTCGTGGTCGTCCCCGCCGACGGCATCTGGGTGCCGGAGCAGAAGGTGCACTGGCTGCAGCGCGAGGTGACCTCGGTGGGCAGCGACCCCGCCTGTGACGTCGTGCTGCCCGGCCTCGACCCCTGCCACGCCGAGGTCCGGCACGACGGCCGGGACGAGTTCGTGGTCGTGGCGCACGGGCCGGTGAAGGTCAACGGCCAGCCCGTGACCGAGGCGCTGCTGCGCACGGGATCGCGCGTGGACGTCGGCGGTCACCGGCTCGCCTTCGTCCGGGAGGAGTACGCCGACCACGGCCGGCCGTTTGGCGGACGGATCGGCGGGGAACTGGGCTACCAGCGGCCGCAGCCGCCGCGGGAGGAGATCAGCAGATGAGCGCGTTGGCACCGGTCGACCAGGCCCCCGGGGCGAGCACCGAGCAGGACCTGCTGCTGGGGTCGCTGCTCGACGCCTGCGCCCGCGGCAACACCTCGGCCATGGCCGCGCTGTTCGACCAGACGGCCTGTGCCGCGCTGCAGGTCGCCCGCTGCGCCTCGGCCGACGAGCACGCCGCCGAGCAGGCCGTGCACGACGCCTACGTCGAGGTGTGGCGGCGGGCGGCCAGCGGCCGGGTGCCCCGCCACGACGTCGGGCTGTGGGTGCTGTCGCTGGCGCACCGGCACGCGACGCGCGGGGCCGTGGCCGCCTGACTCCACCCGGGCGGCCGGCCCACGGGCGTATCCGCCGGCCAGGACGGCGCCTCCTCTCCCGTAGGAGCATCATGGGCTCCAGCGCACCCGGGAGGCAGCATGGACCTCGACACCGTCAGCCTGGCGACGATGAACCTCTACAACCTCCAGCTGGCGGGGCGTTCGATGAACCCCGGTCAGCGGCCCTGGTCGGAGACGGAGTACCGCCGCAAGATCAGCTGGGTCGGTGAGCGGCTGCGCGACCTGCGCCCCGACGTCGTCGGCCTGCAGGAGCTCTGGCACGCCGACGCGATCGTCGAGGCGCTCGACCGGGTCAACCTCGACGACGACTACGACGTGCTGGCGACGCCGGCCACCGGAGGCCGGATCGTGTGCGCCGCGCTGGTGCGCAAGGGCCTGCTGCGCGGCGACCCGGAGTGGATCTCGTCCTTCCCCGACGCCCTCGTGCTGGACGACACCGTCGGCGACCCGCAGGCACCCGACATCCACGTCGGGGTCACCGGCTTCTCCCGGCCCGTGCTGAGCTTCGACGTGGCGCTGCGGGAGGCGCCTCCGCTGACGCGGGTCTACGTCGCCCACCTGAAGTCCAAGCGGCCCGCGGAGGTCTACCGCGAGCCGTGGTTCGACCGCGACGTGCACGGGCAGCACCAGACGGCCATCGGTGCGGCGCTGTCGACGATCCGGCGTACCGCCGAGGCCACGGCGCTGCGCGTGCTGCTCACCGAGCAGATGAAGGGGACGGTCACGCCGGTGGTGGTGCTCGGCGACCTCAACGACGGGCAGCACAGCAACACCCTCAACATCCTCAGCGAGCAGCCGCGCTACCTCGTCGGCGACAGCCGCGGGGGCGGTGACATCGCGCTCTACACCGGGCAGACGCTGCAGGAGTACCGCGACACCCGCGACGTCTACTACACCCACGTCCACCAGGACCTGCGCGAGTCGCTCGACCACGTGATGGTGAGCGAGCAGTTCTACGACCACAGCTATCGGCGGCTGTGGCTCTTCGACGGGCTGACCATCACCAACGACCACCTCAACGACGACGACTCCGACGTGCGTCGCGAGAAGGGCACCACCGATCACGGGATCGTGATGTGCCGCTTCCGCTGGCGGCCGGCCCGGGAGGAGTAGGCGCCCACGTCTGGTCTGGCGCGGGGGCCGTCGCCGTCGACCCGGAGCAGGGCCCGGCGTCCTCCGGGGGCGCCGAGAGGGCAGAAACGACAGGGTGCAGGGCCGGATTGTTGCTGTTTGGGTCCAAACAACAGGAGCTCGGGCAGCCGCCCACCCACCCCGAGAGGAATAGGGCGGCTACTCGATCGGCTCGTGGATGGCCCGGCGGAAGTGGTCGACGATGGCCAGGTCGCCGTGGAGGTGGATGGCGTCGCCGTCGCCGCGGCGCCAGAGACGCAGGTCGAGCTGCTCGGCGGTGCCCTCGATGACCGCGTCGGCTTCGACTCCGGGGTCGGCGACGACGTGGATGTCGTCCTCGTGGTGGTCGATGCCGTCGGGGTCGGTGCCGTGGAACTGGCCGAGCTGCACCCAGATCCGGTCGCCGGTGTCGGTCACGTCGATGCGGAGGTAGTGGGGGAGCGGTGAGAACTCGCCCCACTCGGGGCACCCGCCGTACATGATGTCGAGGCACTCGTGGACACCGTCGGCGGCCAGCGCCGGGTCGAGCGGGGTGGGGGCACCGGCGGCCTGCTCGGCGTCGACCCGGTGGATGAGCGCCTCGTGCGCCTGCCGCCGGAAGGTGAACCCGACCGTCTGCTCCGACGACCACGACCAGGCCTTGTCGGCGGGGTCGGCCGCGGCGAGCGCGTCGACGAACGCCGCGTGGTGGGTGTCGAACGCCGCCAGGAGCTCGTCGTACGACCCGGGGCGCTCCGGCTCGGCGTAGCCGTCGCGGGGGCTGGCCGGCCGGTTCGCGATCACCCAGCCCCAGAAGTGGTGGACCTCGGTGAGGTGCCAGAGGAGGTCCGCCGCCCGCCAGGCCGGGCACCCCGGCACCTGCGCGTCGGGGGCACACGTGGAAAGCACCTCGCGGAACCGAGCGGAGTCGGACCGGAGGTGCCCGAGGTAGTCGGGGGCGTCGAGAGAGCTCATGCCCCGACCGTAGACCCGACCCCCGCCCCCGCAACAGGGGGCTCCGCCGCTGCATCTCCATGCATCCGTTCGGCATAGTTGACTGCAGAATGGTCGTGGTCGGTGCCCCGGGGCGACAGATCCGCAGTCAACTAGCGGACCAGCCCTGCGTGGACATGCAAGAGTCTGTATAGTCATGCATCATGACGACCTTCTCCGTCGCCGTCGCGGGCGCCAGCGGGTACGCCGGCGGCGAGGTGCTGCGGCTGCTCCTCGGCCATCCCGACGTCGAGATCGGCGCCGTGACGGCCGCGAGCAACGCGGGCCAGCGACTCGGTGAGCTGCAGCCGCACCTGCTGCCGCTGG
>JAUILS010000085.1 GCA_030432975.1 Actinomycetes bacterium
GAGCGGCTGGAGCGGGCTTGGCTCCGCGCCGTCGCGGAGGACCGCGCCGACGCCCCCGACCTCGTGGTCGGGCTGGCGAGCGCCAGCCACCTCGACGGCGACCTCGACCTGCTCCACGGCGACCTCGCGGAGGCCTACGCCTTCACCCACGCCGTGCTGCACGCCACCGACCAGGGGCGGTGGCGGCTGCCGCTCGGGCGGGCGGTGGCCGGCCGCGCCCGCGCCCTGCTGGCCACGGCCCTGCTCGCCGACAACGACGACGTCGCCGCCGAGCTGCTGTGGACCTGGCCGCTGCTCGGCCTGCCCGCCGACCCCGCCACGGAGGGCGTCCGCGACCTGCTGGCCGCCCGGTTCGACGCCCGGGGCTTCCTGCCCGGCCCGACCTGGGACCCGGCCACCGACCTCGCCCAGGGGTCCGACCCTGCGGCCGACCGTGAGCTCTACCGCCTGCAGACCAGCTATCACACGACGCTCGCGTGGGGGCTCGCCTGCGCTGCCGAGCTGTCCCGCGCGACCACGGATCGGGAACGCATCGCGGGCGGGGCCGCCGACCCGCGGGCACTGCTCGACGGCCTGCCCGGCCGCTGGGCCGCGACCGTGTCCGGCGGCCCCGGGGCACAGCGGCGTACGGCGGCCCCGCTGGCCCTGGCTGCCGCGCTCCGGCACGCCGCTGCCACCGGCGACCTGCCGCGGGTGCGCGAGCTGCTGGGCTGGGCGGTGGAGGCGGGGCTCGAGGCCGAGCCGATGGTCGTCCAGGCCGCTCGCTGGCTGCGCTCGATCGCCGACCTGGCGCACCGGCCCGCGTCCGCAGGCGCGCTGGTGAACAGTTCCTGACGTCCGGCCGCGGCCCTCGAAGACTGTCGGTGGTCCTGCCTATAGTCGCGAGGACGGCCGCCACACCGGCGCACCGGCGCCGGGCGCGAGCGCGGCCAGGAGGTCGAGATGACCACGAGCACCGCCACCCGAGCGAGCGAGCCCGCGGGCTGGGACGCCGAGCTCCTGCTCGCCCGCTACGACCAGGTCCGCGCCTACACCGAGCGGCTGGCCGCTCCCCTGTCGCCGGAGGACCAGACCGTCCAGTCGATGCCCGACGTGTCGCCCACCAAGTGGCACCGCGCCCACGTCACGTGGTTCTTCGAGACGTTCGTGCTGGCCGACCACGAGTCCGGCTTCGCGCCGTTCCAGGAGCACTACTGGTTCCTGTTCAACAGCTACTACGAGGCCGTCGGGCCGCGCTACGCCCGGCCGCAGCGAGGCCTGATCAGCCGCCCCGGAGCCCACGACGTGGGGGTCTACCGCGGCAACGTCGACGCCCGGATGCGCGACCTGGTCGACTCCCTCGACGGCGGCACCCTCGACAAGCTGGGATCGACGATCGAGCTGGGCTTCCACCACGAGCAGCAGCACCAGGAGCTGCTGCTGATGGACATCAAGCACGTCCTGTCGCTCAACCCCCTGGGGCCGGCCTACGCCGGCAGCCCGGCTGCGGCCAGCGAGCCGGACGACCTCGGGTGGGTCGACGTCGAGGGCGGGCTGGTCGAGGTCGGTCACCAGGGCGCCGGCTTCTCCTTCGACAACGAGCTGCCTCGCCACCAGCAGTGGCTGGAGCCCTACCGCCTCGCCGACCGACTGGTCACCAACGGCGAGTGGCTGGCGTTCATGGCCGACGGGGGCTACCAACGCCCCGACCTCTGGCTCTCCGACGGATGGGCCAGGGTCACCGGCGAGGGCTGGCGGGCGCCGTTCTACTGGACCGAGGTCGACGGGGTGTGGTTCGAGCACACCCTCCACGGCACCTGGCCGGTCAACCCCGGTCTGCCGGTGAGCCACGTCAGTCACTACGAAGCCGACGCCTTCGCCACCTGGGCCGGCAAGCGGCTGCCCAGCGAGGCCGAGTGGGAGCACGCCGTGGTCGCCGACGGGCAGGCCGACGGCGCCCCGGCCGGCAACCTCGCCGACCTGGAGACCTTCCACCCGCAGGCGGCCCGACCCCGGCCGGACCGCACGGCCGATGAAGGTGCCGGGCGGCTGCGCCAGGTCTACGGCGACTGCTGGGAGTGGACCTCCTCGGCCTACCACGCCTATCCCGGCTTCCACCCGCCCGCCGGCGCCATCGGGGAATACAACGGCAAGTTCATGTCCGGCCAGATGGTGCTCCGCGGGGGCTGCGCGCTGACCCCGCCGGAGCACGCCCGCGCGACCTACCGCAACTTCTTCCCGCCGGCCTCCCGGTGGGCGCTGTCCGGGGTCCGGCTCGCCGACGGCGGCGAGCCCGAGGGAGTGCGATGACCGCCCGGGAGCCGACCGTGTCGGTGCTGCTCGAGCCCGGCTGGGAGCAGGGGTCGCTGGTCGACGACGTGCGCCGAGGTCTCGGCAGCCAGCCCCGCACCCTTCCGCCGACGTGGCTCTACGACGACGTCGGGTCGCGGCTGTTCGACGAGATCACCACCCTCCCGGAGTACTACCCGACCGAGGCGGAGCGGGCGATCCTCAGGGACCATGCCGGTGACATCGCCGCCGCGGTCGACGCGACCACGCTGGTGGAGCTCGGCAGCGGCACCAGCGACAAGACGCGGCTGCTGCTCGACGCCCTGACCGCCCACGGGCGGCTCGAGCGGTTCGTGCCGGTCGACGTCTCCGAGGGCACGCTCCGCGAGGCGGCGGCCCGGCTGGCCCAGGCCTACCCCGGGCTCGAGGTTTCCGCGCTGGTCGGCGACTTCACCCTCCACCTGGGCCACCTGCCCGAGGGTGGGCGGCGCATGGTCGCCTTCCTCGGCGGCACCATCGGCAACTTCTACCTCGAGGAGCGGGGCGCCTTCCTGGGGGCGCTCGCCGACCAGCTCTCCCCCGGCGACTGGTTCCTGCTCGGCACCGACCTGGTCAAGAGCGCCGACCGGCTGATCGCGGCCTACGACGACCCCGGCGGCGTCACCGAGCGGTTCGTCACCAACGCGCTGGCCGTGCTCAACCGCGAGCTCGGGGCCGACTTCGACCTCGACGCCTTCTCCTACGTCCCGTTCTGGGACAGCCGGATGCAGCGGATGGACCTGCGGCTCCGCGCCGACGCCCCCCAGCGGGTGCGGATCCCGGGGGCCGGCCTCGAGGTCGATCTCGCGATGGGCGAGGAGATCCGGGTGGAGATCTCCACGAAGTTCCTGCCCTCCCAGGTCGACGCGGAGCTGGCCGCGGTCGGCTTCCAGGTCGCCCACCGCTGGAGCGACCCCGCGGGCGACTACGCCGTCACCCTCGCGCGGCTGGGCTGACCCGGGTCGGCCTCGGCGGCGGCGTCCCGAGACGAGAGAACCGGGCGAGCAGAGGCCGGCCGCGGCAGTAGGTTGACGCCGTGATGGCTGCCGTCGAACCCGCGCGCGGCCGCGCCTCCCTCGGCCTGCTGCAGGTCGTCACGGCCGGCGTGCTGTGGGGCACGGGCGGGCTGGTCGTGACGGTGATCCACGAGCGCGACGGGCTCGGGGCGATGACGGTCAGCGCCTGGCGGATGGGGCTCGCGGCGCTGGCCCTGGTCGCCTTCAGCGCCGCCACCTCCCGGATGGGCGCGGTGCGCTCCGCCTGGCGCCGCCACCCGGTCGCCTCCGTCCTGGTGGGCGTCGGCACCGCGACCTACCAGGGGCTCTACTTCGTGTCGGTGCTGCTGGTCGGCGTCTCGGTCGCCACCGTGGTGGCCCTGGGCCTGGCGCCGGTCCTCGCCACCGTCTGGGAGAAGGCCGTCGGCCGTCGGTGGCCGTCGCCGCGGGAGGTCGCCGTCCTCGTCGCCGCCCTCACCGGCCTGGTCCTGATCAGCACCACGGCGGAGCCCGGCAGCCACACCGCCGGCGACCGGCCCGGACTGGGGCTGGCGCTGGCGGTGGTCGCCGGGGCGACGTACGCCGCCACCACGGTGCTCGGCCACCGGCTGGCCCAGGACGTCGACTCGGTCGCGCTGACCACCTGCGCCACGCTCGCCGGCTCGGTGGCGCTGCTCCCCTTCCTCGCCGTCGCCGCCGCTCGGGGAGAGCCGGTGTTGACCTCGAGCCCGGGCACGACGGCGCTGCTGCTCTATCTCGGCCTCGGGACCATGGCACTCTCCTACGGCCTGCTCTACGCCGGCCTGCGCACGACCTCGGGTTCGGCGGCGACGGTCGCCACCCTGGTGGAGCCGCTGTCGGCCGCCGCGCTGGCGGCGCTGCTCCTCGACGAGCGGCTCACCGCCCCGGCGCTGGTCGGCGGGGCGCTGATCCTGCTCGCCGTGCTGGCGCTGCACCCGAGCGACGAGCACCCCGCGCCGGCCTGACCGCACCCCTGGCTGCGGGGGTGACGAAGCACACCGGTCCGCCGGGCGTGGCCGGCGCTACGATCCGAGCAGAGGGTCCCGGAGACCCCGAGGACCCCTCGAGGAGTTCTCATGACTGACCGCACCAAGGTCGTGATCCTGGGGGCCGCCGGGCGCGACTTCCACGACTTCAACACCTGCTTCCGCGACAACGACGCCTACGAGGTGGTCGCGTTCACGGCCACCCAGATCCCCTACATCACCGACCGGCGCTACCCCGCCGACCTCGCCGGGAGCCTCTATCCCGACGGCATCCCCATCCACGACGAGTCCGAGCTCGCCGACCTGTGCCGGGAGCACGGCGTCGACGAGGTGGTGTTCGCCTACACCGACGTCCCCTACGACCACGTGATGCATCGCGCCGCGCTGGCCCACTCCCTCGGCGCCGACTTCCGGCTGCTCGGCCCCCGAGCCACCATGCTGCGGAGCTCCCGGCCCGTCATCTCGGTCACCGCCGTCCGCACCGGGTGCGGCAAGAGCCAGACCACCCGCAAGATCCAGACGACGTTGCGCGACGCCGGCCGGCGTGTCGTCAGCGTCCGGCACCCGATGCCCTACGGCGACCTGGCCGCCCAGGCGGTGCAGCGCTACGCCACGCTCGACGACCTCAAGCGCTACGAGTGCACGATCGAGGAGATGGAGGAGTACGAGCCGCACATCGCCGCGGGCAACGTGATCTATGCCGGCGTCGACTACGAGGCCATCCTGCGCCAGGCGGAGCAGGAGGCCGACGTCATCCTCTGGGACGGCGGCAACAACGACACCAGCTTCTTCGCTCCCGACCTGTCCATCGTGGTCGCCGACCCGCACCGTCCGGGCGACGGGCTCCGCTACCACGCCGGCGAGGTCAACCTGCGGATGGCCGACGTGGTGGTGCTCAACAAGATCGACACCGCCGACCGGGCGGGCATCGAGGCTGAGCTGGACGCCGTCCGCTCGGTCAACCCCGACGCCGCGGTCGTGATGGCGGCCTCGCCGACGACGGTGGAGGACCCGTCGCTGGTGCGCGGCAAGCGCGTGCTGGTGGTCGAGGACGGGCCGACCCTCACCCGCGGCGGGATGACGTACGGCGCCGGCACGGTGGCCGCCCGACAGCTCGGCGCGGCCGAGCTGATCGACCCGCGGCCCTTCGCCGTGGGCGAGATCAAGGCGACGTTCGACGCCTACCCCGACATCGGCGTCCTGCTCCCCGCCATGGGCTACTCCGAGCAGCAGCTCGACGACCTGGCGACGACCATCAACGCGTCGGGCGCGGACACCGTCGTCATCGGGACGCCCATCGACCTGCGGCGGGTGCTCGACCTCGAGCCGCCCGCCGTCCGCGTGCGCTACGACCTGCAGGAGCTCGGCAGCCCAACGCTGCGGGACGTCCTCGGCGAACGCGGCTTCCTCTGAGCACCGATCGGCGCGACGTGGGCGCAGCAGGGATCGAACCTGCGACCGCTGGTTTGTAAGACCAGAGCTCTACCGCTGAGCTATGCGCCCTCGGTGCCGCGATCGGCGGCACACCGCGCGGGAGAGCCTAACGCCGGGAGCGGGCAGCGGTCGCATCCGTGGGCGGGCGCGGACGGCGCCGGTCACCGGCCCTGAAATGAGTCGAACCGCTGGCGTCTCGGGTCACCAGCGGTTCAACGAGTTGAACAGTACACAGCCCGCCAGGGCTGTCCAACCCCTTCCGTCGGAAAAGTTGGCAAAATCTCCGATCTGCCCCTAGGCGAGGGCCTGGAGCTGACGAAGATGCTCGTCGAGGTCGCGTCCGTCGGACATCGCGTTGTGCACCGACCAGCGGAGCACACCCTCCTTGTCGACGACGTACGACGACCGGCGGGCGCAGCCCTTGGCCTCGTCGAAGACGTCGTAGGCCGAGGCCACGGCGCCGTGCGGCCAGAAGTCCGACAGCAGCGGGAAGTTGAGCCCGTCGGCGTCGGCGAAGGCGCGCAGGGCGTAGACCGGGTCGCAGGAGATCGCCAGCACCTCGCTGTCGAAGGTCAGGAACTGGTCGAGGCGGCCCCGGATGCCCGAGAGCTCGCCGGTGCACACGTTGGAGAAGGCGTAGGGGTAGAACAGGATCGCCACCGCCTTGCTGCCGCGGAACGACGACAGCGTGACGTCCTGGCCGAACTGGTCGCGCAGCGTGAAGTCCGGCGCCTGTCCCCCGATCTCGAGCCCACTCATGGGCGCATCCTGTCAGGCGCACCCCACCCCGTCGGAGGCGGGCCTCACAGCTCCCCGCGCAGCACCTTGCCGGTCGCGTTGCGCGGCAGCTCGTCGACGAACACCACCTCGCGCGGCACGCTGAAGCGCGCCAGCCGCCGGCGCACCCACTCCCGCAGCGCCTCGCCGGTCGCCTCGTCGCCGACCCCGTCCGATCCCAGGACCACGACTGCCCGCAGCCGCTGTCCGAAGTCGTCGTCGGGCACGCCCACGACCGCGACGTCGGCGACGTCGGGGTGCCCGGCCAGACAGCGCTCGACCTCGCTGGGATAGAGGTTCTCCCCGCCGGAGACCACCATGTCGTCTTCCCGTCCGACCACGAAGAGCCGGCCGTCGTCGTCGAGGTAGCCGACGTCGCCGGTCGACATCAGGCCGTCCACGACCTCCTTGCCGCCTCCGCCGGTGTAGCCCTCGAAGAGCACGGCGTTGCCGACGAAGATCCGCCCCCGCTCCCCCGGGTCCAGCGGCTGGTCGTCGTCGCCGAGGACCCGCACCGTCGTGCCGTACGGCGGCCGGCCGGCCGTGTCGGGGTCGGCCCGGAGGTCGCGCGGCGTCGCGATGCCGGCGTACCCGACCTCGGTGGAGCCGTAGACGTTGTAGAGCGTGTCGCCGAAGCGGTCCATCCACCGGGAGGCGAGCTCGCCCGGCAGCGCCGACCCCGACGACGCGACCACCCGGAGCCGCGGCAGGTCGTGAGCGGCGAGCACCTCGTCGGGCAGCGCCAGCACCCGCTGCAGCATCACCGGCACCACGGCCGCGCTGCGGCAGTCGTGCTCGGCGAGCGTGCGCAGGAAGTCCTCCGGCTCGAAGTGCCGCCGCAGCACCACCGGCGCCGCCAGCAGCATCGACAGCGCGAGGTGCGCGAAGCCCCAGGTGTGGAAGAGCGGCGCGGCGACGTGGCTGGGCTGGCCGAAGCGGAGCGGGATCCGGTCGAGCACCGCGACGGCCGCCTCGAGGCCGGCCTCGGAGCGCGGCGCCCCCTTGGGGCTGCCGGTGGTCCCGGAGGTGAGCACCACGATCCGGGTGCGGCCCGCAGGCGGTGGCGGCAGCGCCGGAGGCACCGCCGCGACCAGCGCCTCGATCGAGTCCTCCGCGTCGGCCGGCCCGTCCGCGACCACCCGCGGCACGTCGGCGCCGTCGAGCAGCGGCGCGAACTCCGCGTCGTGCACGAGGAGGCGGGGCCGCTGGCCAGCCAGCAGGTCCACCAGCTGGGGCCCCGAGAAGGCGGTGTTGAGGTAGAGCAGGTCGGCGCCGAGCAGCGAGGCCGCCAGCGTGGTCTCGACGAACCCCCGGTGGTTGCGGGCCAGCAGCGCCACCGCATCGCCCTCGCCCACCCCGCGGTCGGCGAGGGCCTGCGCCAGGGAGGCGCTGCGGTCGCGCAGCTCGGCGTAGGTCAGGCTGCCGTCGTCGTCGACCAGGGCGACCCGGTCGGGCTCACGCAGCACCGTGGCCAGGAAGCCGCCGGCCGGGCCCACCCCCCAGCGCAGCAGCGTGGTGGCCAGCGAGGTGAGCGTCCAGGGAGCGTAGGGGCGCAGCACGCCCGCGCGGGTCAGCACCCGTGCCCCGGCGCCCGCGGTCAGGCCGCGGCCGAGCAGGTCGCCGGCGAGCGCGCCGACGGGCCCGCCGCCACCGAGCGGACCGGCCACCCCGGCCACGTCAGGCCGGCGTCTTGGGTGCCACCAGGCGAGTGCCCATCCAGTCGGCGCCGACGGCGGCGGTGGTCGTGAGCGCGAGGCCCGCGATCGGCGCCGCCTCGGTGATGTCGGCGGGCTCCACCTCGCCGGGACGGCCGACCTTGGGGGTGAACAGCCAGATCATCCCGCCGCCCACGAGGTCGGTCAGCGCGTCGACCAGCCCGTCGACCAGGTCGCCGTCGTCCGCACGCCACCACAGCACCACCGCGTCCACGACGTTGCCGTAGTCGCCGTCGACCATGTCCGAGTCGATGGAGTTCTCGATCGCCTCGCGCAGCGAGTCGTCGGTGTCCTCGTCCCAGCCCAGCTCCTGGACGACCATGCCCTGCGTGAACCCGAGTCGCGCGATCGGGCCGGTCTGCTCCACTCCGCCCTGCGCGGACGCACTCACGTGGCTCCCTCCACCTTCGTCTCGGTCGATGCGTCGCATCGACGGCCCGGACACGCTCCTGCCGCGGTCCGGCTGCCCTCAGTCCACCGAAGTTCGGCGGGACACGCAACCCTGGCTCCCCTGGGCTGGACCGCCCGACGAGGGTGCGACGACGGTACGACGGCCGGACGGGGGCCGGCGTACTGGTCGGTAGATTGGGTGCACCGCGGCGACGTGCAACGATGAGCGGGTGAGCGAGACCCCCGCACCCCAGCGAGCCGTGATCCACGAGGGGCTGCCGACCCAGCTCCCCGACATCGACCCGGACGAGACGAAGGACTGGATCGAGTCCTTCGACGCCATGGTCAGCGAGCGCGGTCGCGAGCGCGCCCGCTACGTCATGCTGCGTCTGCTCGAGCGGGCACGCGAGCAGCAGGTCGGCGTGCCGGCGCTGCGCAGCACCGACTACATCAACACCATCCCGCCCGAGCGCGAGCCGTGGTTCCCCGGCGACGAGGACATGGAGCGCAAGATCCGCCGGCTGATCCGGTGGAACGCCGCCGTGATGGTCTCCTCCGCCAACCGCAAGGGTCTGGAGGTCGGCGGGCACATCGCCACCTACCAGTCGGCGGCCAGCCTCTACGAGGTCGGCTACAACCACTTCTTCCGCGGCAAGAACCACCCCGGCGGCGGCGACCACGTCTACGTCCAGGGACACGCGGCACCGGGCATCTACGCCCGCGCCTACCTCATGGAGCGGCTCACCGCCGAGCAGCTGGGCCACTTCCGCCAGGAGGTCCAGCACGGTCCCGGCCGCGGGCTGTCGTCGTACCCCCACCCGCGGCTGATGCCGGACTTCTGGGAGTTCCCCACCGTGTCGATGGGGCTCTCGGCGATCAACTCGATCTACCAGGCGCGCTTCAACCGCTACCTCCACCACCGCGGCATCAAGGACACCTCCGACCAGCACGTGTGGACCTTCCTCGGCGACGGCGAGATGGGTGAGCCCGAGTCGCTCGGCGCCATCGGCCTGGCCGCGCGCGAGGAGCTCGACAACCTCACGTTCGTGATCAACTGCAACCTGCAGCAGCTCGACGGACCGGTGCGCGGCAACGGCAAGGTGATCCAGGAGCTCGAGGCGTTCTTCCGCGGCGCGGGCTGGAACGTCATCAAGGTCGTCTGGGGCCGCGAGTGGGACGACCTGCTGGCGCGCGACGTCGACGGCGTGCTCGTCAACAAGATGAACACCACGCCCGACGGGCAGTTCCAGACCTACTCCGTCGAGGACGGCGCCTACATCCGCGACCACTTCTTCGGCGGCGACGCCCGGCTGCGCCGGATGGTCGAGCACCTCACCGACCAGGAGATCGAGCTGCTGCCCCGTGGCGGCCACGACTACCACAAGGTCTACGCCGCGTTCCACGCCGCGAGCCAGCACGTCGGCCAGCCGACGGTGATCCTGGCGCACACCGTCAAGGGCTGGACGATCGAGGCCCTCGAGGGCAAGAACGCCACCCACCAGATGAAGAAGCTCAACACCGACGCGCTGAAGGCCTTCCGCGACCGGATCCACCTCCCCGTCACCGACGAGGAGATCGACCAGGCCTACAACGCCGACGGGTCCGCGCCGTTCTATCACCCGGGTGAGGACAGCGACGTCCTGGAGTACCTCCGCGACCGGCGCGCCGAGCTCGGCGGTCCGGTGCCGGAGCGCCGCGTCGACCCGGTGCCGGTGAAGCTGCCCGGCGACGCCGTCTACAGCGAGCTCAAGCAGGGCTCCGGCAAGCAGGCGATCGCCACGACGATGGCGTTCGTGCGGCTGCTGCGCGACCTGATGAAGGACCCGGAGGTCGGGCCCCGCATCGTGCCGATCGCCCCCGACGAGTTCCGCACCTTCGGCATGGACTCGATGTTCTCCAAGGAGAAGATCTACAACCCGCACGGGCAGACCTACGAGTCGGTCGACCGCAAGCTGCTGATGGCGTGGAAGGAGTCCCCCCAGGGGCAGCTGCTCCACGAGGGCATCTCCGAGGCCGGGTCGATGGCCTCCGCGACGGCCGCCGGGTCGTCGTACGCCACGCACGGCGAGCCGATGATCCCGTTCTACATCTTCTACTCGATGTTCGGGTTCCAGCGCACCGGCGACTCGATCTGGGCGATGACCGACCAGCTCGCGCGCGGCTTCCTGATCGGTGCCACCGCCGGCCGCACCACACTCACCGGCGAGGGCCTGCAGCACGCCGACGGCCACTCCCCCCTGCTGGCGGCCACCAACCCCGCGGTCGTGCACTACGACCCCGCGATGGCGCACGAGGTGTCCCACATCGTGCAGGACGGCCTGCGGCGGATGTACGGCTCCTCCGAGGAGCACCCGCACGGCGAGGACCTCGTCTACTACCTCACCGTCTACAACGAGCCCACCGTGCAGCCCGCCGAGCCGGAGGGCATCGACGTCGAGGGCCTGCTGAAGGGCATCTACCACTACGCCGGCGCGCCCGACGGGCTGCCCGACGACGCCCCGCGGGTGCAGCTGCTGGCGAGCGGCGTCGGCTTCCCGTGGATCCAGCGCGCCCAGCAGCTGCTCGCCGAGCAGTGGGGCGTCGCCGCCGAGCTGTGGTCGGTCACCTCGTGGAACGAGCTGGCCCGCGACGCCATCGCCGCCGAGGAGCACAACCTGCTCCACCCCGACGAGCCGCGCCGGTCGACGTACGTCGGCGACACGCTGTCGGGGTCGGCCGGACCGTTCGTCGCGGTCTCCGACTACATGTGCGCGGTGCCGCTGCAGATCGCCCGCTGGGTGCCCGGCGACTACCGCGTGCTCGGCACCGACGGCTTCGGCTTCGCCGACACCCGCCCCGCCGCGCGGCGCTACTTCCACGTCGACGCCGAGTCGGTGGTGGTGCAGGCGCTGCAGGCCCTCGCCGACGCCGGCGCGGTCTCGTCCGACACGGTGACCAAGGCGTTCGCGGAGTACCGCATCGACGACCCCACCGCCGTCAAGGGTGTGCTCCAGGAGGGCGGCGACGCCTGAGCCTGGGCCCTTCCGGAGGAGTCGTCAGGCAGACGAGCGGCGCCGCAGCGGGGCGACCGGGGCGTGTCCGGCCTCGGCCTGGTGGATCCGCACCGAGCCGCCGTGCTCGAGGTCGGCCTTCCAGGCGTCGGCGTCGAAGTCGGCGGGCTCGGTGGAGCGGATGAAGTCGCGCATGATCTTGACGAAGCGCTGCGGGTGGTCGCGGTGGGGGAAGTGGCCCGAGTTGGGCACGATCTCGACCTGTGCGTGGGGCACGACCACCTCGGCTACCTCGGCGTGCCGGGTGGGGATCACGTGGTCGTCGTCGCCCCAGATCACGCAGGTGGGCATCCGTCCGGCGAGGTAGGCGCGGTCGCTCATCGTGATGATCTGGCCGCGCCAGTCGACCACCGCGCGGACGACATGTCGGATGGCGGCGCGGGTCGGGACGTCACGGAGCGAGTCGAAGATGTCGGCGACCTGGTCGAGGTCGCGGGTGCGCGGCAGGTGCGACCGCGCGAGCAGGCGCAGCCCGAGAGCGCCGGCGTGCCGCAGCCCCGGCAGGGTCAGCACGCCCGTCGCCTGGTGGAAGCCCGGCGTGGTGATCACCCGGATCGCCGGGGTCACCTCGGGGCCGAAGCCGCCGGGGGCCACCAGCACGATCCGCTCGCAGAGCTGGGGGTACTGGTAGGCGAACTGCATCGCCACGCCCCCGCCGAGCGAGTGGCCGACGACGGTGACCTTGTCGACCTCGAGCAGCGCCAGCAGGTCGCGCATCGCGTTGGCGTAGCCACCGACGCTGTAGTCGGCGCGCGGCTTGTCCGAGTCGCCGTGGCCGAGCAGGTCGGGGGCGATCACCGTGTGGTGGCGGGCCAGGGAGTCGATCACCGGGTCCCAGGTGTGGTGGTCGCACCCCAGCCCGTGGAGCAGCAGCACCGCCGGCCCGCTGCCCTTCATCACGAAGGCGCGCCGATGGCCGTGCACCGTGAGGTACTGCACCCGGTGGGCCACGCTGTCCCCTCTCGTCGCCCGGTGGTTGTCCGGACACCGGGATGTTACCCGCCGGTCAGGTGCTCGCAACCCTCCGGTGCCCCCGGCGTTGCGACGATCGCGCCCGCGGCGGGTCGGGCGGCGGCTTTGTAGCCTGTGCCCGTGGCGAGCGACTCCCCCGAGCAGGCCCCCCGGCAGCCGGCACCGGCCGGCGTACCGTCGCGGGCGCGAGCCACCGAGGCGCTGACCCGGGCCACGGGCTCGCTCAGCACCACGGCCACCTCCCGGATGCAGCGCGACATGGGGTGGTTCCAGGAGCTCTCGGCCGAGGACCGCTCGTGGGTCGGGCTGATCGTGCAGGCCGGCATC
>JAUILS010000086.1 GCA_030432975.1 Actinomycetes bacterium
CACGAGGGCGTCGCCGAACCGGCGGATGCCGGCCTTGTCGCCGAGGGCCTCCCGCAGCGCCTGCCCGAGCACGATGGCGGTGTCCTCGACGGTGTGGTGGGCGTCGATGTGGGTGTCGCCCTCGGTCTCGACGACGAGGTCGACCAGCGAGTGCCGTGCGAACGACGTCAGCATGTGGTCGTAGAACCCGACCCCGGTCGACACCGAGGCGGTGCCGGTGCCGTCGAGGTCGACCTCGACGTGGACCTTCGACTCCTTGGTCGCGCGGTCCACCGTGGCGGTGCGGCTCATCGTGGTCCCTCTCTCTCACCCTGATCGGCGCCGGCCGCGACCGGTGCCCTGTGCAGCACCTCGACGAGTGCCTGCCTGAATGCTGCCATCTCCGCCGGTGTCCCCACCGAGACTCGCAGCCACCCGTCCGGCCCGGTCTCGCGGATCAGCACCCCGCGGTCGAGCAGCCCCTGCCAGACCGCATGCCGGTCGTCGAAGGTCCCGAACAGCACGAAGTTGGCGTCGCTGTCGGCGACCCGCAGGCCCCGGCCGCGCAGCCAGTCGACCAGCGCGTCGCGCTCGTGGCGGAGCAGGTCGACGTTGCCGAGCAGCTCCTCGGCGAAGCCCAGGGCGGCCAGCGCCGTCGCCTGGGTCACCGCCGAGAGGTGGTAGGGCAGCCGGACGACGCGCAGCGCGTCGGTCACCGCGGGGTCGGCGGCGAGGTAGCCCAGCCGGGCGCCCGCCGCCGCGAACGCCTTGCTCATCGTGCGGGTGACGACCAGGTTGCGGTGCTCGGGCAGCAGCGCCAGCGCGCTCTCGGTGCCGGGGCGCCGGAACTCGGCGTACGCCTCGTCGACGACCAGCAGGCCGGTCCCCTCCAGCGCCGTCGCCAGCGACCGGATCGCCGCGGCCGGCAGGGCGGTGCCGGTCGGGTTGTTGGGCGACGGCAGGATCACCACGCTCGGCCGGTGCTCGGCGACGACCGCGGCCGCGTGCTCGAGGTCGAGGCCGAAGTCGTCCTCGCGGTGGCCCACCACCCAGCGGGTGTGGGTGTCCCGGGCGTACTCGGGATACATGGAGTACGTCGGCGCGAAGGAGACCGCCGTGCGCCCCGGCCCGCCGAACGCCTGCAGCAGGTGCAGCATCACCTCGTTGGAGCCGTTGGCGGCCCACACGTGGGCGGGGGTCAGTCCGACGCCCCCGTCGGTCAGGAGGTACGCCGTCAGGGCCGCGCGCAGCGCGACGAACTCGCGGTCGGGGTAGCGGTTGAGCCGCGCGGCGGCCTCCCGGGCCGCCTCCCCCACCGCCGCCGCGCAGGCCGCGGAGGGTGGGTAGGGGTTCTCGTTGACGTTGAGCTGGACCGGCACGTCGAGCTGCGGCGCGCCGTAGGGCGCGATGCCGCGCAGCTCGGGGCGCACGGGCAGCCAGTCGTCAGGCAGCCGGTCGTCGGGCCCCCCGGTGGGGCCGTCGGGGTCGGTGGTCACGGCTCAGCCCTCGAACCGCACCCGCACCGCGGCGGCGTGGCCGGGCAGGTCCTCGGCCTCCGCGAGCGCGGTCACGTGGCCCGCCACGTCGGCGAGGGCCGCGCGGGAGTAGTCGACGACGTGCACCGCCTTGAGGAACGAGCGCACCGACAGCCCCGAGGAGTGGCAGGCGCAGCCGGCCGTGGGCAGCACGTGGTTGGAGCCCGCGGCATAGTCGCCCAGGGAGACCGGCGCGTAGGAGCCGACGAAGATCGCGCCGGCGTTGCGGATGCGCGGCACCAGGTCGCGGGCGTCGGCGGTCACCAGCTCGAGGTGCTCGGCGGCGTGGCCGTTGACCACCGCGAGCCCCTGGTCGATGTCGTCGACCAGCACGACCGCGGACTGCGGCCCCGCCAGCGCGGTGCGCACCCGCTCGACGTGGCGGGTGACGGACACCTGCTTGTCGAGCTCGGCCTCGACCTCGTCGGCGAGCGACTCGCTCGGGGTGACCAGCACGGCCGAGGCCATCGGGTCGTGCTCGGCCTGGCTGAGCAGGTCGGCGGCGACGTGGGCCGGGTCGGCGGTCTCGTCGGCGAGCACGGCGATCTCGGTCGGGCCCGCCTCGGAGTCGATGCCGACGACGCCCTTGAGCAGCCGCTTCGCGGAGACGACGTAGATGTTGCCGGGCCCGGTGACCAGGTCGACCGGACGGCACGGCCCGGCGCCGTAGGCGAACATGGCGATCGCCTGCGCCCCGCCGACGGCATAGACCTCCTCGACGCCGAGCAGCGCGCACGCGGCGAGGATCGTCGGGTGCGGCAGCCCGCCGTGCTCGGCCTGGGGCGAGGAGGTGAGCGCGATCGACGACACCCCGGCCACCTGGGCCGGCACGACGTTCATCACGACGCTGGAGACCAGGGGCGCGAGGCCGCCGGGCACGTAGAGGCCCACCCGCTCGACCGGCACCTTGCGGTGGGTCACCCGCGCGCCCGACCCGAGGTCGGTGGTGACGTCGGACTCGAGCTCGGCCTCGCAGGTCAGCCGGAGCCGGCGGATCGACTCCTCCAGCCCGGCGCGGACCTCGGGGTCGAGCTGCTCGAGCGCCTCGGCCAGGGCGGCCGGCGGGACCGCGATGTCGGTCTGCTCGACGCCGTCGAAGCGGGCCGAGAGCTCGAGTATGGCCGGCACCCCGCGCTCGCGGACGGCCTCGCAGATCGGCCGGACGGCATGCAGCGCGCCCTCGACGTCGAGCTCGGCCCGCGGCACGGCGGTCCGGTAGTCGACGGGCGCGCTCGCGCCCCGGAGGTCGATACGGCGGATCATGGCCCCGATTCTAGGTGCGGCGGCGGTACGCCGACGCGCGGTGACCACCTGGGGAGAAGGCCGGAGGCCCGCCCGGGGGCTAACCTCGCCGTGTGAGCACGACGCTCCCGATGTTCCCGCTCAACACCGTGCTGTTCCCGGGCGTGGTGGTGCCGCTGCACGTCTTCGAGGAGCGCTACCGCGCGCTGGTCCACCGGCTGCTGCGGGTGAGCGACCCGGCCGAACGGCTGTTCGGCTCCGTGGCGATCCGCGAGGGCTACGAGGTGGGCGACCACGGTGCCCAGTCGCTGTTCCGGGTGGGCTGCCGGATGCAGCTCACCGAGGTCAGCTCCAACGCCGACGGCTCCTTCGACATCGTCGCGGTCGGCCGCGACCGGATGCGGCTCGAGGAGCTCCACACCAGCGGCGACTTCCCGGAGGGCGTCGTCACGACGCTCGACGTGGGCGACGACACCGCCTCCGAGGAGGTCGTGGCGCGGGCGCTCGCGACGTTCGAGGACTACCGCGAGGCGGTGCTCGAGATCCGGGGTGACCCTCACCCCGAGCCGCTGCCCCGCGACCCGGCGTACCTCTCCTGGACGCTGGCGGCCGTCTCCCCGCTGGCCATGCCCGAGCGCCAGTCGCTGCTGGAGTGCGACGGGGCCGGTCAGCGGCTGCTGCTGGTCACCGAGCTGCTGCGCACGGAGCTCAGGGCGATGCGGGTGATCCCCTCGTTGCCGGCGACCGAGGTGGCGCGCACCCGCTGGTCGCCCAACTAGGCGACGCGGTGGCGAGGAAGAGGTCCGCCGGGGGTACGCCGGCCACCGTGGCGCTGACGCGCGCCGGGGTGGCGCACACCGTCCACCCCTACCACCACGACCCGCGGAGCGAGTCCTACGGCCTCGAGGCCGCCGAGGCTCTCGGCGTCGACCCGGCGCGGGTGTTCAAGACGCTGGTCGCCTCGCTCGACGGGTCGCTCGTGGTGGGCATCGTGCCGGTGGCCGGCCGGCTCGACCTCAAGGCGCTGGCGAGGGCGCTGGGCGGCAGCAAGGCGGTCATGGCCGAGGTCGCCGCCGCCGAGCGGGCCACCGGCTACGTCGCCGGCGGGATCTCGCCGCTCGGCCAGAAGCGCGCGCTGCGGAGCGCCGTGGACGCCTCCGCCCTCGGGCACGACACCGTCTTCGTGTCCGCCGGGCGGCGCGGGCTCGACGTCGAGCTGGCGCCCGCCGACCTGGTGCGGCTCACCGGCGCCGTGACGGCCGACCTCACCCGCGGGTGAGGCGCACCGGGGCGCCGGCGCGGCCTCAGTCGGTGGTCAGCCGGACCAGCACGTGGGTCGTGTCGTCCTCGACGGTGGCGGACATCCCGAGCGAGCTCAGCGGCTCGAGGTCGTCGGCCACGCCGGGGTCGGCGGCGGCCAGGTCGTCCAGCCAGCCCCCGGCGTCGAAGTTGACGAACACCACGAAGGCGGAGCCGTCGGCGTCGGGGACCGCGTCGGCGAAGGCGGCCGTGTCGCCCAGGCCGCCGCCGTCGAGCAGCGCCTCGCGGTAGTCAGCGCTGGGGCCGACCGCCACCACGTCACCGGCGGTGTCGCTGCCGAGCACCTCGGCGAGCGGGCCGAGCTGCCCCGACAGCTTGTCGAGCACCTCCTGGATGGCGTCGGCGTCTCCCTGGACCTTCAGGCCCAGGGGAAGGCCCGACAGGTCCTCGGAGCTGCTCATCGCGTCGAGGTCGAAATCGGCGCCCAGCGAGAGCGCGAAGGCCTCGCCGGTCAGCGTCTCGAGGTCGTCGGGGAGCTCGAGGCCGAGCTGTGCCGACAGCTGGCCGAAGGGATCCTCGGCGCCGGGGGTGCCGCCCAGGCTCTGGGCGATCTCGTCCTCGCGGTCGGACAGCCAGCCCTCGGGCAGGCTGGCGGCGTAGGCCATCGCGGTGTCCGTGGGCAGGCTCTCCACCAGGGCGCCGGCGCTGGAGCCCGCGACCATGGCCTCCGACTGCGACCCCACGGCCTCCATCTCGAGCGCACCGTTGTTGAACCGCACGGTGCCGGCCACGCCCTGGAAGTCGGCGAACGACTCGACGTCCGCGGCGGACATACCGAACGCCTCGTCGCCGAGCAGCTCGGCCATCGCGTCGCTCAGACCCGGGGCGACGTACATGTTGAGGACGCCCGCGTCGCCGAGCTCGTCCATCCAGCGCTGGTAGTCGGCATCGTCGGCCAGCGACCCCGCGGCGGCGTCGTCGACCACGGCCTGAGCGGTGCCCTGGTCCTCGGTGACCACGGCCCAGCCGTCGGCGACGACGAACGCGACGTCGTCCTGCGACGAGGAGCACTCGGCCAGCGCGGCGAGGCCGGCCTCGGCCTTGTCCGCGTCGGTGACCTGGACGACCACGACCGGTGCGGGTGCGTCACCGTCGCCCGGGACGGCGGCCACGGCGGCGCGGTTGCCCAGCCAGGGGGCTACGTCGTCCTGGTAGGTCTTGTCCTCGCAGGGGCCGCTGGAGAACGCCTCGTCGAACAGCGCCTCGCGGAGGTCGTCGCTCGGGTCGAGACCGAGCTCGTCCTTGAGGGACGGGAACTTGTTGATCATCCTCATCGCCTCGATCTTCTGGCCCGCGGACGGGTCGAGGTCGATGCTGACGAAGCCGAGGGTGTCGGCGGGAAGCGCCTCGGTCGGCTGGGGGCCGCCACCCGACAGCGCGAGCGCGGCCCAGGCGCCGGCACCGGCCAGCGCCAGCGTGCCGACCACGGCGCCCCCGATCAGCAGACCCTTGCGCGCGGAGCCGCCACCGGACCCGCCGTCACCGGCCAGCGGCGTGCCGGTGCCCTGCTGGAGGTACTCCGGCTGGCCGGGCGCACCGGGGCCGGGCCAGGGCTGGCCCTGCGGGCTGGCGGGCTGTCCCGGGGAGTACGCCGGCGGCTCGGGGACCTGCCCGGAGCCGGGCGGGGTCGGGTGCTGGTCGGACATGGTCGAGTTCCCCCCGGGTGACGATATGCCCGCCACGGCGGCGGACACGGGCGTGTGGCAGTGGTGCCTCAGTGCCAGTTCAGCGTAGCGGGGGGCTCGGCCGCCGGCTGGCGAACGCGACGAATCGCCACCTCGCCGACGTAGGCCGCCGCCAGCCCCAGCAGCCCGCCCGCCGGCAGCGCCAGCAGCGGCGCGACGCCGTGGACGCGCAGGTCGGAGGTCATGGGTGTGAAGTCGTCGAGCGTGGCGGCGAGCGGGGCCGGGTCGGGAGGGCCGAGCGCGTGCCCGAGCCACGCCATCGCGACGCCCCCCAGCGCCGTCGACACGAGCAGCACGACCAGGGTGAGCAGCTCGCGGTCGCGGGTCACCAGGCCCGCCAGCACCCCGGCGACCACCCCGACCGCCAGCGCCCAGGCGACATAGCTCGCGGTGCCGCTGAAGTCGACGGGCGCGCCCTGCCCGTCGAGCACGAAGGTCTCGTTGAGCGCCACCCCGGTGGCCGGCGTCCAGCGGCTCTCCCAGAGCCAGCCGCCCACCAGGCCGGCGCCCACGCCGACGACGGCGACCAGGAGGACCTGCAGGGTCGGACGGGAGCCCCTCACCCGGCCAGGCACCCCGGGCCCAGCAGCTGCTTGAGGTCGGCGAACAGGGCGGGGCTGGGCGCGACCCGGAGACCCTCGTCGAGCCGCAGCACGGTGGTGCCGTTGCGCGCGAGCAGCCGGAGCCGGACCTCGGTCATGCCGGGGTGGGTCGCGAGCACCTCGCGGAGCTGCTCCACGACCGGCGGTGTGCACCGCGTGGAGGGCAGGCTGATCACGACCGGGCCCGACGGTCCCTCGTTGAGGTCGGGGACGCTGACCTCCTGGCCGTGCAGCTCGGGCTGGTCCTTGCTGCGGGACAACCGGCCCTTGACGGTGAGGATGGCGTCCTCGACGAGGTGCGGGCCGGCCAGCGTGTAGGCGCTGGGGAACATCAGCACGTCGATGGCGCCGTCGAGGTCCTCCAGCGTCACCATCGCCCAGGCGTCGCCGCGCTTGGTGATCTTGCGCTGCACCGCCGTCACCAGGCCGCTGATGGTGAGCACGGTGCCGTCGGGACGCTCCTCGTCGAGCATCAGCTGGCCGATCGTGCAGTCGGTGCCCTGGGACAGGACGTGCTCGAGCCCCAGCAGCGGGTGGTCGGAGACGTAGAGCCCGAGCATGTCGCGCTCGTGGCCGAGCAGCGTCATCTTGTCCCACTCGTCGATCTCGGGGACGGCGACGGTGATGCCGAAGCCACCGGCGTCGTCGTCGAGCCCGCCGAAGAGGGAGTCCTGGCCGATCGCCTCGTTGCGCTTGATGTCGACGTACTGGTCGACGGCGGTCTCGTGGACGGTCACCAGCGCCCGGCGGCGGTGCTTCATGTCGTCGAAGGCGCCGGCCTTGATCAGCGACTCGATCACCCGCTTGTTGCAGACCAGCGCCGGCACCTTCGACATGAAGTCGTTGAAGTCGACGTAGCGGCCCTTCTCCTCGCGCGCGGAGACGATGCCGTCGACGACGTTGGCGCCCACGTTGCGGACCGCGGTGAGCCCGAACCGGATGTCGTTGCCCACCGGGGTGAAGGTCGCCTCGGACTCGTTGACGTCGGGCGGCAGCACCTGGATCTTCATCCGCCGGCACTCGTTGAGGTAGATCGCGGACTTGTCCTTGTCGTCCTTGACCGAGGTGAGCAGGGCGGCCATGTATTCGGCCGGGTAGTTGGCCTTGAGGTAGGCGGTCCAGTAGGACACCAGGCCGTAGGCCGCGGAGTGGGCCTTGTTGAAGGCGTAGTCGGAGAACGGCAGCAGGATGTCCCACAGCGTCTGCACGGCGTGCCGGGAGTAGCCGCGCTCGGCCATGCCCGCCGAGAACGTCTCGAACTGCTTGTCCAGCTCGGACTTCTTCTTCTTGCCCATCGCCCGGCGCAGCAGGTCCGCCTGTCCGAGGGAGTAGCCCGCGAGCCTCTGGGCGATCGCCATGACCTGCTCCTGGTAGACGATCAGGCCGTAGGTCTCCCCCAGGATGTCGGCGAGCGGCTCGGCCAGCTCGGGGTGGATCGGCTCGACCGGCTCCCGCCCGGTCTTGCGGCGGGCGTACTTGTTGTGGGAGTCGGCGCCCATCGGGCCCGGGCGGTAGAGCGCACCGACCGCGGAGATGTCCTCGAAGCAGTCGGGCCGCATCGAGCGCAGCAGCGCGCGCATCGGCCCGCCGTCGAGCTGGAAGACCCCGAGCGTGTCACCGCGGGCCAGCAGCTGGTAGGTCGCCGGGTCGTCGAGGGTGAGGTCCTCCAGGACCACGGTCTCGCCGCGGTTGCGCTGGATGTTGACCAGGGCGTCGTCGAGCACCGTGAGGTTGCGGAGCCCGAGGAAGTCCATCTTGATCAGGCCCAGGCGCTCGCACGTGGGGTAGTCGAACTGCGTGATGATGGCGCCGTCCTGGGGGCGGCGCATCAGCGGGATCACGTCGAGCAGCGGCTCGCTGGACATGATCACGCCGGCGGCGTGGACGCCCCACTGCCGCTTGAGTCCCTCGATGCCCTGGGCGGTGTCGACGACCTGCTTGACGTCGTTGTCGGAGTCGTAGAGCCCGCGGAACTCCCCGCCCTCGCCGAACCGGTCGTGGCTGGGGTTGAAGATCTCCTTGAGCGGGACGTCCTTGCCCATCACCGCGGGCGGCATCGCCTTGGTGATCCGGTCGCCCATCGCGAACGGGTAGCCCAGGATGCGCGAGGCGTCCTTGACGGCCTGCTTGGCCTTGATGGTGCCGTAGGTGACGATCATCGACACCCGGTCGTCGCCGTACTTGTCGGAGACGTAGCGGATCACCTCGCCGCGGCGGCGCTCGTCGAAGTCGATGTCGAAGTCGGGCATCGAGACGCGGTCGGGGTTGAGGAAGCGCTCGAAGATGAGGCCGTGCTGGAGGGGGTCGAGGTCGGTGATCCGCAGGGCGTAGGCGCAGATCGAGCCGGCGCCGGAGCCGCGGCCGGGGCCCACCCGGATGCCGTTGTCCTTGGCCCAGTTGATGAAGTCGGCGACCACGAGGAAGTAGCCGGTGAAGCCCATCTGGCAGATCACGCCGGTCTCGAAGTCGGCCTGACGACGCACGTCGTCGGAGATGCCGGCCGGGTAGCGGGCGTGCAGGCCGCGCTCGACCTCCTTGACGAACCAGGAGTTCTCGTCCTCGCCGGGAGGGCAGGGGAACTTCGGCATGTAGGTGCCGTTGCCCTCGGTGAACTCCACCTCGCACCGCTCGGCGATGAGCAGGGTGTTGTCGCAGGCCTCGGGGAGACCGTTGCGGTCGGCCCAGAGCTCGCGCATCTCGGCGGCGGACTTGATGTAGTAGCCGTCGCCGTCGAACTTGAAGCGCTTGGGGTCGGCCATGGTGCTGCCCGAGGAGACGCACAGGAGGTGCTCCTGCGCGGGGGCGTCCTCGCGCAGGACGTAGTGGGAGTCGTTGGTCGCGATCATCGGGATCGCCAGGTCCTTGGCGAGCCGGAGCAGCCCGTCGCGCACCCGGCGCTCGATCGACAGGCCGTGGTCCATCAGCTCGAGGAAGTAGTTGTCCCTGCCGAGGATGTCCTGGAAGTCCGCGGCCGCCTGGCGGGCCTTGGCGTAGTCGCCGATGCGCAGCCAGACCTGGACCTCGCCGGAGGGGCACCCGGTGGTGCCGATCAGGCCGGAGGAGTATTCGGCCAGCAGCTCGCGGTCGGCACGGGGCTGGTAGAAGAAGCCCTCCATCGACGCGCGGCTGGAGAGCCGGAAGAGGTTGTGCATGCCGGCGGTCGACTCGGCCAGCAGCGTCATGTGGGTGTAGGCGCCCGAGCCCGACACGTCGTCGTCGCCGCCGTTGTTCCACCGGACCCGCTTGCGCTCGTGGCGCGGGGTGTTGGGCGTGAAGTAGGCCTCCATGCCGATGATCGGCTTGACGCCGGCCGCCTGGGCCTTGGAGTAGAAGTCGAACGCGCCGAAGACGTTGCCGTGGTCGGTCATCGCGATCGCGCCCATGCCGAGCTCGGCGGTGCGCGCGAACAGGTCGTCGAGCCGGGCCGCACCGTCGAGCATGGAGTACTCGGTGTGGTTGTGCAGGTGGACGAAGTCGCCGGACGACATCGGGCGGGGCGCTCCCAAGGGCTCGAGACGGGCAAGGTCAGCCGGTCGGAAGGTGGGTCCGGGGCCGGTGTCTCGGGGAAGGGCCTCAGCCTACGCGACGGCGTACGACGATCGTGACACCACGCGCCGACAGCCCGGCGCGCGGGAGCTCCGTCAGCCGTCGGCGGCGTCGAGGCTCTCGGTGATGATCGCGTGCACGATCCGCTCCAGCCTCTCCTCGCCGAGGGCCGGGGCCCGGCCGGCCAGCGCGGCGGCGATCTCCGCCTCCCGCCGGAGGTCCCGCGCGGCCGGCAGCCCGGCGGCCGCCTTGTGCCGCTGGACGGCGGCAGTGAGCGCGGCCCGACGGGCCAGCAGGTCGCCCAGCTGCTCGTCGACCTCGTCGATCAGGCTGCGATAGAACGCGAGCGGGTCGCGCCCCGGCCAGGCCATCCGCACGTCGGGGGCGTGCTCCTCGTTGGCCGACCCGTCGGTGTGCTCGAGGGCGACCAGGCCGCGCCGCTCGTAGAACGCCCGCGCCGGCTCGTTGGCCTCGAACACCCACAGGCAGAAGCCGTCGGGCCGCTGGGCCTTCACCACCTCGAGCAGCGCGCCGCCGATCCCCTGGCCCTGGTGGTCGGGCAGCACGTAGAGGTCGTCGAGCCACGCCCCGGGGAACCGCGCATAGCCGACGACGACACCGCCCCGCTCGGCCACCCACACCGGGTCGGAGGAGAGGCGAAGACCAATCCAGTGCGCCACCGCGGCGTCGGTGTGGACCGGCTCGGGCATGGGGGCGGCGCGCCGTGCCAGCAGGTGGACCTCGGCGACCTGCTGGTCGTCGCTGCCCTCGACCGCCGGCCGGAGCACGATCTCCTCGGCTCCCGCCTCAGTCGGCATCGCGGATGACCTCGAGGGCGTGCGCGAGGTCGTCGGGGTAGGGCGACTCGTACTCGACGTACTCTCCGCTGGCGGGGTGCTCGAAGCCCAGGCGTACGGCGTGCAGCCACTGCCGCTCGAGCCCGACCCGCCTGGCCAGCACCGGGTCGGCGCCGTAGTGGAAGTCTCCGACGCACGGGTGCTTGAGGGCCGCCATGTGGACCCGGATCTGGTGGGTGCGCCCGGTCTCCAGGTGCACCTCGAGCAGGCTGGCGAACCGATGCGCCTCGAGGGTCTCGTAGTGGGTCACGCTGTGCCGGCCGTCGGCCATCACGGCGAACTTGTGGTCGTGCTTGGGGTGCCGCCCGATGGGGGCGTCGATGGTGCCCTCCAGCGGGTCGGGGTGCCCCTGCACGAGCGCGTGGTAGGTCTTGTCGACGGTGCGGTGCCGGAACGCGTTCTTGAGCACGGAGTAGGCCTGCTCGCTCTTGCAGATCACCATCACGCCCGAGGTGCCGACGTCGAGGCGCTGCACGATGCCCTGCCGCTCCGAGGCACCGCTGGTCGAGATCCGGAACCCGGCCGCCGCCAGGTGCCCCACCACGGTGGGCCCGGACCAGCCCGGCGACGGGTGGACCGCGACCCCGACGGGCTTGTCGATCACCACGATCGACTCGTCGTCGTGGATGATCCCGATGCCCTCGACCACCTCCGGCACGACCTCGAGCGGGTCGGCGACCGCGGGGATGGTGACGTCGAGCATCGCCCCCGGGGTGACCCGGTCGCTCTTGCCGACGACGCTGCCGTCGAGCTGCACCTGCCCCTCGCTCGCCAGGTCCGCCGCGCGGGTGCGCGACAGCCCGAACATGCGCGCGATCGCGGTGTCCACCCGCTCCCCCGCCAGCCCGTCGGGCACCAGCACGGTGCGGTGCTCGGCGTGCTGGGTCACCCGTCGCCCTCGCGCTCCGCGTCGTCCGCGCCGGCCGCTGCGGCCTCTTCCGTGGCGTGCCGCGTGCCGTCGACGGAGACGCCGCGGAAGGCCTGCAGGATGATCAGCCCGGCCGCCACGTTGATGCAGATGTCGGCGAGGTTGAAGATCGGCCAGTTCGGCAGCTGCAGGAAGTCGATCACGTGGCCGTGCAGCACACCCGGCTCGCGGAACAGCCGGTCGGTGAGGTTGCCGGCGACGCCGGCGAGGAGCAGGCCCAGCGCCACCGCCCACCCGGCCGACCGGACCCGTCGCGCGACCACGAGGACCACGATGACGGCGGTGATGGCGAGCAGGCTGAGGACCAGGGTGAAGTCGGTGCCGGTGCTGAACGCCGCGCCCGGGTTGCGCACCAGGTTGAGCTGGAGGACGCTGCCGAGCAGCGGGACCTCGCCCTCGTCGCTGAGCGCGTGCACCGCCCAGACCTTGGTCAGTACGTCGGCGGTGTAGGCCGTGAGGGCGACCGCCGCGAAGAGCGCGCGCCGACGCCGGGGTGCCGGGAGGTCGGGGGTGCCGTCTGCCTCGGCGGAGGTCAGCGGCGTTCCTCGCGCTGCTTGCATGACATGCACAGTGTGGCACGCGGGAAAGCCATCACCCGCATCTTGCCGATCGGCTCCCCGCACGACTCGCAGGTGCCGTAGCTGCCGTCCTCGATGCGCTCGAGCGCCCGGTCGATCTGCGCCAGCATCTCGCGCTCGTTGTTGAGCACGATCAGCTCCTGGTCGCGCTCGAAGCTGGTCGCCCCCATGTCGGCCTGGTCGTGCCCGGCGCCGTCACCGGCGTCGCGCATCAGCCCCGCGAGCTCGACCTCGTGATCGTGGAGGAGCTGGTGGATGCGGTCGCGGTGGCCGTGGAGCTCGGTGAGCACCTCGTTGAGCTCGGCCTTGGTCCAGGCCCCCTCGTCGGCCTTGACCGCCAGCGACCGGTGGGCGGCCTTCTTGGCCGGGGCCTTCTTCGCCGACACCTTCTTGGCGGGAGCCTTCTTCGCGGGCGCGGCCTTCTTCGCGGGCGCGGCCTTCTTCGCGGGCGCGGCCTTCTTCGCGGGCGCGGCCTTCTTCGCGGGCGCGGCCTTCTTGGCCGGCGCGGCCTTCTTGGCCGGCGCGGCCTTCTTGGCCGGCGCGGCCTTCTTGGCCGGCGCGGCCTTCTTGGCCGGCGCGGCCTTCTTCGCGGGCGCCGCCTTCTTGGCCGGCGCCGCCTTCTTGGCTGCGACCGAGGCGGTC
>JAUILS010000087.1 GCA_030432975.1 Actinomycetes bacterium
CCCATGTCGGTGGGCTGCGCCGTGGGGCGGGGCGTCGGGTGGTCCGCCGCGCGGAGGCACTGACCGGCGACCGGGCCGCCACGGCGGCGGCGTTGGCCGACGGCGCGGTCTCACCCGAGCAGGCCGACGTGGTCCTCGACGCCGTCGAGGAGCTGCCCGGTGCGCCGCTGCTGCGGCGCCGCGGGGAGACACACCTGCTGCAGCAGGCCAGGTGCCTGGATGCGACCGACCTGGCCCGTGCCGGTCGGCATCTGGCGCAGGTGGTGGACCCGGACCGTGAGGAGCGGCGGCTGGAGGCCGCCCTCGATCGCGAGGAGCGGGCCGCACATGTGGGCCGGTTCCTGACCGTGACCGACGACGGTGCGGGTGGGGTGCGCGTCAAGGGCCGCGGGTCGGCCGAGGACGGCGCCATCCTGCGGGCCGCCCTGCTCCCGCTCACCAGGCCGCAGCCGACCGGGGAGGACCCGGCCGCGCTGGAGGCTGACCCGCGGGACCATGGTGCCCGGCTGTGGGACGCCCTCGTGACCACCGCCCAGCACGCCCTGGACACTCAGCTGCCGCCGGCCAGCCACGGCGCCGTGCCGCGGGTCGCGGTCACCATCGACCTCGACGAGCTCCGCGCGGAGCTCGATGCGGGCCAGGGCGTGGGTGAGGGGGAGACCGAGGATGGGCTGCGGCTGTCGGCGGCCGCGGTGCGCCGGTTGGCGTGTGACGCCGGGATCGTCCCGGTCGTCCTCGGCTCCGAGAGCCAGGTCCTCGACGTGGGGCGGGAGCGGCGGCTGGTCACCACGACGATCTGGCAGGCGCTGGTCGCGCGGGACCGGCACTGCGCGTTCCCGGCGTGTACCCGCCCGCCGGTGATGTGCCACGCCCACCACCTCGTGCACTGGGCCGACGGCGGCCCCACCAGCCTGGACAACCTGGTGCTGCTCTGCGGCCACCACCACCGGCTGGTCCACCACACCCCCTGGCAGGCCCGCCTGGCCGCCGACGGCCGCCCCGAGTTCCTCCCACCACCCCGACGAGTCGGCGTCCCCGTGCAACCGATCCGACACCGACCACGGCGAGAGTGACCCCAGCTGTCAGAAGGCTCAGCAGCTCGCCCTCCGGCGAGAACCGCTGGTTGAGGAGGTCGCGAAGCGACCATCTCGAAACCAGCGTGGATCTGCCGATGTGCGCCAACCGGCGGACAGGGCTTTGGCGCCCGCCTACTGTTCGTCCGTGCACGACGACAAGCCTCGCTATGAGGACCCTCCCCTGGTCAGCCAAGAGTACGCACGCAGGGTCCTCGGCCAAGCCATCGAGGGAGTGAACCCCAACGGGATCGCGAACTCCGTGCTGGTCGGGCTTGCGATGAAGAGCCATGACCGCGAGTTCGTGGAGGCGTGGTGTCTGCGGATCGGTCGCGAGGCGCCCGATCTGTGGCTCCGTGGGCTCGCCGCCCACTGCGTCGGTTGCCTGCTTGCCATGCGCTTCGGCTACGTCAGCCCGAAGGCGGTGCTGTTCGTGCGGGAGCTCGCGGCCGGCCAGGACGTTCGGAACGTGAACGAACAAGCCGTCGAAGCGCTGCATGACCTCGAGTTGTTCTATCCGGCCAGCAGAAGCGTTCGAGGGTAGGCGACATCTGCAGCTGGTCGAGCGCGAACGTGCCGAGGAACGGACGAGCCCGCGCGTGTCAGGATGCAGTGGTGACCAGCCGGTATCTCGTTTGCCACGACTATGGGATGGGCGCCTTGTGGTGGTGGATTCGCGCCGGAGCGGCGAGTGAGATCACCGACACCTTCGCTGAGGTCGAGGTCATCGACGATCCGCAGACCCAAGCCTCGGTCGAAACCTGGGACCTCCAGGAGCTCGACCTCGTCGAGGCAGCCGAAGGCCCGTTGGCGCAGATGGCGAGGCAACGCGCTCAGCAGAAGCAGGACCCGGCCTACGGCCAACTGATGGGCAAGGAGCGTGTCTACCTGAGACTTGCTGACCCTGATGTCGACCCCGGCCAGTGGTTCACTGAGCACGACAGCACGGGGCGTCGCCTCCGACAGGTGGAGGTTCGGGCTGACGGGACCTTCGAGGCGTCAACCCCACGTGACTGGCCCCTCAACCCGCCTTTTGACCTGGGCGACCCTCAGTACGCTCGCATGGAGATCAGCGAAGAAGAGTTCGGCCGGGCATGGCAGAACGCGACAGGCGACGGTCCGGTCTGAGTACGCACCACTCTGGCGCTCCTCGCGCGGGTCGATCTACTCGACGAACTCCCCAAGACGGCCGATCTCGAGGGCTCCGTACCCATGACAGTTCCCGCCCTCGCCATGGGGAAGAGCGCTTCCAGGCTCCACCGAACCTCGCACTCGAAATGAGTTCTCGGCGAGGACATGCAAGGCGACGCCTGGCTCCCCGTGATCGAGCGACGAGGCAAGTGATCGAGCGCGGAGCTACTCGCCGCGCTCAGGCCACACCGGGCGCTGGTCGGTCCACTCGACGCCCCGGTTGCGACACAGACAGAAGGGGTAGCCGACCGGGTCGGCGTAGACGCGGAAGCCGTAGCCGTCGTCGTCCGTGTGGTCAAGCCGCAGGGTCGCGCCCAGGGCGACGATGCGGCGCTCCTCGGCCTCGATGTCGTCGACCTCGAAGTCGAGATGGAACTGCTTGGGATGCTCGGCGTCGGGCCACTGCGGGGCGCGGTAGTCCTCGACCGGCGTGAAGGCCAGCTCGATCTCATCGACCTGGATGCCGGCCCAGCTGGGAGTGCTGTCCTCCTTGACCGGCAGCCCCGTCGCCTCGGAGTAGAACGCCGCCAACGCCATCGCGTCCGGGCAGTCGATGATGACGTCGGTGAGGCGCAGCATCCCGCGATCCTGGCACAGGACTTCAGGTCCAGGGCCGCGCTACCGCCGACCCAGGCCCCGCGCGTCCCAGCCGGCGTCGCGCCAGGCGCCGAGGTCGAGCACGTTGCGCCCGTCGAGGAGCATCCGACCGGTGGTGACGTCCGAGACCGAGGCGATGGGCAGCTCGCGGAACTCCGGCCACTCCGTGAGGTGCAGGATCAGGTCGGCGCCGGTGGCGGCCTCGAGCGCGGAGTCGGCGTAGGTGAGCGTCGGGAAGACCCGGGCCGCCGACTCGCCGGCCCGCGGGTCGTAGACCGACACCTGCGCTCCGCGCAGCTGGAGCTGCCCGGCGATCCACAGCGCCGGGCTGTCGCGCACGTCGTCGCTGTCGGGCTTGAACGCCGCACCCCACACGCCGATCCGACGGTCGATCAGCGAGCCGCCGAGCATCGACCGGGTGAGCGTGACGACGTACTCGCGGCGGCGCTGGTTGATGTCGTCGATCTCGCGGAGGAACGACATCGCGTCGTCGACGCCGAGCTCGCCGGCGCGGTGCAGGAAGGCGCGGATGTCCTTGGGCAGGCAGCCGCCGCCGAAGCCGATGCCGGCGTTGAGGAAGCGGCGACCGATCCGGGCGTCGTGCCCGATCGCGTCGGCGAGGTCGACGACGTCGGCGCCGGTCACCTCGCAGATCTCGGAGACGGCGTTGATGAAGGAGATCTTGGTGGCGAGGAAGGCGTTGGCGGAGACCTTGACCAGCTCGGCGGTGGCGAAGTCGGTGACGACGACGGGACTGCCGGCCTTGATCATCGGCGCGTAGAAGTCGCGCAGCCGCTTCTCCGCGGCGTCCGAGGCGACCCCGAAGACCAGCCGGTCCGGCTCGAGCGTGTCCTTGATCGCGAAGCCCTCGCGGAGGAACTCCGGGTTCCACGCGAGCTCGGCCTCGCCGCCCACCGGGGACAGGTCGGCGAGCCGGGTGGCGAGCCGGGCGGCGGTGCCGACCGGCACCGTGGACTTGCCGACGACCAGCGACGGCCGGGTCAGATGTGGAGCCAGCGACTCGATGGCGGCGTCCACCTGGCTGACGTCCGCGCCGAGCCCGGACGACGACTGCGGCGTGCCGACGCAGAGGAAGTGCAGGTCGCCGAAGGCGGCCGCCTCGGCGGCGGAGTCGGTGAACCGCAGGCGCCCCGAAGCCACGTGGCGCGACAGCAGCTCCTCCAGCCCGGGCTCGTAGAACGGCACCGTGCCGGCGGCCAGCGCCGCCCGCTTGGCGGGGTCCGTCTCGACGCCGAGCACCTCGTGGCCGAGCTCGGCCATGCTCGCCGCGTGGGTCGCCCCGAGATAGCCGCAGCCGATCACCGTGATGCGCACGGCCCCGAGTCTAGGGAGCCGGTCGGCGCCCCCGGGGACCGCACCGCCCCGCGCGGCGGTGTCGCGGCGGTGTCGCGGCGGTGGCCTAGGCTGACCGCGTCCCACACCCTCGGCGAAGGACGTCGACCCCATGCTGCACCGCCTGCTCCGGCTGGCCCTCCCCGTCGCCGCGGGCATCGCCCTCCTCGCGGCGGTGACGGCGGAGTTCGGGTTTGCGAGGGAGGCGGCCGGGCTCGGCCTGCTGGCGCTGGCGATCGCCCTGGCGGCGGGGCACCTGCGGCTCGACAAGCTCGAGCGGCGGATGGCGGCCGTGGCCCGGCAGGGTCGCCAGCGCGGGGCGGAGCAGGAGCGCCTCGCGGCGCTCCTCGACCGCAACCGCGACGTCGTCCGCCGGCAGGGTGAGCGCGTCCGCCGCGAGATCCAGGGCGTACGCCGGCACCTCGACCAGCTGCCCAGCGACACGGCGTACCTCCAGCGGCTGGTGGCGCAGACGGCCGACCCGTCCGCCCCGCTGCCAGCGCTCGGCGGCTGGGCCGCGACGGCGCGCAGCATCCTCAGCATCGTCGACGAGATCCAGAAGGCGCCCGGCCCGGTGACCGTGCTCGACTGCGGGTCGGGCTCCTCGACCGTACTCGACGCGCTCCTGCTCAAGCAGCGCGGCGCCGGCGGCCGCGTCTATGCCCTCGAGGCGGACCCGGGGTTCGCGGAGGAGACCCGCGGCTACCTGCGCGCACACGGCGCCGACGAGCACGCCGTCGTCATCGACGCCCCGCTCACCGACGTCACGCTGCCCGACGGCAGCACCGCGCCGTGGTACGACCTCGCGCAGCTCCCCGACGTCGGCGAGATCGACGTGCTCTTCGTCGACGGCCCGATCGGCACCATCGCTGAGCTGGCCCGCTACCCCGCCTTCCCGCTGCTCGCCGACCGGCTGGCCGACGGCGCGCTGGTCGTTGTCGACGACACCAACCGGCCCGACGAGAAGGAGATCGTGCGGCGCTGGCTCACCGAGGAGTACGCCGGCCGGCGGCTCACGCAGCCCCGCAACCACGGTCGGGCCACGCTGCTCCGGGTCGTCCGCGAGGGCTGACGACGCGGGCCCAGGTCCCGACGCCGACGCGGCCGCCGCTCAGCCGACGAGCCCGAGAGCCATCCGGCGGACCACCTCGGTGAGACGCTCGGGCGAGGTCGCGATGTTGACGCGCACGTGGCCCGGAAGGCCGGGGTGGTAGTCGTGCCCCGGGCTGACCCAGGCACGGCCCTTGGTGAGGATCCGGTCGGCGGGGTCGTCGTGACCGTAGGCCCGCAGGTCGAGCCAGGCCAGGTAGGTGCCCTCGAGCGGCCGCATCCGCGCCTCCGGCAGGTGCTCGGCCAGGAGCGAGGCCAGCAGCGTGCGCTGGGCGTCGAGCCGCGCGAGCAGGGCGTCCAGCCACGGGCCGCCGTCGCGGAACGCCGCGACCGCGCCGACCACCCCCAACGGCGACCACGAGTCGTTGCGCAGGAACGGCACGTCGCGGAGCCGGTCGCGCGTCGCGGGGTCGGCGGTGACGATCTGCGCGCACCGCAGGCCGGGGGTGTTGAAGGCCTTGGACGACGCGGTGACCACCACGGCGTGCTCGGCCGTGCCCTCGATCGCGAGGTAGGACACGTGCTCGGCGCCCGGCAGCGCCAGCGGTGCGTGGATCTCGTCGCTCACCACGCGGGCGCCGTGACGCAGCACCACGTCGCGGATGCCCTCGAGCTCGGCCCGGGTGAAGACGCGTCCCCACGGGTTGTGCGGCTGGGTGAGCAGCAGGGTGCGGGCGCCGTCGGCGAAGAGCCGGTCGAGTCGGTCGAGGTCGATCTCCGCGCGCTCGGCGTCGGGGTCGAGCACCAGGTCGGCCCGGGCGCGCCCGGTCACCGCGGCGATGTCGAGCTGCGGGGCATACATCGGGACGGGGCAGACGAGCGGGCCCGGCTCGGAGAGCACGTCGAGCGCCACCCGGACACCGGCGGTCACGTCCACCGTCGGCAGCACCTGGTCGGGGTCGACCTCCTGGCCGTAGCGGCGCCGGGCGAAGCCGGCGTACGCCTCGCCGAGCTCGCCGCCGGGCCCGAACCGCGGATAGCCGGTCATCCCCGCGGCCAGCGCCTCCTGGACCGCGTCGCGGACGACGGGCGCGAGGGCGAAGTCCATCTCGGCGACCCACGCGGGCAGCACGTCCGGCTCTGCCAAGCCCCACTTGGCCGGCAGCGCCCGACGCGCCTCCTCGTCGGTGAGGTCACGGACCAGGTCGGCGCCAGGAGCCACGGGCTGGAGGGTCACGGGGGCGAGCCTACGGCGGTGTCCCACGACGGGAGCCGGGCGGTGCCGGACGTGTACCCTCGCACCCGTGCTGATCTCCGACCACCACCGGATGCTCTTCGTGCACGTGCAGAAGACCGGCGGGGTCTCCATCGACCGGATGCTGCGGGGTCACATCGACGACCTCCGCTCCGTCGCGTCGCGTCACGCGACGCTCACGCGGATCCTCAAGAACGAGCCGGAGCTGCACTCATACTGGACCTTCGGCTTCGTCAGGAACCCGTGGACCCGGATGGTCTCGTGGTGGTCGATGATCGAGAAGTGGAACAAGTTCAACGGGCCGCGCTCCGGCAAGGAGCACGGTGACAAGAAGCTGAACCCGTTCTGGGTCGCGGCGGACTCCTATTCGGATTTCGAGGAGTTCATCATGCGCGGGCCGGAGGACTTCAAGCGGCTGCGGACCCCGCAGATCGACTACCTCACCACGCCGCACCGGCGGGCCGACTTCATCGGGCGCACCGAGTCGTTCAACGCCGACATCCGCGCGGTGCTCGCCCGGCTCAACCTGCCGCTGATCGAGCCCGAGCAGCACAACGTGAGCAAGCACGGCAAGCACCAGGGCTACTACAACGACGCCACCCGCACCCGCGTCGGCGAGATCTTCGCCAAGGACATCGAGCTCTTCGGCTACGAGTTCTGAGCGGCGTCCGAGAGGCCGCCGCCGCGCGTCACAGCGCCGCGACCACCCGGGTGCCCTGCTCGATCGCGCGCTTGGCGTCGAGCTCGGCGGCCACGTCGGCGCCACCGATGAGGTGCAGGCCGGTCTCCCGGCTCTCGGCCAGCTCGTCGTAGAGGCCGCGCACCGACTCCTGGCCGGCGCAGACGACGACGGTGTCGCACTCGACCACCGTCGGCCGGCCGTCGACGGTGAGGTGCAGGCCCTCGTCGTCGACGCGGTCGTACGCCGCCCCGGACACCAGGCGGACACCGCTCTGCTTGAGGACCGCGCGGTGCGCCCAGCCGGAGGTCTTGCCCAGGCCGATGCCGATCGGCGTCGTCTTGCGCTGCACCAGCGTCACCTCGCGGACGGGCTTGCGAGGGCGGGGGGTGGTGAGCCCGCCGCGGTCCTCGGCCGGGTCGCCGACCCCCCAGTGCGCCATCCAGTCCTCGAGCGTCTCGCCCGGCTCGTGGGTGAGGTAGTGCGAGACGTCGACGCCGATGCCCCCGGCGCCGATGACGGCGACCCGCGCGCCGGCGGTGGCGCGGCCGGACAGCAGGTCGGCGTAGGAGACCACCGACGGGTGGTCGAGGCCGTCGATCTCCGGCACCCGCGGCACGACGCCGGTGGCCACCACCACCTCGTCGTACGCCGCCAGGTCGGCCGCCGTCGCCCGGGTGGAGAGCCGGACGTCGACGCCGAGCACCTCGAGCCGGCGCCGGTAGTAGCGCAGCGTCTCGGCGAACTCCTCCTTGCCGGGGATCGCCATCGCCAGCCGGAACTGCCCGCCCAGCTCCGCGTCGGCCTCGAAGAGGGTGACGGCGAAGCCGCGCTCGGCCGCGGACACCGCCGCCGCCAGGCCCGCCGGGCCGGCGCCGACCACCGCGACGCTCCGCCGCGGCTCGGCGTCCGGCACCGGCAGCAGCACGAGCGTGGTCTCGCGGCAGGCGCGCGGGTTGACCAGGCAGGAGGCCTTGTCGTTGCTGAACACGTGGTCGAGGCAGGCCTGGTTGCAGCCGATGCAGGTGTTGATCTCGTCGGCGCGCCCCTCGGCGGCCTTGACGACGAAGTCGGGGTCGGCGAGCAGCGGCCGGGCCATCGAGACGAGGTCGGCGTCGCCGGAGGCCAGGATCTCCTCGGCAACCTCCGGGGTGTTGATCCGGTTGGAGGCGCAGACCGGCACCCCCACCTCGGCCTTGAGCCGCGCGGTCAGCGACCGCCAGGCCGCCCGCGGCACCTGGGTGATGATCGTCGGCACCCGGGCCTCGTGCCAGCCGATGCCGGTGTTGAACACCGTGACCCCGGCCTCCTCGAGCCGGTGGGCCAGCTCGACGGTCTCCTCCCAGGTCTGGCCGTCCTCGACCAGGTCGAGCAGCGAGATGCGGTAGACGACGGGGAAGTCGCCCACGAGCTCGCGCGTCCGGCGGACGACCTCCACCGGGAAGCGCATCCGCGCCGAGGCGCTGCCGCCCCACTCGTCGTCGCGGTGGTTGGTGCGCGCGGCGAGGAACTGGTTGATGAGGTAGCCCTCGGAGCCCATGATCTCGACGGCGTCGTAGCCCGCCTTCTGCGCGAGCGCGACCGAGCGCGCGAAAGCGGTCGCGGTCTGGTCGACGGCCTTGGCCGACAGCGCCGACGGCTTGAACGGCGTGATCGGCGACTTCACCGCGGAGGCGCTGACGCTCAGCGGGTGGTAGCCGTAGCGACCGGCGTGCAGGACCTGCAGCGCGATCGCGCCACCGGCGTCGTGCACCGCCCCCGTCAGGTCGCGGTGGCGCATCGCCTGCAGCCGGGTCGTCATGTCGGAGGCCAGCGGCTTGAGCCAGCCACGGCGGGTGGGCGCGTAGCCGCCGGTGATCATCAGGCCGACGCCGCCGCGGGCGCGCTCGACGAAGTACGCCGTCAGCGCCGGGAGGTCCCACACCCGGTCCTCGAGCCCGGTGTGCATCGAGCCCATCACCACGCGGTTGGGCAGCCGCAGCGGGCCGAGCTCGATCGGGTCGAGCAGGTGGGGGTACGCCGTCGGGCGGGCGGTGTCGGGTGCGGTGCTCATCGGGCTCCCTCGGTGACGGGGCGGGTGGACTCGTGGGCGTGGAGGTACTCCTCCAGCCAGCTGACCCAGAACTCCTCCAGCCGGATGCCGCCGCGCAGCACCAGGTAGGTGTCGAGCTCCTGGCCCTCCAGCCGGTGGGGAGTGGGGTGGTCGCGGGCGGCCAGCTGCTCGTAGTGCGCGAGCCGGGTGCGGTGGTCGGCGAGGTTGTCGCGGACCACGGCGAGCACGGCGTCGCGGTCGCCGCGGGACGCGCCCCGCATCTTCACCGCCAGCTCGGAGCGCAGCGGCTCCATCGGGGTGGGGGTGGCCAGCCAGTCGGCGAGCACCTGCCGGCCCCGGTCGGAGACGGCGTAGACCTTCTTGGTGGGGCGGTCGGGCTGCTCGACGAACTCCCGGTCGACCCAGCCGTCGGCCTCCATCCGGGCCAGCACGCGGTAGATCTGCTGGTGGGTGGCGTGCCAGAAGAAGCCGATCGACCGCTCGAAGCGGCGGGCCAGGTCGAGCCCGGCCGCCGGGCGCTCGCTGAGCGCCACGAGGAGGGCGTGCTCCAGGGCCATGACCGGCAGGGTAGGCGAGGTATGCAACGAGTTGCAACCCGCGCGGCCGGACGGCGGCGCGGGCCGGGCCTGCGGCGCACTACGATGCCGCCATGCGTCAGCCCGTCCTGCCCCTGTCCCGCCGCTGGAGCCGCTACGGCATCGCCCTGGCCGCCCCGCTCCTCCTGGTCGCCGCCGCCTGCGCGCCGCAGGAGGACACCACCGCCTCCGACACCAGCAGCGACACCGCCTCGGAGTCGCCCTCGGAGGCCGCCGACCCCTGCGCCACCGACACCCTGCCGGTGCTCACCCCCGGCACCCTGACGGTCGGCACCGACTCGCCGGCGTACGATCCGTGGTTCCGCAAGAACGACCCGACCAACGGCCAGGGCTACGAGTCCGCGGTGGCCTACGCCGTCGCCGACCGGCTCGGCTTCAGCGCCGACCAGGTCACCTGGGTGACGGTGCCGTTCAACAGCTCCTACAAGCCGGGCGCCAAGAGCTTCGACTTCGACATCAACCAGATCTCGATCACCCCGCAGCGGGCCAAGGTCGTCGACTTCTCCGACGGCTACTACCAGGCCTCGCAGGCCGTGATCGCGCTCAAGGGCAGCCCCGCCGCCGACGCCGCGAGCCTCGAGGACCTCGCCGGGCTCAAGCTCGGCGCGCAGACCGGGACCACCTCGCTGACCGCGATCCGCGACGGCATCCAGCCCGACGAGGACCCCGCCGTCTTCCCCAACACCAACGCCGCCAAGCAGGCGCTGCTCAACGGTCAGGTCGACGCGATCCTCGCCGACCTCCCGACCGCGTTCTACATCGTCGCCGTCGAGATCCCGAAGGGCACGATCGTCGGGCAGTTCCAGCCGACCGTGGGCGAGCAGGAGGAGTTCGGGATGCTCTTCGAGAAGGGCAACCCGCTGGTGTCGTGCGTCAACCAGGCGCTGCAGTCGCTGAAGGACGACGGCACCCTCGCCCAGATCGAGCAGGAGTGGCTCTCCGACACGGTCGACGTCCCCGTCCTGCAGTGACCGCCGCCTGGCAGCCGAGCGAGCGCGAGCTCGAGCGGCGCGCCGTACGCCGGCGCCTGGCGCTGCGGTCGCGGACCATCGCGACCCTCGCGGTCGTGGTGTTCCTCGGCGTCACGCTGGCGGCGATCCTCGGCTCGCCCGGATGGCCCCGGGTGCAGGAGACCTTCTTCAGCGCCGAGCACGCCCGGGCGTCGTTCGGGGAGATCTGGTCGGGCTTCTGGCGCTACAACGTGGTGATCTTCCTGATCGCCGAGCCGCTGATCCTCGTCCTCGGCCTGGCGCTGGCCGTCGCCCGGCAGGCGAGGTCGCCGTGGCTGACGCCGGTCCGTGGGCTGGCCGTGGTCTACACCGACCTGTTCCGCGGCGTGCCGACGCTGCTGCTGGTGATGCTGTTCGGGTTCGGGATGCCGGCCCTCCAGCTCCAGGGGGTGCCCAACAGCGGGCTGTTCTGGGCCATCGTCGCCCTGGTGGTGTCGTACGCCGCCTACGTCGCCGAGGTCTTCCGGGCCGGCATCGAGTCGATCCATCCCTCCCAGACGTCCAGCGCCGACGCGCTCGGGCTCTCGCGGGGGCAGGCGATGCGCTACGTCGTCGTACCCCAGGCGGTGCGCCGGGTGATCCCGCCGCTGCTCAACGACTTCGTGTCGCTGCAGAAGGACACCGCGCTGGTGTTCGTCGTGGGCGTGCTCGACGGGGTCTGGGCCGCGCAGGACTACGGCAACTACAACTTCAACTACACCCCGCTGGTCGTGGTCGCGCTGTTCTTCGTCGTCCTCACCATCCCGCTCGCCCGGCTGACCGACTGGCTGCAGCGGCGGATGGCCGAGCGCGAGAGGGCGGGCCTGCGATGACCGCGCTTCCGGAGAACACCCAGGCCGGCGGCCCGATCCTCGAGGTCGCCAACCTCCGCAAGACCTACGGCGACAAGGTGGTGCTCGCCGACATCGACCTGACGGTCTCCCCGAGCGACGTGATCTGCCTGATCGGCGCCTCCGGGTCGGGCAAGTCGACGCTGCTGCGCTGCCTCAACCTGCTGGAGGAGATCGACGACGGGGTCGTCGTCTTCCAGGGGGAGGAGGTCTCCGACCCGCGCTGTGACCGGCGCGCGGTGCGCGGGCGGATGGGCATGGTCTTCCAGAGCTTCAACCTCTTCCCGCACCTCACCGTCCTCGACAACGTGACGCTGGCGCCGCGGAAGGTCCACGGGGTCCCGCGTCGCGAGGCGGAGGAGCGGGCGCGCGAGCTGCTGTCCCGCTTCGGGCTGGCCGACAAGGCCGACGCCCACCCCGACCGGCTCTCCGGCGGGCAGCAGCAACGGGTCGCGCTGGTGCGCGCGCTGGCCACCCGTCCCGCGCTGCTGCTGCTCGACGAGATCACCGCTGCGCTGGACCCCGAGCTCGTCGGTGAGGTGCTCGGGATCGTCCGCGACCTCGCCGCGGAGGGCACCACGATGGTGCTGGCGACGCATGAGATGGCCTTCGCCCGTGAGGTGGCGACGTCGGTGTGCTTCCTCGAGGACGGCCGGATCCTGGAGTCCGGACCGCCGGCGCAGATCTTCTCTGCTCCACGGGAGGAGCGCACCCGCCAGTTCCTGCGCCGGGTGCTGTCCGCGGGCTGAAACCCGTTGACGGGCGGTCGTAGGCTCAGGCGCGTGACCGACGCCCGTTCGTCCCTCCCGGTCATCGTCCTCGTCTCGGCCGAGCACGCGGACACGATGGCCGACGTCTTCTGGCGCTACTCCCGCGAGTACGACCTGCGCACCGCCCGCTCGTCGGCCGAGGCCTCCGCGATCACCGCCGAGGCCCGCGAGGAGGGCCGCCGGGTCGCGCTGCTCGTCTCGGACTCCCGGCTCCCCGACGAGGACCACGTGCTCGCCGCGTTCGCCCGGTGGCGGCAGGTGGTGCCCACCGCCCGGCGGCTGATCCTGGTGCCCTTCGACCGGTTCCTCGTCGACGGCCCGCGGCTGCGTGCGGGCATGGCCAAGGGCAAGTACGACGCCTACCTGATGCTGCCGCGCGGCGACCGGGACGAGGAGTTCCACCACGCGGTGTCGGAGCTGCTCAGCGACTGGGCGTCGACGTCGACCGACCCCG
>JAUILS010000088.1 GCA_030432975.1 Actinomycetes bacterium
GGGCACCACGGCGGTGGTCGACCGCATCCTCGAGATCGGCGGGCCGGGCCGGCTGCGGCTGGTGCACGCCAACGACTCCCTCGACGTCCGCGGGTCCCTGCGCGACCGGCACGAGCGCCTCGGCGAGGGGCACCTCGGCGTCGCGGCCTTCGCCGAGCTGCTGGCCCACCCCGCGACCGAGGGCGTGCCGTTCATCCTGGAGACCCCCGGGTCGCGGGAGCCCGGCAACCCCGATCTGGCGCTGCTGGAGCGGCTGCGCGCGGAGGCCCGTCCATGACCGGCCCGACGCCGCCCACCCCGCCGGCCACCCCGCTGCGCACCCGGCTGCTGGCCACGGTCACCCTGCTCGCCGTCACCGCCGTGTGGGGGTCGACCTTCCCGCTGATCAAGGGCCTCCTCGACCGGGTGCCGACCCTCGACTTCCTGGCCGTCCGGTTCGCCCTCGCGGCGGTGTTCCTGGTGGCCATCGCTCCGCGGGCGCTCGGCCGGCTCTCCCCCGCGTCGCGGAGGCACGCGCTGGTGCTCGGCGCCATCTACGGCGTCGCCCAGGTGCTGCAGACCGCCGGGCTCGCGCACACGCCGGCGAGCGTGTCGGGCTTCATCACCGGCATGTACGTCGTGTGCACGCCGCTGCTGGCGGCGCTGGTGCTGCGCACCCGGATCGGCCGGCTGACCTGGCTCGCCGTCGCCGTCGCCACCGCCGGGCTCGCGGTGCTGACCCTCGACGGCCTCTCCATCGGCTACGGCGAGGCGCTGACGCTGGTCGCCGCCGTCCTCTACGCCGCCCACATCGTGGGGCTGGGCGCGTGGTCGCGCCCCGAGGAGGCGCTGGGCATGGCGATCCTGCAGGTGATCGTCATCGCGGTGCTCTGCTTCGTCGCCACCGCGCCGGACGGCGTGGTGCTGCCGGACCGCCCCGGTGACTGGCTGGCGATCGGCTACATGGCGGTCTTCGCGGGTGCGCTGGCCATGCTCGGCCAGACCTGGGCGCAGGCCCACCTGCCCCCCACCCGGACGGCGATCATCATGACCATGGAGCCGGTCTTCGCGGCCACCTTCGCCGTGCTGCTCGGCGGCGAGAGCCTGACGGTCCGGATGGGGCTGGGCGGCCTCCTGGTGCTGGCCGCGATGCTGATGGTCGAGCTGGCGCCGCGCCGCAAGATCGAGGCGGAGGTGCCCCACCTCGCCGTGTGAGCCTCGACGGCCGGGCGTCCGTCGCTGGTCGGGGGTCTCGGCAACGGGGCCCGGCTGACCTACCCTGGTGCGGTCGGCGGTGTGGGGCCGCCGGCGTGGTGGCGCTCTGCGACACCGGACGGGAGGAGCCGATGGCGTTCTGCGCACGGTGTGGCCACGACCTGGGCGAGGCCCCGGTCTGTGCCCGCTGCGGCACCGTCGCGACCCGCTACGCCCAGCCCGGGGCCGCCGGCCACACCTCGGTGCGGATGCGCGCCGTCGACGTCGGGGACGACGCGGGCGACACCGCCGAGCGTCCGGCCGTGGCCACCGACACCGTCCCGGGCCGGCACGCCGCACCTCCCGTCGTACCCCCTCCGTCGGCGGAGCCGTCGCCGTTCGTCGACCGCGGGCCGTCCAACGCCCGGTTCCCGCTGTTCGCCGACGAGGTGGTGTCCCCCCGCCAGCCGCCCACCCCGGCCGTGGCCCCGACGGCCGTCGAGGGACGCGACCGGTCGATGAGCGACCTCCTGCCGTGGATCTTCCTGGCCGTCGCCGCCGTCGGGCTGCTCCTGGTCGCCGCCATCTGGCTGCTGTTCCGCCCCGGCGGCGACGCCACCGCCAGCGATGCGCCCGCCGACGCGGTGGCGGGCGCCGACACCGACCCCGGTGGCACAGGCGCCGCCGCCGACGGCGACGCGGAGACCGACGAGACCGACGACCGCGGTCAGGGTGGCGCCTCGGAGAAGGACAAGGAGAAGGCCCGACCAGGCAAGAGCCGCAACGTGGCCGCCACGGCCACGGCTCTGGTGCCCGAGAGCGCCCCACCCGGCCGCGACGTCGACGGCCGGCCGGTGCGCTACACCGCGGCCCAGATGTTCGACGGCGACCCGACCACGACCTGGCGGATGTCCGGCGACGGCACCGACGCGCTGATCACCATCCGGCTCGCGGAGCCGACCGAGGTGCGCAGGGTCGGCCTGGTCAACGGCTACGCCAAGGAGGACGTCGACCGCCAGGGGCGCACCGTCCGGTGGTACCCACGCAACCGCCGGATCACCGCCGTCACCTGGTCCTTCGACGACGGCTCGGTCCTCGAGCAGGACCTCCGGCAGCGCCCCGAGATGCAGATGACGAAGGTGGACGGCGAGGTCACCCGCACCATCCGGCTCCGCCTGGTCGACGTCACCGCGCCGATGCCCGGACGGCTCGGGCGCAACTACACCGCGATCAGCGAGATCCGGATCAAGGGCGTGCCGGCCGGCTGAGGCCGGTGCCGGGTGAGCCCCGGCAGGTCGCTAGAGACGCGCGAGCAGCGCCGCCGCCCGCTCGGCGTCGGCCCTCGTCACGTCGAGGTGGGTCACCAGCCGCACCGTGGTCGGCCCGACGGCAGCGACGCGGACGCCGGCCTCCTCCGCGGAGGCGACGTACGCCGCGGCGTCGGGCCGCTCGAACACCACGATGTTGGTGTCCACCTCGGCGGGGTCGGCCCCGCATGCCTCGGCGAGCAGCCGCGCGTGCTCGTGGTCCTCGGCCAGCCGCTCGACGTGGTGGTCCAGCGCGTGCAGCCCCGCCGCGGCGAGCACCCCGACCTGCCGCATCCCGCCGCCCATCCGCTTGCGCCACACCCGCGCCTCGGCGACGGCGGCGGCGTTGCCGACCACGAGCGAGCCCACCGGCGCCCCGAGTCCCTTGGACAGGCAGACGGCCAGCACGTCGGCCACGGCGGCGTAGTCGCGCAGCGGGACCCCGGTGGCGACGTGGGCGTTCCAGAGCCGGGCACCGTCGAGGTGGATCCGGGTGCCGACCTCGTCGGCCCAGCCGCGCAGCGCCTGCAGGTCGGCGAGCGGCGCGACGGTGCCGCCGGCGAAGTTGTGGGTGTTCTCGACCGACACGGCCGCCGTGGCGACGAAGAACGGGCCCATGTCGGGCGCGAACAGCCGCTGCAGCGCCGGCAGGTCGACCCCGCCCCGCGGATGGGTCCAGGTGCGCATGGTCAGGCCGGTGTAGGCGCCGTGGGCGCCCAGCTCGGCGCGGGCGATGTGGGCGGAGGACTCGCAGAGCACCTCCTGCCCGGGGCCGACCAGCGACCGGACGGCGAGCACGTTGGCCATCGAGCCGGTCGGGGTGAACAGCGCCGCCTCGTGGCCCAGCAGGTCGGAAACCCGCTCCTGCAGGGCGAGCACGGTGGGGTCCTCGCCGAACACGTCGTCGCCGACCTCGGCCCGGGCCATGGCGGACCGCATCGCCTCGGTGGGGCGGGTGAGGGTGTCGGAGCGGAGGTCGATCACGACGGCGTCAGGCGCGCTCGCGCTCGGCGGCGCGGAGCATCTCCGCGACGAGGAACGCCAGCTCCAGGCTCTGCACCCGGTTGAGCCGCGGGTCGACCACGGACTCGTAGCGGTGGGCCAGCCCGGCCTCGTCGATCTCCTCGCCGCCGCCGACGCACTCGGTGACGTCGTCGCCGGTCATCTCGACCAGGATCCCGCCGGGCCAGGTGCCGAGGCTGCGGTGCACGTCGAAGAAGCCCTGCACCTCGTCGATCACGTCGTCGAAGCGGCGGGTCTTGAAGCCGTTGGCGGTCTCGAAGGTGTTGCCGTGCATCGGGTCGCACACCCAGGCGACGTTCATCCCCTCGGCGGTGACCTTCTCGACCAGCGCGGGCAGGCCGTCGCGGATCTTGCCCGCGCCGAACCGGGTGATGAACGTCAGCCGGCCGGGCTCGTTGTCCGGGTTGAGCCTGGTGGCCAGCGCCAGCGCGTCGTCGGGCGTCGCACTCGGGCCCAGCTTGCAGCCGATCGGGTTGCGGAGGTGGCGGAACAGCTCGACGTGGGCGCCGTCGAGCTGGCGGGTGCGCTCGCCGATCCAGACGAAGTGGCCCGAGACGTTGTAGGGCAGCTCGGTGCGGGAGTCGATCCGCGTCATCGCGTGCTCGTACTCCATGAGGAGCGCCTCGTGGCTGGAGTAGAAGTCGACGCGACGGAGGTCGTCGGTGTCGACGCCGATCGCCTCCATGAACGCCATCGCCTTGTCGATCTCGGCGGCCAGCGCCTCGTAGCGCTGGCCGGCCACCGAGCCGCGGACGAAGTCGGTGTTCCAGGTGTGCACCTGGCGCAGGTCGGCGTAGCCGCCGGTGACGAAGGCGCGCACGAGGTTCAGCGTGGCCGCGGAGGCGTGGTAGACCTCGACCAGCCGCTGCGGGTCGGGGATCCGCGACTCGGCGGTGAAGTCGAAGCCGTTGACGGCGTCGCCGCGGTAGGCCGGCAGCGTGATCCCGTCGCGGGTCTCCTGGTCCGACGAGCGGGGCTTGGCGTACTGGCCGGCCAGCCGGCCCAGCTTGACCACGGGGACCGAGGCGGCGTAGGTCAGCACGACGGCCATCTGGAGCAGCACCCGCAGCTTGTTGCGGACGTTCTCCGCCGTGACCCCGGAGAAGGTCTCCGCGCAGTCGCCGCCCTGGAGCAGGAACGCCTCGCCACGGCTGACCGCGGCGATCTTGTCCTTGAGGTCGTCGCACTCGCCGGCAAAGACCAGCGGAGGCATGGTGCGCAGCCGGGCCACGGCGCTGTCCAGCGCGGCTCGGTCGGGGTACGTCGGCTGCTGGGCGGCGCCGACGGCGTGCAGGGCCTCCAGGCTCGGGATGGTCACCGCACCAGGGTACGGCGTCGCCCCGCGCCCCGGGTGCCGCATCCGCCCGCTGGGCCCGGGTCAGCGACGGCGGGCGCTGAGGCGGGTGAGCGCCCACAGGGCCATGCCCAGCAGCATCAGGACGGCGGCGAGGGCGTACTGCTGCCCCGGGCGGCCCGCCCACGGCCCGATCAGGAACAGGCAGAGCGTGCCGGCCAGGAGCGGCACCGGCCCCGGCGCGCGGAAGGCGCCGGCCACCCGCTCCCGCCGGAGCACCAGGCACGCGACGTTGACCACCGCGAAGACCGCCAGGGTCAGCAGCGAGGTGGTGCCGGCCAGCTGGCCGACGACGTTGCTGTCGGCCTGCCCGGCGACGTACCAGATCAGCGCCAGCGCCAGCCCCGTCGAGAAGAGGATGCCCGTCCACGGCACCTGCCGCGACGACACCCTCCCCAGGACCCCCGGCAGGACCCGCTGCCGGGCCAGCCCGTAGAGCAGCCGGCTGGCCATCAGCATGTTGATCAGCGCGGTGTTGGCGACGGCGAAGACCGCCATGAACGGGAACACCTTGTCGATCGGGAACCCCGGCGAGCCGGTGGCGACCACCTCGAGCAGCGCTCGCCCCGCCGACTGGTTGATGACCTCGAGCTGTCCCGGCGTCAGCACCACGACGACGGACACCGCGACCAGCATGTAGAGCAGCACCGCGATGCCGAGGCCGGTGAGCATGACCCGGGGGAAGATCCGCTCGGGGTCCTTGGTCTCCTCGACCATGTTGACCGAGTCCTCGAACCCGACCATGGCGAAGAAGGCGATCGACGTGGCCGCGGTGACGGCCAGGAAGAGCCCCTTGTCGCCGGGGTCGTCGAAGACCACCACCCGGGAGAAGTCGCCGTCGCCGCGGGCGATCACCCAGAAGCCGACCCCGATCACCACGCCCAGCGCCGTGATCTCGACCAGGGTGAGGATCACGTTGAACTTCACGCTCTCGCCGACGCCGCGCAGGTTGACCACCGCCAGGACGACCATGAACGCCATGGCGACGGCGGTGGTGCCGGTGCGGCCCAGCCCGAGGTCCAGCCCCAGTCCCTCGAGGCCGGCCAGGAGGTTCTGCGCGAGCACGTGGGAGGAGGTGGCCGCCGAGGTGATGCCCGACGAGACGACGGCGAACGCCACCAGGAAGGTCACCAGGTGGATGCCGAACGCCCGGTGGGCGTAGAGCGCGGCGCCGGCGGCCTGGGGGTACTTCGTCACGAGCTCGAGGTAGGACAGGGCGGTCAGCGTGGCCACGACGAACGCCAGCAGGAACGGCAGCCAGGCCACCCCGCCCACCAGGCCGGCGAGCTGGCCGGTGACGGCGTACACCCCGGCGCCGAGGATGTCGCCGACGATGAAGAGCAGCAGCAGCCGCGGCCCCATCACCCGCGCCAGCGTGGCGGGCCGGTGTACGTCGGCAGCCATGGCAGCCTCCCTGCGCATCGTCCCACGGTGGGCGCCGCGGCGCCGTCGTCTGCGTCACGGAGCCGACCACTAACCTCGGGGCATGACCTTCTCGATCGTGGCCCGCTCTGCCGACGGTGAGTCCTGGGGCGTGGCGGTGGCGTCGAAGTTCCTCGCGGTCGGGTCCGCGGTGCCCGCGGCCGTCGCGGGCGTCGGCGCGATCGCGACCCAGGCCGACGCCAACGTCGCCTACAAGGGCCAGGCCCTCGCCCACCTCGACGACGGGGCGACCGCCCCGGTGGCCCTGCAGCGGCTGCTGGAGGACGACGAGGGCCGCGACCACCGCCAGGTCGGCATCGTCGACGTCGACGGCACCGCCGCCTCGCACACGGGGCCGGAGTGCTTCGACTGGGCGGGCGGGCGCACCGGCCCCGGCTACGCCGTCCAGGGCAACATCCTCACCGGCGAGGACGTCGTCGCCGCCATCGAGCGGGCCTTCCTCGACGCCGACCCCGAGGCCCCGCTCGCCCACACGCTGCTGGCCGCGCTCGCCGCGGGCGACGCGGCGGGTGGTGACAGCCGGGGTCGGCAGTCGGCGGCGCTGCTGGTGGTGCGCGACGGAGCGGGCTACGGCGGGCTCGACGACATCGCCGTCGACCTCCGGGTCGACGACCACGCCGACCCGGTGACCGAGCTCGGTCGGCTGCTCGACCTCAACGACCTCTATCTCACGGCGTCCCGCGACGACGAGAAGGTCGCGGTGACCGCCGAGCTGGCCGAGGAGCTCGATCGGCTGGCCCGCCAGGCGGGGGCGCGCGACTTCCACGCCTGGGTCGGCACCGAGAACTACGAGATGCGGGTGGCCGCCGACGGCTCCTGGGTCGACGAGAAGATCCTGGCCCGGATCCGCGCGGCCGGAGAGGAGACCCGATGAGCATCCTGTCCATCGACGCCGGCACCACCGGGGTGACCGCCGTGGTCGTCACCCCCGAGGGCACGATCGCGGCCAAGGGCTACCAGGAGTTCCCCCAGCACTTCCCCCAGCCGGGCTGGGTCGAGCACGCCCCGGAGGAGATCTGGCAGGCCACGCTCGAGGCGACCCGCCAGGTGCTGGCGTCGTACGACGCCGCGGAGCTACGCGGCATCGGCATCACCAACCAGCGCGAGACCGTGCTGCTGTGGGACCGCGAGACCCTGGCGGCGCCCCGTCGCGCGATCGTCTGGCAGGACCGCCGCACCGCCGACATCTGCCGCCGGCTGCGCGACGAGGGCCACGAGGAGCGCGTCGCGGAGCTCACCGGGCTCCGGCTCGACCCCTACTTCTCCGGCACCAAGCTGGTCTGGCTGGCCGAGCAGGAGCCGCACACCTGGGCGCTGGTCGAGTCCGGCCGCTACGCCGTCGGCACCGTCGACTCCTACCTCATCGCCCGGATGACCCGCGGCACCTGGCACGTCACCGACGTCTCCAACGCCTCCCGCACGCTGCTGTTCGACCTCGAGGCGGGCGACTGGTCCGACGAGCTGTGCCGGCTCCTCGGCGTCCCCCGCGACGCGCTGCCCGACCTGGTGCCCAGCTGGGGCGAGCTGGCCACCAGCGACCCGGCCGCGTTCTGCGACCTCGAGCTCCCCATCGCCGGCATCGCGGGCGACCAGCAGTCGGCGCTCTTCGGGCAGACCTGCTTCGACGAGGGCGACTCCAAGTGCACCTACGGCACCGGCTCGTTCATCCTCACCAACACCGGCGCCACCGTGCAGCGCTCCGACGCGGGGCTGCTGAGCACCGCCGCGTGGCGGGCTCCCGACGGCACCTTGACCTATGCCAACGAGGGCGCGATCTTCGTCACCGGCGCGGCGGTCCAGTGGCTGCGCGACGGCCTCCAGATCGTGGGGTCCGCGGCCGAGACCGAGGCGATCGCCCGGTCGGTCGACGACTCCGGCGGAGTGGTGTTCGTGCCGGCGCTGACCGGCCTCGGCGCCCCCCACTGGGACCCGCACGCCCGCGGTCTGGTCATCGGGCTGACCCGCGGCACCACCCGCGCCCACCTGGTGCGGGCCACGCTGGAGGCGATCGCCTTCGAGGTGCGCGACGTGCTCGACACGATGGACCTCGGCGACGACGACACCCCGCTGAAGGTCGACGGCGGGGCCTCGGCCAACGACCTGCTCTGCCAGCTGCAGGCCGACCAGCTCGGGCGGCCCGTGGAGCGGCCGCAGCTGGTCGAGACCACGGCGCTGGGCGCGGCGTTCCTCGCTGGTCTCGGCGTCGGCGTGTGGGACTCCACCGACGACCTGCGCGACAGCTGGCAGCTCGACCGCCGCTTCGAGCCCGCCGCCGACCGGGTCGGCGCCGACGCCGCCCACGGCCGGTGGCTCGAGGCGGTACGCCGGTCGCAGGGCTGGGCGGACTGACCCGAGCCGGCGAGGCCCCGAGCGAGACAGCCTCAGTCGAGCTCGTCGAGCTCGGCCTGGCGGGCGTCCCGCTCGGCCTCGGCGTCCGCGAGCGCGACGGCGGCGTCCTCGACCGCCTCCTCGGCCTCGGCGGTCTTCTCGTCGAGCTCCTCGGCGCGCTCCTCGCGCTCCACCACCTGCCGGCGCAGCTCGTCGAGCTCGGCCTGCACCTGTAGCGCGGCGGCACGGAGCTTGTCGAGGCCGCGCTCGGCCCGGCGGTGGGCCCGGCCCGCGGCGCGCACCGCTGCCGCGGCCTCGCGCAGCGCCTTCTCGACCGCCCGCCGCTCCTCCCGAGCGGCCGCGGCGTCCGGCTCCGGCGAGGGGACGACGTGCAGCTCGGGGCGTGCCGGGGGCGGCGGCTCCTGGGCGGTCGCCTCGAAGCCCAGCGCCTCCGGCAGGGCCACGGCGGCGGCCACGTCGGCGGCGTCGACGCCGTTGGCGCTGAGCGACGCGACCAGCAGCCCGCTGCGCACGGCCTCGGCGGCGCCCTCGTCGACCATGGCCGCGGTCAGCGTGGCCTCCACCTGCTCGGCGACCGCCTCGGTCACCCGAGCCCCCTCGTCGGTCGCCAGGGTGCGCGCCCGCGACGTCGCCGCCGCGGTCACCTGGCGCCGCTGCCGGGTCAGCGCCCGCAGCTCGTCGCCGTCGAGCGAGCGCTGCGCCTCCCGCAGGGCCGCCCCGACCTGCAGCACCTGGGTGACCTGCTCGGCGTCGCGACGGACCAGCAGGTTGACGACCCAGGCCGCCAGCGACGGCTTGCGCAGCGACTTCACCCGGTTCGACAGCTCCCGGTCCTCCGACCGCAGCTCCTTGGCCAGCGCGTCGCGCGCGGCCGTGAACTCCCCCACCGGCCGCGCGTACAGCGCGTCGGCGTGCGGCAGCAGCGGGTCGTCGGACGCGGCGGACACCTGCTCAGCCTAGGCGTCGAGACGGCGGGCGTAGCCCGCCTCGGTCGGGTACGGCGGCCACGGCGCGGGCTGGCTCTCCCCCGTCGGACGCCAGCCGTGCCGCTCGTAGAGCGACCGGGCCCGGCGGTTCTCGGCCAGCACCCACAGCCGGGCCTCTCGGTGACCCGCCGCCGCCAGCGCAGCCTCGGCGTGCCGCAGCGCCGCGCTCCCGAGGCCCTCACCCCATCGGCCGGGCGTCACGGCCAGCTGCCGGACCGTGCCGTGGGCGTCGTGGGCGACCATGCACACGAGCCCGCCCGACCCGTCGGCGGCGTCCGCCACCTCGACGACCGTGTCGGGGTCGGCCAGCACCAGGTGCCAGCGGGCCAGCACGTCGGCCTCGGGGTAGGGGAACCGGTCGGCCGGGAAGACGTGGCCGAGCGCGGCCAGGCTCGCGTCGCGCTCCAGCGCGAGGAGCGCCCCGACATCCGCCGGCGAGGCCCGCCGGAGGACCAGGGTGGGAGGCGTCACTCGTCCTCGTCGCCGCCGTCGAGCCCGTGCTCGATGGCGTAGCGGGTGAGCTGCACCCGGTTGTGCATCTGCAGCTTGCGCAGGGTGTTCTGCACGTGGTTCTGCACCGTGCGGTGGGAGAGCACCAGCCGGTCGGCGATCTGCTTGTAGGAGAGCCCCTTGGCGACCATCTTGAGGACCTCGGTCTCCCGCTCGGTCAGCTCGGGCCGGTCGGGGTCGGGCTCGGCCGGCCCATCGGAGAGGCGCCGGAACTCCCCCAGCACCAGCCCGGCGAGGCCGGGGGTGAAGACGGTGTCGCCCTGCGCCACCCGTCGGACGGCCCGGATCAGCTCCTCGCGGGAGGCGGACTTGACGAGGTAGCCGGTCGCCCCGGCCTTGACCGCGTCGAGCACGTCGGCCTGCTCCCCCGACGCGGACAGGATCAGCACCCGCGCCGACGGGTCCTGCGACAGCACCTCGCGGGTCACCTCGACGCCGCTCGGTGGCGGGATCTGCAGGTCGAGCACGACGACCTGCGGCCGCGCGGCGGGGAAGCGCGCCAGCGCCTCGGACCCGGTGGCGGCCACCCCGACCACGGCGAAGCCTGCCGCCTCGAGGTCGCGCTCGACGGCGTCGCGCCACATGGGGTGGTCGTCGACGACCATCACCCGGATCTGCTCGCTGTCCGTCGCGGGGTCCATGCGGCGACCCTACCCAGCGCCGGCGCCGGCACGCGGGAAGGTCAGCTCCCACTCCGTGCCGTCGCCGCCGGTGGTCAGCCGGGCGTCCCCGCCGAGCTCCGCCACCCGGCCCAGGATCGAGTCGCGGACCCCGAGCCGACCCTCCGCCGCCGCCTCGTCGAGCCGGCCCTCGGGGATGCCGAGCCCCTCGTCGCGCACCGTCACCACGACCGCATCGGGCACCTGCTCGAGCAGCACCCACGCGGGCGCGTCGGTGCCGACGTGGCGCGCGACGTTGTCGAGGCAGGCCGACACGACCGCCACCACCTCGCGTGCCACCGCCGCGGGCAGCGGGACCGCCGTGCCGGGCGTGGCGACCGAGACGACCGGCGGCCGGACCGCCTCCAGCCGCTCCAGCTCCGCCACCAGGTCGAGCTCGCCCGCCTCGGCGCCGTCCGCGGGCACGGAGTCCTGCTGCCGGATCAGCGAGCGCAGGGCGCCCTCCTGCTCCCCGGCCATCCGTCCCAGGTCGGCGAACTCGCCGCCGAGCTCGGTGCCGCGACGCTGCACGAGCGCCAGGACCTGGAGCACCCCGTCGTGCACGGCGCGCGCGAGCCGGGTGCGCTCCTCGGCGGCCGCCGCAGCCCGCTCGGCACGGTCGCGCTCGGCGGCCATCCGCTGCAGCGACTCGCACATGTAGCCCACGATCGGTCCGCCGATCAGCAGCAGGAAGACGTTGCCGTAGTTGGCCTGGGTGACGTGCTCCCGGATCGCCAGGTCGGCCGCGGCCAGGCAGGCGCCGGCGAACAGGCCGCCCCGCCAGCGGTAGTGCACCGCCCACGCCAGCAGCGCCCCCATCACCCAGAACCCCGGGATGGTGGCGCGCAGCTGGTCGCCCTTCACCAGCGGCGAGACGAGGATCGCGCCCACGGCGACCGCCAGGTCGGCGGCCAGCAGCCACGCCGTGCGTCGGGCGGCGCTGCGGTAGGCCCAGGTGGCGTACGCCGTCCAGGCGACGAGGCCGAGCACCACCAGCAGCCCCGCCACCGGGTGCTCGAAGTTGTCGTAGCGCCAGAGGTTGAGGCCGATCGCGTTGGCCAGCACCACCCAGCGCAGCACGGCGAGCGCCCGGAGCAGCCGGTCCTCGACCGCCACCGCCGCCGGCTCGGCCCAGCCGCGGCCCCCCGGCGCGGGGCCCGGCCGCGAGCCTGCCCCCGAGCCCGGTTCGGCCTCCTGCTCGCCGCTCAGGACGCGGCCTCCTCGGCCTCCTGGGCCTCCTTGGCCGCGGTGGCCTCCTGCTCGCGGGCGGCCCGCTCGGCCCGCTTGGCCTCGTCCTTGGCCTTGGCGGCCAGCTCCTTGGCCTTGGGTGCGTAGAGGTCGACGTACTCCTGGCCGGAGAGCCGCATGATCTCGTACATGATCTCGTCGGTCACCGACCGCAGGATGTAGCGGTCGCCCGCCAGCCCCTCGTAGCGGGAGAAGTCCAGCGGCTCGCCGAAGCGCACCGACGGGCGGACGATCCGGCCGAACTTCTTGCCCGGCGGCGCGACCGCGTCGGTGCCGAGCACGGCCACCGGGATGACCGGCACCCCGGTCTCCAGGGCCAGCCGCGCCACGCCGGTGCGGCCGCGATAGAGGCGGCCGTCGTGCGAGCGGGTGCCCTCGGGATAGATGCCGAACAGCTCCCCCGCCTCCAGGATGGTGCGCGCCGACGAGAGGGCGCCCTCGGCGGCGGTCGCCCCCGAGCGGTCGATCGGCACCTGGCCGGCGCCGGAGAAGAACTTGCGCTGGAACCAGCCCTTGAGGCCGGGGGTCGTGAAGTACTCCGCCTTGGCCACGAAGGTGACCCGCCGCGGCAGGGTGAGCGGCATGAACAGCCAGTCGGCGTAGGAGAGGTGGTTGCTCGCGAGGATCGCCGGCCCCGTCTCGGGCACGTGCTCCTCGCCCTCGACGCGCGGACGGAAGATGAGCCGCAGCACCGGGCCGAGCGCGATCCACTTGAGGAACCAGTAGAACACCCGGGGACTCTCCTCTCCGCCTCTCGTGCGTCGCCGGCGACGCCTCCGTCGCCGGGCGCCGGCCCAGCCGCGCGTCAGGGAGAGGCTA
>JAUILS010000089.1 GCA_030432975.1 Actinomycetes bacterium
CCTCGAGGAGTGGTGGCTCGACGGCGGCGGGCTCAGCTATGTCATCCCGCGCAGCCGCGACATCGTCGTCGGCGGCACCGAGCAGCGCGGGGAGTGGAACCCCACCCCCGACCCCGCGACCGCCGAGCGCATCCTCGACCGGGCCCGCGAGCTCGTGCCGGCGCTGGCCGGCGCCCGGGTGGCCGGACATCGGGTGGGGCTGCGGCCCGCGCGGGCCGGCGTACGCCTGGAGCGGGAGGGGTCGGTCATCCACTGCTACGGCCACGGCGGCTCGGGTGTGACGATCAGCTGGGGGTGCGCGGCCGAGGTCGCCGCGCTGGCCGCCGAGGCCTGAGGACGAGGCCTGACGGCCCGGGCCGGGGCCGTGACCGGCGCGCTCAGCCGCGCCGGCGCAGCACCAGCCAGAACGCCGTCCCGCCGACGAGCAGGCCGGCCAGGGCGCCGCCGCCCGGAGCCCAGGAGACGTCGAGCTGCCTGCCGAGGGTCAGCCCGAGGGCGATCAGCAGCATCACGCCGAGGGCCAGGAAGACCCGGACCAGCATCTCCTGCACGAAGAGGGTGGTGAACGACCCCGTGCCGCCGTCGCGGGTGAGCTCCTGCACGCGCACCACGGCCTTCGGGTCGAGCGGTCCGTAGATGTGCGGGTAGCGCTCGTCGCCGACCTGGTCCTCCTGCCACGGGACCCCGAGCCGCTCCGTGTCGATGGTCAGCAGCACGAGGGGGACGCCGGCGTCGCGGTAGAAGCGGGTGAACACCGTCGGCACCTGGTCGCGGTGGGCGGCGTGCAGGAAGCCCTCCTCCTCCAGCGACCGGTCGAGCGTGGAGACGGTGTAGGAGCCGGAGCGACGGGCCGCCTCCCAGTCTGCGGCGCGGGCGATGTGGAAGATCTCCATGATGGCGTCCTCAGAAGAGCCGGTGCTCGGCGTCGTCGAGCCCGCGGAGCGCGTCGTAGTCGACGACCGCGCAGGCGATGCCGCGGTCGGTGGCCAGCACGCGGGCCTGGGGCTTGATCTCCTGCGCGGCGAAGATGCCGCGGACGGAGCCCTTGCGGGTCAGCGCCGGGTCGCGGTTGAGCAGCTCGAGGTAGCGGGTGAGCTGCTCGACGCCGTCGATCTCGCCCCGCCGCTTGATCTCGACGGCCACGGAGAGGCCGTCGATGTCGCGGCACATCAGGTCGACCGGGCCGATGGCGGTCGGGAACTCCCGGCGGACCAGGGTCAGCCCGTCGGCCAGGCTCTCGGGGTGCTCGGCGAGGAGCTCCTGGAGGTGCTTCTCGACCCCGTCCTTCTGCAGGCCGGGGTCGACGCCCAGGTCGTGGCTGGAGTCGTGGTGGATTTCCTCGATGAGGATGCGCAGCGTGTCGTCGCTCTTGGAGGTGACCAGCCACTCCACCTGGCCGTCGTCGGTGGTGCCCTCGCGCACCGAGCAGGGCGGCGACATCCAGTTGAGCGGCTTGTAGGAGCCCCCGTCGGAGTGCACCAGCACCGAGCCGTCGGCCTTGAGCATCAGCACCCGGGTGGCCATCGGCAGGTGCGCGGTCAGCCGGCCGGCGTAGTCCACCTGGCAGCGCGCGACGACGAGTCTCACGGGGAGGCAATCTACCTTCCCCGCCTCGGGTCAGCCCGCGCGGTCGTACGCCGCCGCGAGCCAGCCGCCGACCTCGGCGTCGATGTCGGTGACCGTCGCCAGGTCCGCCCGGTGGCTGCACATGCCTGTCGTGCGGCGCACCCGGTCCCCGGGCGGGTCGGTCTCCAGGTTGAGCCCCAGCTGCACCCGGCGCGACGAGGGTGCCTGGACGAGCGCGAACTGCCTGCGCCGTCGCAGGCTGACCCCGGTCTTCTGCACCACCACGTCGACGTCGTCCCCGAGCGCCCGGGCTCGCGCGACCAGCTCCTCCATGACCGGACGCAGGTCGGCCTTGCCGCCGGCGTACTGAGCGGACAGCAGCTCCTCCTCCGAGGGCGGGCCACCCGCTAGGTGCTGCCGGACGGCGTGGGCCAGCGCGTTGGCGTGGCCGTGGGTCAGGCCGTGTCGCTCCTTCAGGTGCCCCACGACGGCGCCGTGACGGCTCAGGCCGGCGCCCTCCACCTCGGTGGCGAAGTCCGCCACCGTCCTGCCGGTGCGCTCCTCGATGCCCGCGATCTGGCGTGCGGTGGCCGCCTGTGGGTCACTCATGCCGCTCCCTTCGACGGGACCAGCCTGGTGCCGGGTGGGCGCTGGGTCTTGAACGGATTTCACACTCAGCGGGGCTCGCTGAGATCCGGGGTGAACCCCGGCGCGTCCTGCCGGTCGGGAAGGGCCCGCTGGATCTCGAGATAGCGGCGCGGGCTCACGCCCGTGTGCCTCTTGAAGTCGCGGCTGAGGTGCGCCTGGTCCGCCCAGCCGTGCCGGGCGGCCAGCTCGGCCCAGGAGACCTCGTGCCGAGGATCGAGGTCCGCCAGGATCCGCCGGAGCAGGAGCAGCCTGGTCAGCGCCCGCGGTGGCAGCCCGACCACGCGGCTGAACTCGCGGTCGAGCTGCGCGTGGCTGACGCCCAGCTCCCGGGCCAGCTCACCGATCGGCCGTCGCGGGTCGGCCTCGAGGCGGGCCACCGCGCGCTCGGTCCGGAGTACGCCGGCCGCGGCGTGGTGGTCGACGGAGCGCAGGTGTGTCTCGACGTGGTCGACGACCAGGTCCAGGAGCGCCTCCGGGTCGTCGCCCCGCCGGGGCTCGAGTCGCTCTCGCAGGGTGGGAAGTCCGCCGCCCGCCTCGTCGAGGCCCACCACGCGGCCACGGAGAGAGGCGGGACGCAGGCCCGTGACCGCGAGGCAGCCGATGCTGGTCGTGACCACCCCCAGGGCGTGCGTCTCTCCGAGCGGGGCGTTCTCCACCGGTGCCGTGTGGGGCCCGATGACCAGGCCTCGGTCGGACTCCAGCTCCCGCCCGGCGGCGGTGGTCTCGCGGATCGGGTCGCCCAGGACCAGCAGCACCACCGTCGACCCGGTGGGCGCGATCAGCTCGCGCCGGTAGGGCACCGTGCCGCGGGCGTACCAGACCTGCTCGACCCACCTGCCCACCTCGGCCCCGGGGCGGCGCACCCGGAAATCGAAGTCGAAGTCGCGCACCGTCGGATGATACGAGCCACCGATCTGCCCGGTCGCCCGCCGACCGGTGGTGAACTACCTCACGGCACCGGCGACGCCGTGCGTGACATGATCCGCCCATGACGAGCACCTCCCCGGCCGACACCCCGCCCGCCGCCCCTGCCAGCCGCGAGTTCCACACCATCGGTGTGATCGGTCTCGGCACCATGGGGGCCGGCATCGCGGAGGTCTTCGCCCGCGAGGGCTTCGCCGTCGTGGGCGTGGAGGTCGACGACGAGGCGGTCGAGCGCGGTCGCGGCCACCTCGACCACTCGACCGGGCGCGCCGTCGCCCGCGGCAAGATGACCGAGGACGACCAGGCCGCGCTGCTCGGGCGGATCACGCTCACCACGACGATGGAGGACGTCAAGGACGCCGACTTCGTGGTGGAGGCCGTCATCGAGTCGCTGGAGGTCAAGAAGGAGATCTTCCGGCGGCTCGACGAGATCGTCGGCCCCGACGCGATCCTGGCCACCAACACCTCCTCCCTGTCGGTCACGGAGATCTCGACGGCCAACTCCAAGCCCGGCCGGGTCGTGGGCGTCCACTTCTTCAACCCCGCGCCCGTGCAGGACCTCGTCGAGATCGTCCGCACCGTGGTGACCGAGCCGCAGGTGCTGGCCGACGTCCAGGCGCTGCTCGCCCGGCTGGGCAAGAGCCCGGTGATCTGCGGCGACAAGGCCGGCTTCATCGCCAACACGCTGCTGTTCGGCTACCTCAACCACGCCGTCTCGATGTACGAGGGCCGCTACGCCACCCGCGAGGACATCGACGCGGCGATGCGCTTCGGCTGCGGCTACCCGATGGGACCGCTGGCCCTGCTCGACCTGATCGGCCTCGACACGGCGTACGAGATCCTCGACACGATGTACAAGCAGGGGCGCGACCGCCTGCACGCGCCCGCCCCGATCCTCAAGCAGATGGTGACCGCGGGGCTGCTCGGCCGGAAGTCCGGCCGCGGGTTCTACACCTATGCCGAGCCCGACAGCTCCACGATCGTCGCCGACCAGCTGACGCCGTCCGCCGACGACGCGCCCCAGCTGCGCCGCGACATCCGCGTGGTCGGCGTCGTCGGCACCGGCACGATGGCGTCGGGCATCGTCGAGGTGTTCGCCAAGGCCGGCTTCGACGTGGTGTACGCCGGCCGGTCCCAGGCCAAGGTCGACGGCGTGCGCGCCACCATCGAGCGGTCGCTCGACAAGGCGATCCAGCGCGGCAAGCTCGAGGAGTCGGCGAAGGCCGAGGTGCTCGGTCGCCTACGCGGCACCAGCTCGCTCGACGACCTGGCCGACGTCGACATCGTCGTCGAGGCCATCGCCGAGGATCTCCAGGTCAAGACGACGCTGTTCGAGAACCTCGACGAGATCTGCAAGCCCGGAGCGATCCTGGCGACCACGACGTCCTCGCTTCCGATCATCGCGCTCGCGAAGGTGACCTCGCGTCCCCAGGACGTCGTCGGCATGCACTTCTTCAACCCCGCGCCGATCATGAAGCTGGTCGAGGTGGTCTCCACGGTCTCGACGTCCGACGACGTCGCCGAGACGGTGCGGGCGCTCTGCGGGCAGGTCGGCAAGGTCGCGGTCTCCTGCGGTGACCGGGCCGGCTTCATCGTCAACGCGCTGCTGTTCCCCTACCTCAACGACGCCGTCAAGATGCTCGAGGCGCACTACGCCTCGGCCGACGAGATCGACACCGCGATGAAGCTGGGCTGCGCCCTGCCGATGGGCCCGTTCGAGCTCCTCGACGTGGTCGGCAACGACGTCTCCCTGGCGATCCAGCGCGAGCTCTACCTCGAGTTCCGCGAGCCCGGCTTCGCTCCGGCGCCGCTGCTGGAGCACCTGGTGACCGCCGGCTACCTCGGCCGCAAGACCAAGCGCGGCTTCCGGGACTACTCCGCGGTCTGAGGTCCACCCGCGGCGTCCGACAGCTGGGCCAGCAGCCGGAACGCCACCGGGTCGACGGTGTGCGCCGTCGCGCTCACCAGCGCCACCCCGGCGCCGGAAGCTCGGTCGAGCGCCACGCATGCGCTGTGTCCTCCGGTCATCCCGTTGTGCCACACGAGCGGCCGCCCGCGCGGCGCCATGGTGATCCATCCGGCCCCGATGCGCGTCCGCCCCGTGAAGTCGCTCACCGGGTCGAGCGCCGCGACACCAGGCGCCGTCCCGTCCAGCAGTGCGCGGACGAGCCGCCGAAGGTCGGCGGCGGTCATCCGGACGCCTCCTGCGGGGGCCAGCGACTCGGCGGCCCAGGGCGCCCGAGGTCGCCCCCGCCGGCTGCTGCCGGTGACGGCGTCGGGACGAAGGTCGTCCGGGCGGTAGGGCGCGTACGTTCCGGCGAGACCGAGCGGGCCGACGAGCCGCTGGGCCAACAGGGCGTCGTACGTCGTGTCGGCGGCGGCGGCGAGCGCGTGGCCCAGCAGGCAGAAGCCGAGGTTGGAGTATGCCGGTCGGCCGGGGCGACGCACGCGCACCCTGCGGCAGGCAGCCAGCATCTCGGGGAGGTCCTCCCGGTAGGGGTTGCTCCCCACACGCCACAGCTGCCACGTGCGGCGCAGGAACGGAGCCGGCCACAGGCGAGGGAGGCCGGAGGTGTGGGTGGCCAGGTCGGCCAGCGTCAGCGGTGCGACCGGGCCACCGTCGACCGCCAGCAGGTCTCCGACGGTCGTCGTGGGCGAGACCTCGGCCCGGGCGAGTGCGTCGGCGTAGAGCAGTCCCGTCAGGCCCTTGCTGACCGAGCCGATCTCGAGGTCGGCCCTCTCGACGACGCCGGACGTGACGGCGTGGTCGCCCGCCGGAGAGCACCAGGCGAGGGCCCAGCGGGGATGCCGACGGCCGAGGAGGCCCTCGGTGCGGACCCGGACCTGGTCGACCCCCGTCATGGAGCGAGCATAGGGCGGCGTCGTGGCCGCCCGCCTCGTGGCGACCACCGCTCGTCGCGCCGGGCTGGCGCGCCGGGGTCCCAGTCGGGACCCTGGGGGCATGCCACTGCGCCTCCTGCTCGTCGTGCTCGTGTCCGCCGCGCTGGTCGCGGGGGTGCTGGCGGCCCCGGCGACGGCCGACGTCACCCTGCCCTCGCCCACGACCGACGTGGACTACCAGCTGGGCGGCACCAAGGCGCTGCCGAAGCGCGTCGGCATCGTGGTGCGCGACCGGGAGGCGAGGCCGTCGAAGCGTGCCTACTCCGTGTGCTACGTCAACGGCTTCCAGACCCAGCCCGGTGAGCGGCGCTTCTGGCGCACGAAGCACTGGGGGCTGGTGCTGAAGAAGGCCGGGAAGCCGGTCGTGGACTCCGCCTGGGGCGAGTGGCTGCTCGACATCCGCACCCCCGCCAAGCGGCAGCGGCTGGCGACGATCATGGGGCGCTGGGTCCAGGGCTGTGCCGACGACGGCTACGAGGCGGTGGAGTACGACAACCTCGACTCCTTCAGCCGCAGCAGCGGCCTGCTCAAGCCGAGGCACGCGAAGCACTACGCCCGGCGCCTGGTGGCGGCCGCCCACGACGCCGGCCTGGCCGCCGCCCAGAAGAACCGCGCCGGCTGGGACGGCACCACCGTGGGCTACGACTTCGCCGTCGCCGAGGAGTGCGGTCGCTGGAAGGAGTGCGGCAGCTATCGCTCGCACTACGGCAACCTCGTGCTCGTCGTGGAGTACCGCGCCAAGGACTTCCGCTACGCCTGCAAGCGCTGGGGGAGCAGGCTGCCGATGGTGCTCCGCGACAAGGCGCTGACCCCGAAGGGCATCCGCCGCTACTGCTGAGCGTCCGGGTCGGGGTTGGCCGCCTTGCGGGCGCGGTACGCCGCCACGGCGGTCCGGTTGCCGCACGCGGTCGAGCAGAACCGCCGCGACCGGTTGCGCGACAGGTCCACGACCACCCCGACGCAGCCGTCGGCGGCGCACGTCGAGATCCGGGAGAGCTCCTCCGCGCGCAGCAGGTCGACCACCGCCATCGCGGTCTCGACGGCGATCCGCGTGGCCAGGGGACGGTCGTCGTCCACCAGGTGCAGGTGCCAGTCCCAGCCGTCGTGGCGCACCAGCCGGGGGAGCGCGCCGCTCTCGGCGAAGACGGCGTTGACCAGCGGCACCAGGTCGTCGCGGTCGGCCAGCAGCAGCTCCCGCAGCCGCGGCCGGAGGGCACGGACCTCGGCCAGCTCGGCCGCGTCGCGGCGCCGCGAGCCGCTGTAGGAGTGGCGGGCGAAGAACGCGTCGAGCTCCGTCGCAGTGGTGAGGGTGTCGGGCTCCTCGGCCGAGTTGACCAGGTCGGCGGCCGCCGACAGCGCGGTGGTCGTGTCATGGGCAAAACGCATATTGACAGATTACACGAACGGCGCCTACCGTCATCAGTCATGAGGTCGATGGATCATGACAGCGGCGCGGTCGGGGGTCCGCCGGCGGCGCCGGTGACCGCCGACGGAGCGACCACCGGGATGGTGCTCGCGCTGGTGTCCGCCGCGTCGTTCGGCCTGTCCGGCCCGTTGGCCCGCGGCCTGCTGGACGCCGGGTGGAGCCCGGGCGCCGCGGTGACGGCGCGGGTCGGGGTGGCCGCCCTGGTCCTGGCCCCCGCGGCCGCACGAGAGCTGCGCGGCCGGTGGCGACTGCTGCGCGAGCACCTGGCCCTGATCCTGGTCTTCGGGATGGTCCCGGTGGCCGGGACCCAGCTGGCGTTCTTCAGCGCGATCCAGCACCTCCCCGTGGGCATCGCGCTGCTGGTGGAGTACACCGCGCCGCTGGCCGTGGTGCTGTGGCTCTGGCTCCGCTACGCCCAGCCCCCCGGCCGGCTGACGCTCGTGGGGGGCGCCGTGGCTGCCGTCGGGCTGCTGCTGGTGCTCGACCTGACCGGTGGCTCCTCGGTCAGCCTGCTCGGTCTCGGCTGGGCGGTCCTGGCGATGCTGGGCGTCACGACGTACTTCGTCCTGTCGGCGCTGCACGGCGGCGGGCTGCCGCCGCTCAGCCTGGCGGCCGGAGGCCTGGTGGTCGGCACCGCGGTGCTCGCGCTGGGCGGGCTGACGGGGATGATGCCGTTCGAGGCCACCCGGGCGTCCGTGGCCTACGTGCCGGCCGAGGTGCCGTGGTGGCTGGCCGTGGTGGCGCTCGGCGCGCTGACCGCGGCGCTGTCCTACACCACGGGCGTCGCCGCCAACCGGCGGCTGGGCTCCCGCCTGGCGTCCTTCGTGGCGCTGAGCGAGGTGCTCGCGGCGGTGCTGTGGGCGTGGCTGCTGGTCGGCGAGCTGCCACGCCCGGTGCAGCTCGTGGGGGGCGTGCTGGTGCTCGCCGGCGTCGTCGTGGTGAAGCTCGGAGAGGCGCCCGGCCGGTCGCGCTGAGCGCGGCGCGACGGGGCGGCCGCGGGGAGGGTCAGTCCTCCTCGCCGGACTCCTCGGAGCCGTCCGCGGCGGCCTCGGGTGCCTCGGGTGCGTCGTCGTCCTCGTCGTCGGAGCGGTCGGTGAAGCCCGCGACGACGTCCTTGAGGGAGGCCAGCTGGGCGCCGATGGCGTCGCGCCGGCGGCTCACCTTGGCCAGCTCCGCCTGGGCGTTCGCGAGGGCCTTGTCGGCGTCGGCGGTGGCGTTGGAGGTGATGGACTCGGCCTGGTCCTGCGCGGCGGCCACGAGCTGCTCGGCCTCGCGGCGGGCGCGGGCCAGCAGCGACTCGGCCTCCTGCTGCGCCTGCTGGCGGTGCTGGGTGGCCTGCTGCGTGGTCTCCCGGGCGCGCTGCTCGGCGGACGCCGCGCGCTGCTCGGCCTCCTCGACCAGCCGCTTGGTCTCCGCGGTCGCCTGGGCGTGGTGGTCGGTGGCCTCCTTGGCCAGCCGCTCCTTCTCGACCGCCAGCGTGCGCCGCGCCTCCTGGACCTCGCGGTCGGCGGCCGCGCGCATCTGGTCGCCCTCGCGCTGGACGTTGGTGCGCAGCTCGGAGGCCTCCTGCTCGGCGGCCAGCTTGAGCTGGTCGGCCTCGCGCTGGGCGGCGGCGCGCAGGTCGTCGGCCTCGGCCTTGGCCAGCTCGCGCTCCTGCTCGGCCTCGGAGAGGAGCCGGGCGCGCATGTCCTCGATCTCCTTGGTCATCGACTGGCGCTCGGCCTCGATGTCGCGCTTGGCGTCGGAGCGCAGCGCCTTGGCGTCGCGCTCGGCCTGCTCCTTGACCTCAGCGGCCGCGCGGGCGGCGGCGTCGCGGACGTCGGCGGCCTCCTCCTCGGCCAGCCGCAGCATCGCGGACGCGCGGCCGCCCAGGCCGGCGTACGACGGCGTCTGGTTCTCGGAGAGCTCCTGGCGCAGCTGGTCGAGCTCCTCGCGCAGCGAGGCGATCGTCTGGTCGGACTCGGCCAGCCGGGCGTCGACCCCCGCGCGCTCGCTGGCGATCTGACGCAGCCGGGCGTCGACGGCGTCCTTGTCGTAGCCGCCGCGGCGCACCAGCGGCAGCCCGCCCTGTGGTGCCGAGGTGCTGGCGTTCCCGGTCGTGGTCCTGGTGTCGGCGGCGTCCCCCTCGCCGTCGCTGAAGATGGACAGACCCTGCTCGCTCATGTTTCGGCGTACCTCTTCCGTGGGGGTTGTGGGGTTGATCGTCAGACGGGGTTGATCGTCAGACGGGGCCCGGGGCGGGCCTCAGCAGACCGATGGTCAGCCTAGGGACCGGCTCCCAGTCTGTCGGATCATCCGACCACACGACACCCCGGGTCCGGGCCGGAACGACCCAACCCGGGAGCCCCGTCCCACTCCCCGGTGACGGGCACCCGCCGCGGGGTGAGGCACCCCCTCAGAGGGGGCGCCGTCACACCCCGCGGAAGCGGTTGATCGCCTCGAGGTGCTGGTCGCGCATGTCGTGGTCGCGCACGCCGAGGCCCTCCTCGGGCGCCAGGCAGAGCACGCCCACCTTGCCCTGGTGGGCGTTGCGGTGGACGTCGAGCGCCGCCTGGCCGACCTCCTCGAGCGGGTAGGTCTGCGACAGCGTCGGGTGGATCATCCCCTTGGCGATCAGCCGGTTGGCCTCCCACGACTCGCGGTAGTTGGCGAAGTGGGAGCCGATGATGCTCTTGAGGTTCATCCACAGGTAGCGGTTGTCGTACTGGTGGAGGTAGCCGCTGGTCGAGGCGCAGGTGACGATCGTGCCGCCCTTGCGGGCGGCGTAGACCGAGGCGCCGAAGGTCTCCCGGCCCGGGTGCTCGAAGACGATGTCGACGTCCTCGCCGCCGGTGAGCTCGCGGATCTTGGCCCCGAACCGGCGCCACTCCTTCTGGTCCTGGGTGTGCTCGTCCTTCCAGAAGCGGTAGTCCTCCGCGGACCGGTTGATGATCAGCTCGGCGCCCATCGACCGGCAGATGTCTGCCTTCTCCTCGCTGGAGACCACGCAGACGGGGACGGCGCCGCCGTTGAGGGCGTACTGCGTGGCGAACCCGCCGAGCCCGCCGGACGCGCCCCAGATCAGCACGTTGTCGCCCTGCTTCATGCCGGCGCCGTTGCGCGCCACCAGCTGGCGGTAGGCCGTGGAGTTGACCAGCCCGGGGGAGGCCGCCTCCTCCCAGGTGAGGTGCGCGGGCTTGGGCATCAGCTGGTTGGACTTCACCAGGGCGATCTCGGCGAGTCCGCCGAAGTTGGTCTCGAAGCCCCAGATCCGCTGCTCGGGGTCGAGCATCGTGTCGTTGTGGCCGTCGGGGGACTCCAGCTCGACCGAGAGGCAGTGGGCGACGACCTCGTCGCCGGGGTTCCACAGGTGGACGCCGGCGCCGGTCGCCAGCACGACGCCGGCCAGGTCGGAGCCGACCACGTGGTAGGGCAGGTCGTGCCGCTTCGCCAGCGGCGAGAGCCGGCCGTAGCGCTCGAGGAAGCCGAACGTCGAGACCGGCTCGAAGATCGAGGTCCAGACGGTGTTGTAGTTGATCGCGCTTGCCATCACCGCCACCAGCGCCTCGCCCGGCCCGAGCTCGGGGACGGGCACCTCGTCGACGTGCAGCGAGCGACGCGGGTCCTTGTCCTTGCTGGCCATCCCCTCGAACATCTCGGCCTCGTCCTTGTGGACCGTCACGCCGCGGTAGGACTCCGGGACGTCGAGGGCGGCGTAGTCCGCGGTCGAGGTGTCGCCGGCGAGGATGGCGTCGAGGATCTGCTGCACGGGTTCTCCTGGTGCTCGGGTGGCGCTGGTGGCTGGGCGGGGGCGGGTCAGTGCGCGGCGTCGGCCGGCTGGACCAGCTCGACGAGGACGCCGCCGGCGTCCTTGGGGTGGATGAAGTTGACCTTCGAGCCGGCCGTGCCGCGCTTCGGGGCGTCGTACAGCAGGCGGAGGCCGCGGCTGCGCAGCACCTCCGCGACCGCCTCGACGTCGGTGACCCGGAAGGCGAGCTGTTGCAGGCCGGGGCCCGAGCGGTCGAGGAACTTGGCGATCGTCGACTCCGGCGACAGCGGCGCCAGCAGCTGCAGGCACGAGTCGGTGTCGCCGACGGCGACCATCGCCTCGCGGACGCCCTGCTCCTCGTTGGTCTCCTCGTGCACGACGCGCATGCCGTAGGCGTCGCGGTAGAACGCGAGCGCGACGTCGAGGTCGGGGACGGCGATGCCGACGTGGTCGATGGCGGTGAAGAGGTGGGTGGGGAGGCCCTCGGGCACGGCGGCGGGCGGGGGCGGGGGTGCACCGGTCATGGCGCTCATGTTCGTACGCCGCCCTCCCGGCGCGCGAGTGCATGTGATGTGTTCCTCACCGACCGCCCTCCGCGGGCTCTCGCCCCCGGCGAGGGGGGTGGGTAGTGTCGCCGATGACCCTGCAGCACCACCCCTCCCTGGAGGTCAGCATGTCCGGATCCGTCATCGTCGCCGGTGCCCGCACCCCGATCGGCCGCCTGCTCGGCGGACTGAAGGACCTGTCGGCCGCCGACCTGGGCGGGGTGGCCATCCAGGGAGCGCTCGAGAAGTCCGGCGTCGCTCCCGACCAGGTCGACTACGTCATCATGGGCCAGGTCATCCAGGCCGGCACGGGCCAGATCACCGCCCGCCAGGCCGCGGTCAAGGCCGGCATCCCGATGACCGTCCCGTCGATCACGATCAACAAGGTGTGCCTGTCGGGCATCAACGCGATCGCGATGGCCGACCAGCTCATCCGCGCGGGCGAGCACGAGGTCGTCGTCGCCGGCGGCATGGAGTCGATGACGCAGGCGCCACACCTGCTGCCGAAGAGCCGCGAGGGCTTCAAGTACGGCGACACCGCGCTGGTCGACTCGATGGCCTACGACGCGCTCTACGACCAGTTCACCCACCAGGCGATGATCAACCTGACCGACACCTGCAACGCGGCCGGCGTCCAGCTGACCCGCGAGGAGCAGGACGCCTTCTCCGCCCGCTCCCACCAGCGGGCCGCCGAGGCCTGGAAGAACGGCCTCTTCGACGACGAGGTGGTGCCGGTGACGATCTCGACCCGGCGCGGTGACGTCGTGGTCTCCGAGGACGAGGGCGTGCGCGGCGACACCACCGCCGAGGGCCTCTCCGGGCTCCGCCCGGTCGCCAAGGACGGCACGATCACCGCCGGCTCGGCGTCGCAGATCTCCGACGGCGCCTGCGCCGTGGTGGTGATGAGCAAGGCCAAGGCCGAGGAGCTGGGGCTGACCTGGCTGGCCGAGATCGGCGCCTCCGGCCAGGTCGCCGGCCCCGACTCCACGCTGCAGCTGCAGCCCGCCCGAGCCATCGAGCAGGCCGCGCAGAAGGAGGGGATCGCCGTCGCCGA
>JAUILS010000324.1 GCA_030432975.1 Actinomycetes bacterium
CACCGTCGTCGTCGACCGCACCCAGGTCTCTGACGCCCAGGTGGACGAGCTCTCGACCGAGCTGGTCGCCCGCGACGACATCGTGGCGGTCCGCCCGACCGTCGTGTCGCCCGACGGCGCGATCGCCGTCCTCGACGCGGTGCCGGCGTACGGCCCCACCGACGAGCGCACCCCTGCCCTGGTCGACGACCTGCGCGCCGAGCTGCCCGCGGGCGCCCAGCTGACCGGCATGACCGCGATGTTCGCCGATATCGCCGCGCTGCTGGCCGACCGGCTGTGGCTGGTGATCGGCTTCGTCGTGGGCGTCTCGGTGCTGCTGCTGGCGATGGTCTTCCGCTCCGTGGTCGTCCCGATCAAGGCGGCGGTGATGAACCTGCTGTCCATCGGCGCGGCCTACGGCGTGATGACCGCGGTCTTCCAGTGGGGCTGGGGCACCTCCCTGCTCGGGCTGGACCACGCGGTCCCGGTGTCGAGCTGGGTGCCGATCCTGATGTTCACCATCCTGTTCGGGCTCTCCATGGACTACGAGGTCTTCCTGCTCTCGCGGGTCCGTGAGGACTACGACCAGACCGGCGACCCGCACGGCAGCGTCGTCCGCGGCCTGGCGGCGACCGGCCGGGTGATCTCCAGCGCCGCCGCGATCATGGTCGCCGTCTTCCTGGGCTTCGCCTTCGAGGCCGACGTCGTGGTCAAGATGCTCGGCGTGGGCATGGCGGTGTCGATCCTGCTCGACGCCACCCTGGTCCGGATGGTGCTGGTGCCGGCCACGATGGCCATGCTCGGCCGCCGCAACTGGTGGCTGCCGGCCTGGCTCGACCGCCTGCTGCCGCAGGTGCGGGCCGAGGTCGACGACCTCCCCGCCGGCCCCGGGGCCGAGCCGGAGCCGGTGCGGGTGCTGGTCCGCTGAGGAGTCAGAACCCGTAGCGATCCCGCTGGTCGCGCCACCACTGCGCGGCCAGCGGGATCTGCCACTCCTCCATCAGTGCGGCGGCCCGGTCGGCGTGCCGGGTCGCCGCCGCGGCGTCGCCGGCGGCCAGCGCGGCCTCCGCCAGGAACAGGTCAACCGGGCCGGTCGCGACGCCCGACCCCGAGCACGCCGTCTGCCCGGCCAGCGGCTCCAGCAGGGAGTACGCCGTCCGGCCGAGCTCGGCATCCCCCACCCCCAGCGCCGTCTCGGCGGCGGCGCACCAGTTGAGCAGCGAGAACCAGTTGAGCTGCGACAGGTCGATGCCGTGCTCGGCGTGGTAGGCCACCGCCTCGTCGCGACGACCCGCGCGCAGGAGATAGAGGCACACCAACGACGTCACCGGGAGCGGGCCGCCCTGCAGCGACTGCATCATCGGCACCATCTCGTCGGCCCGCCCCTGCCAGAGCCGCAGGGCCAGCAGCGCACCGGCGATGGCCTCGTCCTTCTGCAGCAGGTCCATCTGCTCGGCCAGGGCCTCGACCCCGGCCAGCCGCTCCGCGGCCTCCTCGAACCGCCCGGCCAGCGCCAGCCACGGCAGCTCGAGGGTCTCGACCACCAGCAGCCCGTAGGCCAGCCGCAGCCGCTGTGCCCGCGCCCGGGCCTCGCCGGAGTGCTCCCACATCTGCGCGACCTGGCCCAGCTCGCTGTGCGCGACCGCGGTCAGCGTGGTCGCCACGGTCAGCGCCCGCTCGTTGCCGATCTCCGCCGCCAGCGTCGCGGCCTCCTCGGCCAGCGCCAGCCGCTCGGCGACGTTGTCGGGCCTCCAGAGGGAGACGAAGCCGACCAGCAGGGCGTTCATCACCAGCTCGGCGTCGCCGATGCGACGCGCCATCGCGAGCGCCTCGCCGACCAGCGCCGCCCGCTCCTCGTGGGTCGAGCCGTAGTAGAGCTCGTTGGCCAACCCCAGCATCACCTCGCAGCGCAGCGGGTCGTCCTCCTCGGGGAGCGCCGCCAGGCTGCGGCGCAGCGCCGCCACCACCTGCTCGTGCACCTGGCCGTGCGCCGCCGACTGCCACAGCGCGCCGATCGTCATCGACGACGCCGCCCGGCCCAGCAGCCGGACGTCGTCCATCTCGTCGGCGAGGGCGATCGCCGACTCGATGGTGGTCAGCAGCGGGGTCCAGTCGCCGCGCCAGCGGTGCGCGTCGGCCAGCTCCATCAGCAGGTCGTAGCGGTCCTGCGCGGTCGCCCCGGGGTCGTCGGCCGCCGCGGCCAGCGCGATCTCGAGCAGCTCGGCCGCCTCGGCGTAGGCGTGCACCCGGCGGGCTCCTGCGGCGGCCGCGGCCGCGGCGCGCCAGGCCTGGGCGGCGTACGCCGGCCCCGCGGCGAGCCAGTGCCGGGCGGTCTCGCTCTCCCGGTCGGGGCGGCCGTCGAGCACCTCCGCGACCCTGGCGTGGG
>JAUILS010000325.1 GCA_030432975.1 Actinomycetes bacterium
TCGCGGCCGACGAGCCGCCCGGCACGGCGGCCGAGGGGCTGCGCCGCCTCGGCGTCGAGGGGCTGCCCCTCAGCGCCGCGGCGGCCCTGCGCGACGTGGCGGGCGCGTGTCTGGCCGACCCGCCGGGCCCGGGCGGGCGGCCCGCTCCGGAGCCCGGGGCGGGGCTTGGTGCCGCACCGGCCGGGCTGGGCGACCTGGTCGACGCCCTGCTGGCCGCGGAGTCCAGCATCGTGGTGACCCGGGTGGCCCCCGGCCGCCACGTCGCGCTGCTGCCGGGCCCCCACGTCGGCATGCGCGGGCTGCGGTTGGTCGGCGGCGACGACGGCGACTACACCGCCCGCGTGACCGAGGCGCTGACGGGCGCCACCCGCGATGACGGCGACGCCCGCGTGCTGCTGGTCGGGCTCGCCCGGGGCGGGGTGGTGGCCGCCCAGGTGGCGGCCGAGGCGCACCCCGGGTTCACCGTCGACCAGGTGGTCGTGGCGGGCGCGCCGGCCGCGCAGGTGCCGCGACTGCCCGCCCACGTCCGGCTGCTCGCCCTGGAGGAGCGCGGCGACCCGGTCGCGCTGCTCGGCGCGGTGCTGCACGCCGGCGACGAGCAGCGCACCACGGTCGTCTTCGAGTCGCGCGAGGCAGGGTCGGCGGCGTACGCCGAGGGGGCGCGGGCCGCCGACCGCTCGGACCATCCGGCGCTGGCCGCCACCTTCGCGCGGCTGCGGGAGTCGGGCTTCCTCGGCGGTCGCTAGGCGGTCTCGTCGGGGAGCCCGGCCCAGGAGCGATACGCCGCCACGGCCGTCGGCAGCGTGGGGAACACCCGGTCGGCGCCGACCCGCTCCCAGAAGCCGGTCGGCGCCAGGTCCGCCGAGAGGTCCTGCTTGACCCGCGCCATGGCGAAGACCACGCCGCGGTCGCCCAGCTCCACCCGCAGCTCGTCGAGCAGGTCGGCGGCGGTGATGTCGACGTCGACGTTGGCCTCGGCGTTGAGCACGAACCACCGCACCGGCTCGGCCGACTCGGTGACGGCCCGGAGCGCGCGGGCCTTGAAGTCGGCGGCGTTGGCGAAGAACAGCGGGGAGTCGTAGCGATAGACCATCAGCCCGGGCAGGATCGTCGCCTCGGGATAGTCGTCGACGTCGTGCATGCCGGCCAGGTCGGGCACGAACCCCTGCACCGCGTCGTGCGGGCGCGACACCCGCCGGAGCAGGTCGGCGACGGAGAACGCGATCGCCACCAGGATCCCCTCCAGCACGCCGACCACCAGCACGGCCGCGGTGGTGCCGAGCGCGAGCACCAGCTCGCTGGCCCGGAACTGCCAGAAGCGCCGGAACTCCGGGATCTCGACGAGCCTGGTGGCGGCGTAGACCACGACGGCGCCGAGCGCGGCCGACGGGAACGCCGACAGCACCGGCCGCAGGAGCACCACCGCCAGCACGGTGGCGGCCACCGTGACCAGCCCGGCGGCCTGGCTGCGCGCGCCGACCGCGGCCGCGATCGCGGTGCGGCTGCCGCTGCTGCTGATCGGGAAGCCCTGCATCGCGGCCGCCCCGAGGTTGGCGGCGCCCAGGGCCAGCAGCTCGCGCGGCGGGTCGACGCGGTAGTCGGGCTCCTCGAAGGCGCGGGCGGTGAGGATGTTGTCGGAGTAGGCCACGAAGGCGACGCCGAGCGCCGGCAGCATCAGCGAGACCACCTCCGCCAGGGACAGCTGCGGCAGGTGCGGGTCGGGCAGGGCCGAGGGGATCGCGCCGATCACCTGGACCCCGCGGTCCTGGAGGTCGGCGAGCGCGACCACCGCGGTGGCGGCGAGCATGCCGGTCAGCGCGATGGGTGCCCGCGGCCAGCGCCGGGAGCCCGCGATCATCAGCGCCGCCGTGGTCAGCCCGAGCACGGCGGTCGGCACGTGGACGTCGTCGAGGTGCCGGACGACGTACATCACCTCACCGGCGAGGCTGTCGCCCTCGACGTCGAGCCGGGTCAGCTTGCCGAGCTGGGAGACGACCATGATGCCGGCGACGCCGGCCATGTAGCCGACGAGCACCGGTCGGGACAGCAGGTCGGACAGCCGCGCCAGGCCGGTGAAGCGGCCCAGGATGCACAGCAGCCCGACCATCACCGCCATCGCCACGGCGAGTGAGGCGTAGTCGGCGCCGGCCGTGATCACGGACCCGACGGCCACCGCGGTCATCAGCGCCGTCGTGGACTCCGGCCCGACGGAGAGCCGGTGGGAGGTGCCGAGGAACACATAGACGGTCAGGCCGCCGATCGCGCCCCACAGCCCGGTCACCGCCGGGAGCCCGGCCAGCTCGGCATAGGCCATCACCTGGGGGATGAGGTACGCCGTCACGGTGATGCCCGCGACCACGTCGAA
>JAUILS010000090.1 GCA_030432975.1 Actinomycetes bacterium
GTCTACCCCTCCCGCACCGAGAACTGGTGGTGGGCCAACATGCTGGCGACCGCCGGCTGGTTCGTCGCGTACGCCGTCATCACCGCGCAGCTGCCCGACCCGAACGCCGTGGTCGTGGCCCTGTCGCTGGCCTACATCGCGTTCTACACCGTCGAGTCGCTGATGCTGACCCTGCGCCGGCACCGCGGCCGCGAGCCGCTCGAGGACGTCCCCGGCGAGCCGGCGCCCACCGGCTGAGCCCGGTCGGTGCGCCTGCCGGCGCGGGCGCTCAGGAGGCGCCGGCGACGTCCACCTGATAGCTGCGGCCGGACTCCCACTCGGCGGAGAAGCTGAACCTGCTGCCGCGGACCAGCGTGATCCGGAACTCCACCGGACGGTCGCCCAGCCGGCCAGTGCGCTCGACCAGCATCGCCGCCTCGTCGCGCTTCATCTTGAGCAGCGTGCGCTGGTCCTTGGTGGGCACCACGGCGCTGATCCGCTCGTGGCCGCCGTTGAGCCGGACACCGGCACTGCGCTGCCACTCGTCGTAGAGACCGGTGTGGGTGAAGTCGAGCTTGAGCAGCGGCGCCGCGAGCTTGGGCTCCAGCCAGGCGCGGTCCCAGGCGATCGGCTCGTCGTCGCCGAGCCGCAGCCGCTCGAGGTAGACCAGCTTCGTGCGCGCGGATAGCCCGAGCCGCTCGGCCGCCTCGGCGTCGGTGCGCCGGTCGGCGACGATCAGCTCGCTGCGCTGCTCGATCCCGCGTGCCTCGAGCTCCTGATAGAGGGAGTACATCGCGCCCAGCTGCTGGCTGATGACCCCCGGGTGGGCCACGGACGACCGGCCGCGGGAGGACTCGATCAGCCCGTCCTGACGCATCCGGCGCAGCGCCTCGCGGACGGTGTGCCGGCTGACGCGGTAGACCTCGACCAGCTCCATCTCTCCGGGGAACCGGTCGGGGAACTCCCCACCCTCCAGCCGCAGCATCAGGTCGTCGCGCAGCTGGGACCACAGAGGGACCGTCGACCGGCGGTCGAGCTCGCGGGGGCCCGTGCGGGGCGTCATGTCCTACCTCCGGGGAGGGTGCCGTGGCCGACCGGTCGACCGCCGTCCGCTCGGCAGGCGGCTGCCCGGTCGCTGCGCGGCGAGTGTAACGAACCCGACCCCCGGCGCCGGCCGTCCCGACCAGCCGCTGACACGGCGGGCGCTGCCCCCGCTCGCCGCCCCGCGTCGCTCCGACGCCCCCCAAATGACCGGACAACCACCCGCCCACGATAGCGTGAGATCGCCGGGTCCGGACCCCCCAGGTCGACCCGGCAGAAGTTCGGGTTGACCCGGCAGAACATCGGGTCGACCCGGCAGAAGTTCGGGTTGACCCGGCAGAAGTTCGCGAGGAACGAGGACGGCGATGGCGCGAGACCGACGGCTCGGCGAGGACCCCGACTACCGGTTCAGCCTGGCCAACGAGCGCACCTTCCTCGCCTGGATCCGCACCGCCCTCGCCCTGCTCGCCGGCGGCGTGGCGCTGGTCGCCGTGGTGCCCGACTTCGGGCCGTCGTGGCTGAAGCACACGGCCGGCGCCGTCCTGCTGCTGCTGTCGGTCACCCTGTCCCTCCTGGCCTACCGGCGCTGGCGGCTCACCGAGACCGCGCTGCGCACCGGGCAGTCGCTCCCCGCCCCCCACCTGCTGCAGATCCTCTCGACGGGGCTGGTGATCGTGGCCTTCGTCGTGCTGGCCCTGCTGGTCTTCTAGGGGCCGGCATGGCGCGGCTCTCTCCCAGCGCGGACGACCACGACAACGAGCTCGTCCATCGGGTCGCGGCCCTGGAGCGCACCGCGCTCTCGTGGGAGCGGACCGGCATCGGCGTCGCGGCCGTGGGGGCGCTGCTGCTGCACCTGCGGGACGAGTCGGTGGGCCTGCTGGTGCTGGGCGGGGTGCTGATCCTCGCCGCGCTCGTGATCGTGCTCGTCCTCGCCCCGCTGCGCTACCACGCCGCGCGCACCGACGTACTCGCGAGCGACAGCGTGGTCCAACCCTGGGCGCTGCTCTCGCTCTCCCTGGTGGTCGCCCTGGTCGGCCTAGGCTTCCTCCTCGACCTGCTCCTCCGCTCCCTCGGTTGACCCGGCAGAACTTCAGCGCATTTCTGCCGGATCAACCCGAACTTCTGCCGGATCAACCCGAACTTCTGCCAGGTCAACCTTGGTAGTGGTAGGCCTTCCGGCGCGGGGTGACGTGACGCATCATGAACTCCGGCCGGCGCAGGCCGTCGGGGCCGGGGCCGGGGCGGGTCATCGACAGCCAGCGCTGGTAGGCCTCGCGGGCCTTGGTGGTGTCGACCTGCACGTCGCCGTACTGGTCCTCCGGGTGCGCCTTCTCGATCCGCACCTTCTGGTGCCAGCAGTGCATGCCGGAGACCGGGTCGGGCTGGACCGGGAAGGTGAAGTTCTGGTGCACGCCGGGGTCGTCCCAGTAGATCCGCTCGGAGTCCGGGTCGTCGGACGTGAACGGCTTGATGCCCTCCTTGTAGCGCAGGCTCCAGATGCCGTCGTCGGTGCGGTCGAGGTCGACCTTGCCCATCACCCAGCGGCTGCCGGGGTGGCCGTCCTGGTGCCAGCGACCCATGTGGTGGGACATGCCGACCACGCCGGGGCGGATCGCCTCGGTGGCCCACACCCGCGCCACGAAGTGGCCGATCTCGGTGCTCACCCGGGCGAGGTCGCCGGTCTCGAGACCCATCGCGGCCGCGTCGTCGGCGTTGAACCACAGCGGGTGGGTGTTGGAGATCTCGTTGAGGTACTTCGCGTTGCCGGACCGGGTGTGGATCATCGTCGGCAGCCGGAAGTTGGGCATCAGCACGAACTCGTCGTTGGCGCGGTCGATGTTGCGGGCCGACACGTGCGACTCGATGTAGTTGGGCGTCGCCTGCTCCGGCCAGCCCCAGTCGGCCAGCGTGGTGGAGAAGATCTCCATCTTGCGCGACGGCGACAGCCACCCGAACACCTTCGAGCCGTCCTTCTGCTCCAGACCCACGGCGCCGGCCTCGCCGACCAGCGGCGGCTGCGTCTCCTCGGTCACCGGCTTGCGGAGTACGCCGTTCGCGTCGGGCGTCGCTCCCTCCAGCTCGGCGTCGGTCAGCGGCCGCTCGTCGAGGCGGTACTGGTCCTTCACGATCTCGAAGGCGCCGTACTTGCGCATGTACTGCAGCGGGGTCAGGCCGGCCTTCTCGGCGGCGTCGGGCAGCCCGGGGACGGCCTTGTTGAAGAGGATGTCGTAGTACTCGTCCATGGTCATCCGCTCGCCGGGGTGCTCCCGCGACTCGAACCACTGGCGGATGCCGAGCTCGCCGTCGGGGTCGATCTCCCACGACAGCGCGAACCAGAACTCGTTCTCCTCCCACACCTCGCCGGGGTTGGCGTCGCGGCTGTCGGTGTAGGGGATGCCCTTCTTGTCCATCGCGACCCGGCCCACCGGCTGGCGGAAAGCCAGCCACTTCGAGGTGTGGGTCTCGAACGACATCGTGTCGTGGCGCTCCGAGGCGTGCCCCATCGGCAGGACGTAGTCGGCGAACGTCGCCGACTCGCTCCACGTCGGCGTCAGCGCGACGTGCAGCCCGATCTTGGACTCGTCGGTGAGCACGTCGATCCAGGTGAACCCGTCGGGGTTGATCCACAGCGGGTTGTAGACCCGGCTGAAGTAGACGTCGACCTTGCCGCGGTTGCCGTCCTTGAGCAGGTGCGGCAGCAGGATCGACATCTCGTTGGTGGTGAGCGGGTACTCGATCGGCCAGAGCTTCTCGCTCCACGCCTCGTTGGGCGGGGGCATCTCCGGGAAGTGGGCGATGAACTTGTCCCAGCCGTTGGGGTGGGTGCCGCCCGGGGTGCCGACCGCACCCATCAGCACGTTGAGGAAGAACAGGCTGCGGGCGATCTGCCAGCCACCGAGGTTGCCCGCGGTCGCCGAGCGCCAGGTGTGGGTCGCCAGCGCCGTGCCGGCCTCGGCCACCATCTCCGCGAGAGCCTGCACCTGGGCCGCCTCGACGTGGGCCTCGGCGGCGGCGTACTCGAAGGTGTAGTGGGCGTAGTCCTCGGTGAGCCGCTCCAGGAACGTGTCGAACTCGACCGGGGCGTCGGGGTGCAGCCGCTCGAGGTAGACGTCCCAGTTGACCCAGCGCTCGAGGTAGTCGCGGTTGACCTTCCCCTCGCGCAGGAGGTACGCCGCCACGGCGAGGAAGATCGCCGCCTCACTGCCGGGCCAGGGAGCCATCCAGAGGTCGGCGTGTGACGCGGTGTTGGAGAGCCGCAGGTCGAGCACCGCGACCTTGGCGCCGTTCTTCTTCGCCTCCATGATCCGCTGCGCGTGCGGGTTGAAGTAGTGGCCCGTCTCCAGGTGGCTGGAGAGCAGCACGATGGTCTTGGCGTTGGCGTAGTCGGGCGAGGGCCGGTCGAAGCCCATCCAGTGGGTGTAGCCGGTGCGGCCGCCCGAGGAGCAGACGTTGGTGTGGCTGTTGTGGCCGTCGACGCCCCACGCCTGGAGGACCCGCTCGGCGAAGCCGTCCTCGCCGGGGCGCCCCACGTGGTACATCACCTCGTCGCGGCGGTCCTCGACGATGGCCTTGCGGATCCGGCCGCCGATGTCGGCCAGCGCCTCCTCCCAGGAGACCTCCTCGAACTTGCCGGAGCCGCGCTCGCCCACGCGGCGCAGCGGGTGCAGGATCCGCTCGGGGTCGTGCACCTGGTTGATCGTCGCCGGGCCCTTGGCGCAGTTGCGGCCGCGGGAGCCGGGGTGGGCGGGGTTGCCCTCGAACTTGCGGATCTCGAGGTCGTCGTGGTCGACGTAGGCCAGCAGGCCGCAGGAGGACTCGCAGTTGAAGCAGATCGTGGGGATCAGCATGTAGTCGCGCGGCTCGCGCGTCTTGGGGTCCGCCTGGGTGTGCCGGTCCCACTCCTCCGGGGGCGGGTAGTTGGACAGGCCCCAGCGGGAACGCTGACCCGGGAGGGGCACCTGGGGGTTCTTCTCGGCGTCCTTCTCGATGGTCATGACAGCGGCACCTCCTGGCCGGCGCGGACGAAGACGTGCTCGTACATCAGCAGGGCGACCTGGGCGACCAGACCGCCGAGCGCGCCGAGCCAGAGCCCGTCGACGAAGAAGCCGCCGAGGGCGAGGACGGCGGCCACGACCGCCAGCCCGTTGCTGAGCTGGAGCGTGGTGCCGTAGCGCGAGCCGGTCATGATCTTCACGCCGGCCTGGGCGTTGGCGGTGCCGTGGTGGCCGCGGACCTCCATCATCACGAACACCAGGTGGAGCACCGCGCCGCCCAGCAGGCCGACGAGCAGCGGCACCCGCAGGTCGCCGTAGGACGTGACCAGTCCGATCACCAGCAGCAGACCGGACCCGACCATGAACGCCTGGGCGAGCAGGTGCCAGAACAGCATCGGGTTCTGCCAGAGGTCGCGACCCTCGGCCTGCTTGAAGAGGAAGGCGGTGTAGCCCGCCGTCAGCGCGCCGGCGACGACCGTCGGGCCGCTCACCCAGCGGATCGCCGTCGAGGCGTCGGCCAGGCCGAACACGAACCACAGGAAGGTCAGGCCGGCGGCAGCGGACAGCACGAGTCCGCCCTTGAACAGCCACGACGTGGGGTTCGGTTTCAGCAGCAGCATCCAGAACCGCTCGGGACGCTTCAGGTCGAGGATCAGCAGCAGCGCCGTGGACAGCAGGCCGACCATCGCCAGCAGCGGGGCCACGACCTCACCGAGCGTCTCGCCGGCGCCGCCGAAGAGCAGCACCAGCCCGGCGAGCATCATCGCGCCCGCGGCGAAGCCCTTGGTCCAGAGGTACGTCGTCACCATCCAGCCCCACGGCCGCGGGTGCGCGGTGTTGAGCGTGGTCTTGGCCATCGTGGCGGGGTCGACGGTGAGGTCGGTCTTGATGGCCGTGCGCAGCGAGTCGGGCTGGGCCCAGATGTAGGTGTCGTCGACCGGGGCAGCCAGCGGCTCCAGCACCTTCGGGCTGGCGCCGACGTAGTGGACGTTGGGGCCGGTGTTCTGCTCCGGCGCCCGGACCTGGGTGGTGTTGGTCGCCACGAACTGCGAGATCGCGCTCTCGGGGTCGTCGAGGTCGCCGACCCAGATCGACTCGGTCGGGCAGACCACCACGCACGCCGGCTCGAGACCCTGGTCGACGCGGTGGGAGCAGAAGTTGCACTTGGCCGCGGTGTGGGTGTCCTCGTCGATGTAGATCGCGTCGTAAGGGCAGGCCTGCATGCAGGACTTGCAGCCGATGCACCGCGAGTTGTCGAAGTCGACGATGCCGTCCTCGCGCTTGAACAGCGCCTGGGTCGGGCAGATCGTGACGCAGGGAGCGTCGGTGCAGTGGTTGCACCGCATGACGCCCATGTCGCGCTGGGTCTCGGGGTACTCCCCGGAGTCGACGTACTTCACCCAGGTGCGGAACTGCCCGAGGGGCACCTCGTGCTCGGTCTTGCACGCCACCGTGCACGCGTGACACCCGATGCAGGTCCGCTGGTCGATCGCGAATCCGTACTGCACGACACCTCCGCCAAGGCAAGCTCCGGGCCGGTGGGTCCGACCTGACCCGAGCCTACGGGCGCCGGGCGCTCCCGTAAAGGATATGTCCGTACCTTTCCTGAGCAATTGTCCGGTCCGTCGTACGCCGCCCACTGGCGCGCACGGCTGCTGCCGGAGAGGATGGTGGTGGCCGCCGGCCCAGACTTGTGGCGGTCCCCTCGACGCATCTAGAGTGGTCTCAAATGTCCGGTCAATTTGTGGCGCGCCCCGAGCCCTCCAGGGCCACGCGACTGCTCCCGTTCCTGTCGTGGCGGCAGCGGGTCACGCGCGAGTCGCTGCGCTCCGACCTGGCCGCGGGGCTGACCGGGGCCCTGCTGGTCCTCCCTCAGGGCGTCGCCTTCGCCACCATCGCGGGCCTGCCGCCGGAGTACGGCCTCTACTCGGCCATGATCCCGGCCATCGTCGCCGCCCTGTTCGGCTCGAGCTGGCACCTGGTGACCGGGCCGACCACGGCCATCTCGATCGTGGTCTTCTCCTCGGTGTCCCCCCTCGCCGAGCCCGGCACCGAGGAGTTCATCAAGCTCGCGCTGACGCTGACCCTGCTCACGGGTCTCTTCCAGCTGGCGCTCGGGCTGGCCCGCCTCGGAACCCTGGTCAACTTCATCAGCCACACCGTGGTCGTCGGGTTCACCGCCGGCGCCGCCGTCCTGATCGCCGCCGCCCAGCTGAAGAACTTCCTCGGCCTCGACCTCGAGCGAGGTCTCGAGCTGTGGGAGACGCTCGAGCAGGTGGCCCTCCACCTCCGCGACATCGACCCCTACGTCTTCACCGTGGGGCTCGTCACGCTGCTCAGCGGCCTCGCGCTGCGCCGCCGGTTCAAGCAGCTCCACATGATCGCCGCGCTGGTGATCGGCAGCCTGGTCGCGGTCGCCCTGGAGGCCTACGAGGGGGCGCCGGGCGAGCGCATCCCGACCGTGGGCGCGCTGAGCTCGGGGCTGCCGCCGGTCAGCCTCCCCAGCTTCTCCCCCGGCACGATGGGCGAGCTGGTCGTCCCGGCCATCGTCGTCACGCTGCTGGGCCTCACCGAGGCGGTGTCGATCTCGCGCTCGATCGCGCTGAAGTCGGGGCAGGCCATCGACGGCAACCAGGAGTTCATCGGCCAGGGCCTGGCCAACGTCGTCGGCAGCTTCTTCTCCAGCTATGCCGCGAGCGGCTCGTTCAACCGCAGCGGGGTCAACTACGCCGCCGGCGCCAAGACCCCGCTCGCCGCGGTCTTCTCCTCCGGCCTGCTGCTGGTGATCCTGCTGGCCGTGTCGCCGCTGGCGGCCTACCTGCCGAACGCCGCCATGGCCGGCATCCTCTTCATCGTCGCGTGGGGCCTGATCGACTTCCACGGCATCCGCGGCATCCTGGGCACCAGCTGGCAGGAGGGCACCGTCCTCCTCGTCACCCTCGTCGGGACGCTGATCAGCCTGGACAAGGGGATCCTCGTCGGGATCGCCCTGTCGCTCATCTTCTACCTCTATCGCACCTCCCGGCCCCGGGTGATCTCGGTGCTGCCCGACCCCGACCCGGAGGGCTACTACTTCGTGCCGGTCGACGGCGCTCCCGAGTGCCCGCAGTACAAGATGGTCCGGATCCACGGCTCGCTGTTCTTCGGCGCCGTCAACCACGTCCAGCGCGTGCTCCGCCGGGTGGACGAGATCCATCCCGGCCACAAGCACCTGATGGTGGCGGCCACGACGGTGAACTTCGTCGACATCGCCGGGGCCGAGATGCTGGCCCAGGAGGCGGTACGCCGCCGCGAGCTCGGGGGTGGGCTCTACATCTACCGGATGCAGCCCGACGTCCGGGAGCTTCTCTCCAAGGGCGACTACCTCGAGGACATCGGGGAGGAGAACCTCTTCCCCACCAAGGCGCACCCGATCGACTCCGTCTATCCCCAGCTCGACTCCGAGATCTGCCGCACCTGCACCGCCCAGGTCTTCCCGCAGTGCCGGGTGGCGCTCCCCAACGGCGAACCCCGGGACCCCGCCGTCGCCCGGGTCGTCGAGCGGGCCAGCGTCGACGACGAGCTGGAGTGGGCGGACGACGAGGCGGCGCCCTACGACCAGGTGGAGTGACCCGGCGCGGGGCTCCCCGCATCGTCGCCCCGCGAGTAGCCTCCTGTGCTGTGAACGACGCCTGGCGCCACGGCGCACCGCGGGTCGGTGCGGCGGCCTCGATGAGCCGCACCATCGAGCACGACGACATCGTCCGCTTCACCGAGCTGAGCGGGGACCGCAACCCGGTGCACTACGACGCCGACCTCGCCGCGGGGACGCCGCTGGGCGGCATCGTGGTGCAGGGCGGCGTGACGACCGCGATCCTCAACGCGGTGGTGGCCGAGCGGCTGCCCGGGCCCGGCACGGTGTTCATGGAGACGCACTGGCGGTTCCTCGCGCCCGCACGCCCGGGGGACACCATCACCGGCGAGGTGACGGTGACCCGGGTCCGCGAGGACAAGCCGATCACCTGGCTCGACACCCGCGTGGTGCGGCAGGACGGCGAGGTCCTCGTCGACGGCACTGCCACCTGCTGGACCTTCGACCTCGGCTGAGACCCGCGGCCGGGCTCAGAAGAGCAGGGCCGTGCCGGGGTCCTCGAGGAGGCCGGCGACGTCGGCGAGGAACTGCGAGCCTGCCGCGCCGTCGATGTGGCGGTGGTCGAAGGACAGCGCGAGCGTCGTGACCTGACGCGGCTCGATCGTGTCGACGCCGTCGTGGGTGACCACCCACGGCTGCTTGCGGATCGCGCCGAACGCCAGGATCGCCGACTCCCCCGGGTTGATGATCGGGGTGCCGGAGTCGACGCCGAAGACGCCCACGTTGGTGATCGTGAACGTCCCGCCCGCCATCTCGGCCGGCTGGGTGCGGCCCTCGCGTGCCGTGGTCGTGAGCGCGGTCAACGCCTCGGCGAGCTCGGGCAGCGTGAGGTCCTGGGCGTCCTTGATGTTGGGCACGACCAGGCCGCGCGGCGTCGCCGCGGCGATGCCGAGGTTGACGTAGCGCTTGAACACGATCTCCTGCGCCTCGGCGTCGAACGTCGAGTTCACGACGGGCGTACGCCGCGCGGCGAGGACCACCGCCCGGGCCAGGACGAGCAGCGGCGACACCTTGAGGTCGCGGAGCTCGGGGCGCGCCTTCAGCCGCGCCACCAGCTCCATCGTCGCCGTCACGTCGACGGTGACCCACTCGGTGACGTGCGGCGCCGAGAACGCCGAGCCGACCATCGCCTCGGCCATCATCTTGCGCACGCCCTTGACCGGCTCGCGCCACTCGCGCTCGCCGGGGGCGGAGTCACGAGACGCTCGCGGAGTGAGCTCCTCGCCCCCCGGCCGCGCGGCGGCCTCGACGTCCTCGCGGGTGACGACGCCCCCGGCCCCGGAGGGTGTGAGGGTCGTCAGGTCGACGCCGAGGTCCTTGGCCAGCTTGCGGACGGGCGGCTTGGCGAGGGCCCGCTCGCGGGCCGGCCGGGCGCCCTCCTCGACCGGCGGCTCCGCGGCCGGCACCGGCGTGCCGGCGGGCTCGTCGGCGAGCAGCGAGCCGATCAGCTCCTGCGCCTTGTCGTGCTGCGGGCCGGCGCCGGCGTTGAAGGAGTCCTGGACGTCGGCGTGGGCGGTGATCTCGCCCGCCCGCTCGGCGCCGGGCTTGCGGCGGGCGCGTCGCTGCACGCCGCCCTCGCGCGGGCCGTAGCCGACCAGCGTCGGGTTGCCCTCCGGCGGCACGTTGGTGTCGATCTCCTCGTGGCCGCGGTCGGCCGGCGCCGCGGGCGCGGGTGCCGCCTCCTCGGCGGGCGCCTCGCCCTCCTGGGCGATCGCGATGATCGGCGTGCCGACGGCGACGGTCTCCCCCTCGGGCACCAGCAGCGCGGTGACCGCGCCGGCGTACGGCGACGGCAGCTCGACGATGCTCTTGGCGGTCTCGATGTCGCAGACCACGTCGTTGACGGCGATGACGTCGCCGACCTTGACCTTCCAGGCCACGATCTCGGCCTCGGTGAGGCCCTCGCCCACGTCGGGAAGCTTGTAGTCGGCCATCAGAACTCCAGCACCCGGTCGACGGCGTCGAGCACCCGGTCGAGGTCGGGCAGCCACTCCTCCTCGATCCGCGAGGGAGGGTACGGCGTGTCGAAGCCGCCGACCCGCAGCACCGGGGCCTCGAGGGAGTAGAAGCACTGCTCGGTGATCCGCGCGGCGAGCTCGGCGCCCAGGCCGAGGTTGACGTGCGCCTCGTGGGTGACCACGGCGCGGCCGGTGCGGCGCACCGACTCCAGGACCGGCCCCATGTCGAGCGGCGACACGCTGCGCAGGTCGATGACCTCCAGGCTCTTGCCCTCGCCCGCGGCCGCCTCGGCGGCACGCAGGCAGGTCTTCACCATCGGCCCGTAGGCCAGCACCGTGACGTCTCCGCCGTGGCGCACCACCCGCGACGCGAACAGCGGGCCCGGCGTCGCGGTGACGTCGAGGTCGGCCTTGTCGGCGTGGTACTGCCGCTTGGGCTCGAGGAAGATCACGGGGTCGTCGGAGGCGATGGCCTGCTGGATCATCCAGTAGCCGTCCACGGGGTTGGAGCACGAGACGACCTTGAGGCCCGGCGTGTGCGCGAACTGCGCCTCGGGGCTCTCGGAGTGGTGCTCGACCGCGCCGATGCCGCCCCCGAACGGGATCCGGATCACCATCGGCATCGGCAGCCGGCCCTGGCTGCGGAAGCTCATCTTGGCGACCTGGCAGACGATCTGGTCGTAGGCCGGGTAGACGAACCCGTCGAACTGGATCTCCACGACGGGGCGGTAGCCGCGCAGCGCCATGCCGACGGCCGTGCCGACGATGCCCGACTCCGCCAGCGGGCTGTCGATGACCCGGTCCTCGCCGAAGTCCTTCTGCAGGCCGTCGGTGATCCGGAAGACGCCGCCGAGCTTGCCGACGTCCTCGCCCATCAGCAGGACCTTCGGGTCGTCCTCCATCGCCTTGCGCAGGCCCATGTTGAGGGCCTTGGCGAGCGTGACCTTGGTGGTGCTCATGCGCCCACCCCCTCGAACGACTCGAGGTAGGCGGCGTAGGAGTCGCGCTGCTCGCGCAGCTCGTCGGGCAGGTCGGCGTAGACGTGGTCGAACACGCTGAGCGGCGCCGGGTCGGGCAGCGCCTTGCAGCCGGCCCGCAGGTGGGCGCCCAGGTCGTCGGCCTCGGCGCGGATGGCGTCGACGAAGTCGGCGTCGGCCAGCCCGTTGCGGGTGAGGTAGGCCTCGACGCGGGCGATCGGGTCACGCAGCTTCCACCGCTCGACGTCGTCGGAGAGCCGGTAGCGGGTCGGGTCGTCGGTCGTGGTGTGCGCGCCCATGCGGTAGGTGTAGGCCTCCACGAACGTCGGGCCCTGCCCGGTGCGGGCGTGGTCGAGCGCGGCCTTCGTCACGGCGTACGTCGCCAGCACGTCGTTGCCGTCGACCCGCATGCCGGGGAAGCCGAAGCCCAGAGCCCTTTGATAGAGCGGGATCCGGCTCTGCCGCTCGATGGGCTCCGAGATCGCCCACTGGTTGTTCTGGCAGAAGAAGACGACCGGGGCGTTGTAGGACGCGGCGAAGATGAAGGACTCGTTGACGTCGCCCTGGGAGGAGGCGCCGTCGCCGAAGTGCGCCAGGACGGCGGTGTCGCGCTCGGGGTCGTCGGTGCCGACCAGGCCGTCGCGCTGCACGCCCATGGCGTAGCCGGTGGCGTGCAGGGTCTGCGCGCCGATCACGATCGTGTAGAGGTGGAAGTTGCTCTCGCGCGGGTCCCAGCCGCCGTGGTCGACCCCGCGGAACAGCCCGAGCAGCTGGAGCGGGTCGATGCCGCGGCACCAGGCGACGCCGTGCTCGCGGTAGGTCGGGAAGACGAAGTCCTGCGGGCGGAGCGCCCGGCCGGCGCCGATCTGGGCGGCCTCCTGGCCCAGCAGCTGGGCCCAGATGCCGAGCTCGCCGTGGCGCTGCAGCGCGGTGGCCTCGGTGTCGATGCGGCGGGTGAGCACCATGTCGCGGTAGAAACCGCGGACCAGGTCGGCCTCCTCCTCGGCGGTGAGGCCCTCGCCGAAGGAGTAGTCGGGGTGCTCGACCCGCTCTCCCTCGGGAGTGAGCAGCTGGATCAGGTCAGGGTCGGCCACGGGCCCTCCTCAACGTCGCGCGGCCTGCGGG
>JAUILS010000326.1 GCA_030432975.1 Actinomycetes bacterium
ACAGCCGCCGCGCCTCCTCGGAGGCGGCCGGCACGAACCGCAGCGGCACCAGCTGCGGCTCGGCCTCCAGCCGGGTGCGGAAGGCCGAGCACAGCGGGCAGCCGGCGTCGTAGAGCACGGTGAGCGACATGGCCGCCGGCCTCACCGCGGCTGCGGCGCGGGCATCCCGGGGAGGTAGCCCTGCGGCGCGACCGGCGGCGTGCGCAGCGCTTCCTGGCGGCTGCGGCGGCGGATGGCGTTGAAGACGTAGACGTTGGCGAAGTGCAGCACGCCCAGCACCACCATCACGATGCCGATCTTGCGCGACAGCACCTCGAGCAGCTCGCGGAGCGAGGCCACCTCGGCGCCGGTGCGCAGGAAGAGCAGCACGAACCCGACGTTGAGCAGGTAGAAGCCGACGACGAGCAGCGCGTTGACGGCGTCGGCCAGCCCGTCGTGGTCGGCGAAGACGTCGGCCAGGAAGACCCGGCCGTTGGTGGAGAGCACCCGGGCGACCCAGACGGTCAGGGGCACGGCGATCAGCAGGTAGCCGAGGTAGGTGGCGGCGGTCCAGGTCATCGGAGGTCCTTTCTTGAACGTGTTCAAGTCAACCCTACGCCTTGTCTTGAACATGTTCAACTCCGCCCGGGTCACAGGCCCATCGCCGCCCGGGCGGCCGCGACCACCGGCTCGGTCAGCTCCCGGCACCGCGCCTCGCCACGGCGGAAGACCGCGTCGACCGCGCCGGGGTCGGCGGCCAGCTCGGCATAGCGGCGCTGGACGGGCTCCAGGGTGGCGACGACGGCGTCGGTCACGGCCGCCTTCAGCGCGCCGTACGTCGTCAGCCCGGCCGCCGCGCGGGGCCCGGCGCAGGCCTCCAGGATCTCCAGCAGGTTGCTCACCCCCGGCTTGTCGGGCGAGCGGCGGACGGCGTCGGCGCCGGTCTCGGAGTCGGTGACCGCGCGCTGCACCTTGCGGCGTACGACGTCCGGCGGGTCGAGCAGGTAGACGATCCCGGAGCCGTCCTCGTGCGACTTGCCCATCTTGCGGCTCGGGTCGGCCAGGTCCATCACCCGTGCCGCCACCGGCGGGACCGCGATCTCGGGCACCACAAAGACCGGGCCGTAGTCGCGGTTGAACCGTGCGGCGAGGTCGCGGGCCAGCTCGAGATGCTGGCGCTGGTCGTCGCCGACGGGCACCGCCGACGGCCGGTAGAGCAGGATGTCGGCGGCCATCAGCGCCGGGTAGGTGAACAGCGAGACGCGGGTGGAGGAGCGGCCCCGGCCCTTCTCCTTGAACTGGATCATCCGGTTGAGCTCGCCGGTGGTGGCCGTGCACTCCAGCAGGTAGGCCAGCTCGCTGTGCGCCGGCACCCGGCTCTGCACGAAGAGCGTGCTGTCGTCGAGGCCGGCGGCCAGCAGCAGCGTCATGGTCTCCCGAGTCAGCGCACGCAGCCGCGCGGGGTCGTGCGGCACCGTGAGGGCGTGCAGGTCGGCGATGCCGTAGATGCCGTCGCTCTCGGGCTGGGCGGCGGCCATCGGCCTCAGTGCGCCGAGCAGGTTGCCGAGCGTCAGGCGCCCGGTCGGCTTCAGCAGCGACAGGGTGCGCGGGCGTGCCGAGGCGGGCAGGACAGGGTGGGGCGCTGCGGGTGTGGTGAGGGACATCGGATGCTCCTGGGTTTCGGGCCCGGGGCAACCGTCGGCAAAGGTCGCAGAGACGACGACGGCCGCCCGAGGGCGGCCTGAGGATGAGGGTGTGCTCGATCGGTGGTCCGCCGTCAGGCGGGCCACCACGCGGTCGTCGTAGGCATCGGCACGCGGCCAGGGTACGCCGGACCGGGTGACGGCCGCCACAGACATCGCGAGTAGATTCAGCCCCATGGAGTGCCACGGCCCGGCCACGGTGGTCTTCGACAAGACCCTCACCGACTACGACTTCGGGCCCGACCACCCCATGTCGCCGATCCGCGTCGACCTCACCATGCGGTTGGCGCAGGACCTCGGTGTCCTCGACCGCCTTCGGGTCGTGACCGCGCCGATCGCCACCGACGAGCAGATCGGCACCGTCCACGACCGGCAGCTGATCGAGGCGGTCGCGGCCTGCGGCACCCAGGCCGGCCACGTCGACCTGGCCCACGGGCTCGGCACCGACGACAACCCGGTCTTCGCGGACATGCACCACGCGGCGGCGCACGTCGTGGGGGCCAGCGTGGAGGCGTTCCGGCAGGTGTGGAGCGGCGACTCGCTGCACGCCGCCAACATCACCGGCGGGCTCCACCACGCGATGCGCGGGGCCGCGAGCGGCTTCTGCATCTACAACGACATCGCCGTCGGCATCCAGTCGCTGCTCGACCAGGGCGCCGAGCGGGTCGCC
>JAUILS010000091.1 GCA_030432975.1 Actinomycetes bacterium
GGTCTGCTCCAGGCGCGGGGCCGTCCCCGCCGCGGCCTAGGCTGGCCGCATGTGCGGTCGCTACGCCTCCAGCCGACGTCCCGAGGACCTCGTCGAGGAGTTCGAGGTCGAGGAGTCGCGGGTCGAGACGGCCCTCGAGCCCGACTTCAACGTCGCGCCCACCAAGCCCGTCTACGCCGTGCTCGAACGCCCGCCGTCCCGCGATCGTGACCTGCCGGCCCAGCGCCAGCTGCGGGTGCTGACCTGGGGACTGCTGCCGTCGTGGGCCAAGGACCCCAAGATGGCCAGCCGGCTGATCAACGCGCGCGTCGAGACGGTCGCGGAGAAGCCGGCCTACCGTCGCGCCTTCGCGGCCCGGCGCTGCCTGCTGCCGGCCGACGGCTACTTCGAGTGGTACCCCACGTCCCAGACGACCGCCTCCGGCAAGCCGCGCAAGCAGCCGTTCTTCATCCGGCCCCGTGACCACGGGGTGGTGGCCATGGCCGGGCTCTACGAGATCTGGCGGGACCCCGAGCGGGCCGACGACGACCCCGACCGGTTCCGCTGGACGTGCACGGTGCTCACCACCGAGGCGGAGGACGACCTGGGACACATCCACGACCGGATGCCGATGATGGTCGAGCCGGAGCGGTGGTCGGCCTGGCTCGACCCCACCGCCAGCGGCGACGCGCTGCGCGAGCTCCTCGTGCCGGCGGCGCCCGGCGCGCTCGAGGCCTACCCCGTCGCGACCCTCGTCAACAACGTGCGCAACAACGGCCCGGAGCTGGTCGAGCCGCTCCCGCTGGAGGAGGTCGAGGCCTGAGCCACGGGGCCGTCGGGACGGGCTGGCATGATGCGAGCGTGGCACTCGAGAGGATCATCAGCACCCCGCACGGCGACGGCCGGCTGGTCACCCAGCACGCGCGCCGCCCGGTCGCGACCGTGCTGCTGAGCCACGGCGCCGGCAACGGCATCGACACCGCCGACCTGGAGGCGCTGGCCACCCACCTGCCGCGCAACGACGTGTCCGTGGTGCGCTTCGAGCAGCCGTGGAAGGTCGCGGGCCGCAAGGTGGCGAGCGCCCCGGCCACCCTGGACGACGGGCTGCGCGCCGCCGCCTCGGCGATGCGCACCCGGACCCCGCTGGTGGTGGGCGGACGCTCGGCCGGGGCTCGGTCCGCGGCCCGGATGGCCCGCGAGCTCGGCGCCAGCGGGTGCCTGTGCCTGGCCTTCCCGCTGCACCCGCCGGGGCGACCGGAGTCCTCGCGCGTCGACGAGCTGCTCGGCACCCGGGTCCCGACCCTGGTCATCCAGGGCGAGCGCGACCCGATGGGGCGTCCCGAGGAGTTCCCGCCCGGCGTCGAGATGACGGTGGTCCCCGGAGGCGACCACTCCCTGCGGGTGCCGAAGCGCGGCCAGATCACCCAGGAGGAGGCGCTCGGCATCGTGGTCGAGAGCACCCTGGAGTGGGTGGTCCGCGAGGCCGCGGGGAATCAGCGCCGCCGGTGAGGTGTTGTCAGTGGCGTGCTCGCCGTGCTGACTCCACCGACCGCGTCCGGATCCGGCCGGGCCGCCGCCCCGGCGGCGCCGGGGCCGACAGCCGCCCTCGGGCTAGGCTGGGCCGCGATGACTGACGCACCCCACGAGCGTGACCCGCTCGACCGCGACGACGCGGAGCCGACCACGCTCGACGAGGTGGTCGACCTCGAGACCGAGACCGACGCCGAGCGGGCCGCCCGCTTCGAGCGCGACGCGCTGCCCTTCCTCGACCAGCTCTACTCCGCGGCGATGCGGATGACCCGCAACCCCCAGGACGCCGAGGACCTGGTGCAGGAGACGTTCGCGAAGGCCTACGGCTCGTTCCACCAGTTCAAGCCCGGCACCAACCTCAAGGCCTGGCTCTACCGCATCCTGACCAACACCTTCATCAACTCCTATCGCAAGAAGCAGCGCCAGCCGCAGCAGTCGCTCACCGGCGACGCCGGCGACATCGAGGACTGGCAGATCGCGCGGGCCGAGTCCCACACCTCCAGCGGGCTGAAGTCCGCCGAGGCCGAGGCGCTCGAGCACCTGCCCGACTCGCAGGTCAAGGACGCGCTGCAGCGGCTGCCGGAGGAGTTCCGGCTCGCGGTCTACCTCGCCGACGTCGAGGGGTTCCCCTACAAGGAGATCGCCGAGATCATGGGCACCCCCATCGGCACGGTGATGTCCCGGCTGCACCGCGGCCGGCGCCAGCTGCGCGACATGCTGGCCGACCACGTCCGCGACCACGACCTGCTGCGGGTGGGGGAGGGGGACTGATGGGTCACGACGAGTCCTGTGCGGACTACCTCGAGCAGATCGTCTACTTCCTCGACAACGAGCTCGACGAGGCCGACGTCACCGCGGTGCGGCTGCACCTCGACGTGTGCGGCCCGTGCCTGGCGAAGTACGACCTACAGCGCACCGTGAAGGCGCTGGTCGCCCGGTCCTGCTCCGAGTCGGCCCCGCACGAGCTGCGGGAGCGGGTGCTGCTCTCCATCCGGCAGGTGCAGGTGCAGATCACCGAGGGTCCGCTCGACTGACCCTCGCCGCCGCCCCCGGGCGCCGCGAGATGCGGTTCTGGCTGGTGACCGCGATTCGCGACACCGACCGCGGTTTGGGACAATGACGCGGACGGCGGCCGCTGCACGAGCGGCACGCCACCACGACCAGGAGGATCCGATGGGCAAGACCGGCCGCAAGCGCCGCGCGCGCAAGAAGAAGAGCGCCAACCACGGCAAGCGCCCCAACGCCTGACCGAACCCTCGCGACCCGGTCGTAGCCCGGTGGCCCCGCCGCCGTGCTGCCGCCGGGTCGTCTGCTGTCCGGATGCGGCTGTCCGGATGCGCCCGTGTCCGGATGCGCCCGGGGCGTCAGAGCCTGGCCAGGAAGCGCTCCGCGTCGACCACCACGCGGGTGACCTCCCCGGACGCCAGCACCCTGCCCGGGACGTCGTCGGCGCCGAGCTCCCGCGCGGCGACCGCGAAGCGGTGCAGCCGGCCGTCGACGTGGGTCCGCGTCGCGGTGACCTCCAGCCGCGCCCCGAGCGGACTCGCGGCCACGTGCTCGAGGGCGACGCGGGTGCCGACGCTCGTGCTTCCGGGGTCGAGCAGCGGCTCGATCGCCGCGCACGTCGCCGCCTCGCACCAGGCCAGCAGCCGCGGCGTGCCGAGCACCTCCAGGCTGCCCGAGCCGACGGCGACGGCGGTGTCGGCCGCGGTCACCTCGCGCTCCAGCCGCGCGTGGACCTCGCGTCCGGCGTCGTGCTCAGACACCGAACGTCGCTCGGGGGTAGGCCGCCTTCACGTCGGTCATCACGTTGAGGAGGTACGGCGTCCCGGCCGCGAACGCGCGGTCGAGAGCCGGCCCGATCTCCCGCGGGTCGGTGACCGTCTCCCCGGCCCCGCCCAGGGCGCGCACCACACCGTCATAGCTGGTCGGCGCGAGGTCGGCGACGACGTCGTAGCCGTAGATCATCTGCATCGGGCCCTTCTCCAGCGCCCACGCCGCGTTGTTGCCGACGACCATGACCACGGGGAGCTGGTGGCGGACCAGCGTGTCGACGTCCATCAGCGAGAAGCCGGCCGCACCGTCGCCGAGCATCAGCACCACCTGGGCCGACGGGCGAGCCAGCCGGGCGGCGATGGCCGCCCCCAGGCCGGCGCCGAGACAGCCGTAGGGCCCGGGGTCGAGCCAGCCGCCGGGGCGGCGCGGCTCGACGAACTTGCCGGCGAAGGACACGAAGTCGCCGCCGTCGCCGATGACGACGGCGTCGTCGGCCAGCCGGGAGACCAGCTCGCCGTAGATCCGCGCCGGGTGGATCGGGTCGGCCTCGGCGGTGAGCAGTTCGGCGTCGCGGGCGACCCCCGCCGCCACGGCGTCGCGCAGCAGGGTCGTCCAGGCGGACCAGTCGGGGCGGCGGACCACCTGGTCGAGCGCGTCGCCCAGGCTGCGGAACACCGAGCCGAGGTCGCCGCTGACCGAGCCCGCGAGGTCGGCGTGGCCGGCCAGCTGGGCGGGGGAGTCGGCGATGTGCACGACCTGGGCCGGGGTGGCGCCGTCCTTGCCGCCGAAGACGCCGTAGCCGAGCCGGAAGTCCAGCGGGGTGCCGACCACGACCACCAGGTCGGCGCCGTTGATCGCCGCCCCCCGCGCCTTGGTGACCAGCAGCGGGTGACCGCCGGGCACGACGCCGCGGCCCATGCCGTTGGTCAGCGTCGGCAGGCCGGCGCGCTCGACGAAGGCCAGCGCGTCGCGCTCGGCGCCGTCGGCCCACACGTCGGTGCCGAGCACGAGCAGCGGTCGCTCGGCCCGGGAGAGCAGCTCGGCGACCTCCGCGACCGCCTCGGGGTCGGGGTCGGCGCCGCGGACCGGCCGCGCGGCGGGCAGGTCGGCCGGGGCGGCGTTGAAGAACTCGTCCATCGGCACGTCGACGAACACCGGCCCGCGGTGCGGCGAGCCGGCGAGCGTGAACGCCTCGTCCATGCCGGCGGCGACGTCGGCGGCGGTGTGCAGGGTGCGGGCCGACTTGGCCACCGGCGCGACGATCGGCGGGTGGTCGAGCTCCTGGAGGCTGCCCATGCCCCAGCGGTTGGCCGGCGCTCGGCCGCCCACGACCACCATCGGGGACCCGGCGAACTGCGCCTGCGCGATCGCGCTGATGCCGTTGGTCACGCCGGGGCCGGCCGTCAGCACGGCGAGCCCGGGCACCCGGGTCAGCTTGCCGGTCGCCTCGGCGGCGAAGGCGGCGGTCTGCTCATGACGCACGTCGAGCAGGCGCATCGGCGGGTCGGCTTGCACCGCGCCGTCGTACATCGGGAAGACGTGGGCGCCGGACAGCGTGAACATGGTCTCGACGCCGTGGGCGCGGGCGACCCCGACGGCCAGGGACCCGGCGTGGGCGGTCGCCGGACCGGCGTCGTCGGCGGGCTCGTCAGGCGTGGCGGCGACCGGGTCGGACTGCGTCATGCCCGCATGTTACTCGCGGGTCAGGTCGGGGTCCGGGGACAGGTAGTGGGGGTTGCTGCGGCGCAGCGTGTCGACCAGCGTGAGCAGCAGGTCGGACCGGATCGCCGGCTGGCCGGGTGCCAGCTGGAGCTGCAGGTGCAGGGCCCTCAGGAAGGCCTCCGGGTTGAAGGTGTCGCGGTAGGGGTCGGCGTCCCCCGCGTGCGACAGCCGGCCGGCGGCGGCGCCGATCCGGGCCACCCAGGCCTCCATGGTCTCGAGCGACACCAGGTCGCGGCGGAGCACCCGCATGACCGCCTGCGCCATCCGGTCCGGCTCGCCGCTGGTCAGCAGGTCGGTGCCGGGGAGCAGCAGCCGGTCGGCGACCACGTCGAGCAGCACCGTCAGCTCGGCCGCGCCGAAGTGGGGGGAGCGCGCGAAGGCCCCGAGCGCGTCGGCCCCGTGGGCGAGGGCGTGTGCCCAGCCGTGCCCGGGCACGTAGCCCCGGTGGTCGTGCTCGCGGAGGAACCACGTCGTGACCCGGTCGCCCCACTCGAAGACCTTGCCCGGCGGGAGCAGCCCGTGGGCGGCGTCGCGCTCGACGCAGGCGGCCAGCACCAGGGCGGAGTAGCTGCGGCGGAAGACGCTGTCGGTGTCCCGCTCGCCCAGCCCGACCGACAGGCCGCTGGCCATGCCGTCGCCGAGGCCCGCGAGCAGGTCGTCGTAGACACCGCGCTCGATCCAGGTGGCCAGCGTGGGGTACGCCGTGCCGTCGCGGTCGGCGGGGTCGGGTGAGCCGAGCAGGCCGGTCAGCTCGGCCGTCAGGTCGTCGAGGGGACGGTCGGTGGGGACGGTGAGGCCGGCAGCCATGACCTGCTGCCAGTAGCCGGTCTCCATCCGACGTCTCCTCCTCGCCGGCGGCTCACCAGCCGCTCGTCAGACCCTCGACGGCGCCCGAGCCGGGCAGCAGCCGACGCCGGGCCCCACACTACGCTGCCGGGTGTGCCCTCGATGACGGAACTGGTGCGGGCCCACACCGCGCTCGACGACGACGACGTCGCGTGGCTGCACCTGCTCCTGGCCGACTGGCAGATCATCGCCGACCTGTCGTTCGCCGACCTGGTCCTGTGGCTGCCCGACCGGGAGGGCAAGGGCTTCTGGGCGGCCGCCCAGATGCGGCCGACGACCGGCCCGACGGCGTACGTCGACGACGTGGTCGGCACCTTCGTCCCGCAGGGCCGGCGGCACCTGCTGGACCGGGCGTTCGCCGAGGGGCAGCTGCTCCGCGAGGGCGACCCCGAGTGGCGCGACGACGTGCCGGTGCGCGCCGAGGGGGTGCCGGTGCGCCGCGGTGACCGGGTGATCGCGGTGATCGGCCGCAACACCAACCTGCTCGGCGTGCGCACCCCGAGCCGGCTGGAGCTGTCCTACCTGCAGACCGCGGCCGAGCTGACCAAGATGATCGCCGCCGGGCACTTCCCGATCCCGGGGCAGCGCGGCGACCACACCGACTCCCCGCGCGTCGGCGACGGCTTCGTGCGGGTCGACGCCGCGGGCCGGGTGGTCTATGCCAGTCCCAACGCGCTCTCGGTCTACCGCCGGCTCGGCCACCGCGGCGACCTCGAGGGCACGGTCCTCGCCGACGCCACGCGGACGCTGGTGCCGCCCCGCAGGCGTCCCGACGAGGAGACGCTGAGCGCGGTGCTGAGCGGGCGGGTGGCTCGCGACACCGAGATCGGAGGCGAGGGGACCGCGCTGATCGTGCGGGCGATCCCGCTGCGGCCCGAGGGGGAGCACTCGGGGGCGCTGATCCTGGTCCGCGACGTCACCGACCTGCGGCGCCGCGACCGCGAGCTGGTGACCAAGGACACCACGATCCGGGAGATCCACCACCGGGTGAAGAACAACCTGCAGACCGTCGCCGCGCTGCTCCGGCTGCAGGCCCGGCGGATCGAGGAGCCCGCGGCCAAGGCCGCGCTCGAGGAGGCCGTCCGCCGTGTGGGGTCGATCGCCATCGTCCACGAGACGCTGAGCCAGACGGCGGAGGGAACCGTGGTCTTCGACGAGATCGCCGACCGGCTGTGCGCCATGGTCACCGAGGTCAGCGCGGTCGGCGACCGGGTGCGGGTGCGCCGCAGCGGCTCGTTCGGCGAGGTCACCTCCGACCAGGCCACCGCGCTCGCCATGGTGCTCACCGAGGTGCTCCAGAACGCCGTGGAGCACGGCTACCCGGAGGCGGGAGCCGACGGCGAGATCCTGGTCGACTGCCGCCGGTCGCTGGGGCGGCTGACCTGCACGGTCACCGACGACGGCGCCGGGGTCCCCGAGGGCTTCGACCTCGACACCTCGACGCACCTGGGGCTGTCGATCGTGCGGACGCTGGTGGAGTCCGAGCTCGGCGGCCAGCTGGCGCTGGACCGGGTCGGGGCGCGCGGCGGCACCCGGGTCCGGGTGGACGTGCCGGGGGAGTGACCAGCCTCGGGTGCTGCCGGTGGCTGGGTCAGGCGGTGGTGCGCACGCGCGAGCGCGCGTTGCGGCGCTTGAGGGCGCGCCGCTCGTCCTCGGAGAGTCCGCCCCACACCCCGTGGTCCTGGCCCGCCTCCAGCGCCCACGCGAGGCACTGTTCGCGCACCTCGCAGCGTCGGCACACCTGCTTGGCCTCCTCGATCTGGAGGATGGCCGGACCGGTGTTGCCGATCGGGAAGAACAGCTCCGGGTCCTCGTCGAGGCACGCGGAACGGCTGCGCCAGTCCATGGGGGTGGCAGACCTCTCTCATCGGTCGTGGGTGGGACGGGGCGGTGCCCGTCGGGCAGGCCAGAGGGTGCGATCGTGAACTCCTTCACGAGCACCACGCACAGCGTGGCAAGTCCTGGGCTCTCACACAACCCCTGCCACGGGTTTGTTTGCTCACACAACTAGCCTGGGCGCGTGACCATTCCCGGATCCGGCCTGCCGGCGCCGCTGCGGGTGGCGGCCGTCCTTGCGATGGTGCAGGGGCTGGGCCTGGTCGCCTACGCCGTCCTGGAGCTGCTGGCCCTGACCGGGGGGCGGGTGACCATGGGGCTCACCACGGCGGCCTTCTTCGCGGCGTACGGCGTGATGCTGCTGGCCTCGGGACGCGCGCTGCTGGCCGGCCGGTCGTGGGGGCGGGGGCCGGTGGTCTTCGCCCAGCTGGTGTGGCTGGGGGTCGCGTGGTCGTTCCGCGGCGGCGAGACCACCTGGGTGTCGATGGTGCTGGCCGTCGTGGCGCTGGCGACCATCCTCGGGCTGCTGCTCCCCGCGAGCCGCGCCGCCCTGGAGGGCGAGGAGCGCTAGCGGCCCTCGGCCTGGAGCGCCGCGCGCAGCTGCTCCAGCGAGCGGGTCAGCAGCCGCGAGACGTGCATCTGGGAGATGCCGACCTCCGCCGCGATCTGCGACTGCGTCATGTTGCGGAAGAAGCGCAGCACCAGGATCTGCTGGCTGCGGGCGTCGAGCTGGTCGAGCAGTGGCCGCACCGACTCGCGCAGCTCCACCTGACCGAGCCCCTCGTCGTCGATGCCGAGCGCGTCGAGCATCGTCGTGGTCGTGCCGTCGTCGTCGGGGGCGTCCAGCGACACCGTCGCATAGGCGTTGGCCGACTCCAGGCCCTCCATCACGTCGTCCACGGTGCAGCCGATCGCGGCCGCGAGCTCGCGCGGGGTGGGGGAGCGGCCGAGCTCCTGGGTCAGGTCGGCCGTGTGCGAGGTGATCGCCATCCGCAGCTCCTGGAGCCGCCGGGGCACCCGGATCGCCCAGCCCTTGTCGCGGAAGTGCCGCTTGATCTCGCCGAGGATCGTGGGCGTGGCGTACGTCGTGAACTCGACGCCGCGCTCGTCGTCGAAGCGGTCGATCGCCTTGATCAGCCCGATCGTGCCCACCTGCACCAAGTCCTCGAACGGCTCGCCGCGGTTGCGGAACCGGCGGGCGCAGTACTCCACCAGCGGCAGGTGCAGATGGACCAGCCGCTCCCGGGCGTCGCCCGACCCGGCCCGCAGCTCGCCGAACAGCTCGACGCTGCGCGCCCGGGTCTCCTCGTGACCCCCCGGCTCGTCGGGCCGGTCGTCCCCCGATGCGGCCTCCGTCATGCTTCGGGCGCCACCAGCCCGGACTCCATGGTCAGGCTCACCGTGAACGTGTCGGGCCCCGCCTGCGCCTCGGCATGGCTCGCCAGCGTGCTCAGCACCTGCCAGGCGAAGCTGTCGAAGTCGGGCTCCGGCGGATGGTCGGCGGTGACGCTCAGCGTCATCGTCAGCCGCCCCGGACCGAGCCGGTAGGCGCACACCAGGTCACCCCCGGGCGTCGCCCGCTCGAGCACGAGCGCCCCGGCCTCGCCGGCCGCCATCCGCAGGTCGTCGATGTCGTCGAGGGTGAAGTCGAGGCGCGCGGCCAGGCCGGCCGTCGTGGTGCGCAGCACGCTGGCGTAGGCGCCGTCGGCCGGCAGCCGCAGCTCGACATCGGCGCGGCGGTCGTCGCTGGTGACCATCTGACCTCTCGCAGGGCTCGGGGGTTGTTGCTTCACCATGTGAAGCAGGCGAAGCCGCACTTCGCACGGTGAGTTCACCATGGAAAGTGCGGCTTCGACCACTGAACATGGTGAAGCGACGGCGCTGGGTCAGGGGGTGACGCCTCCCGGAGCCGTACGGCGGCTCACCCGGAGGTCGGCCCGTCTGACGTCGCCTCACCTGGACGTGGCAAGGATTCGCGACCTCGTCGCGACGTCCGTACGTCGCCTCACCTGGACGTGGCAAGGAGGAGCGGCTCCGCCGCTCTTTCCGTACGACCAAGAAGGCCTTCCTTCGTCAGGGGTGGCCATGGAACAGCGACTTCGTCGCTGTTTCCGTACGACCAAGAAGGCCTTCCTTCGTCAGGCCTTCTTGGTCTCCCAGAAGATCTCCGCGATCTCGTCGATCTTGGCCAGCAGCTCGTCGGCCTTGCCGGCGTCGAGGCTGCCCTTGGCGCCGGCGGCGCCTGCGAGCTTCGTCGCCTCGTTGAACAGGGTGTGGAGCTGCGGGTAGGACTCGAAGTGCGGGGGCTTGAAGTAGTCGGTCCACAGCACCCACAGGTGGTGCTTGACCAGCTCGGCCCGCTGCTCCTTGATGATCAGGGCGCGGGTGCGGAAGTCGGGGTCGTCGTTGTCGGCGACCTTGCCGATGATGGCCTTGACGCTCTCGGCCTCGATGCGGGCCTGCGCGGGGTCGTAGACACCGCAGGGCAGGTCGCAGTGGGCGGAGACCTCGATGGTGGGGGCGAACAGTCGCACGAGCAGGAGTCCTCTCGGTCTGCGGTCAGGGGGCGGATGCCACTGCTGCGACACTACCCGGCGTGAGCCGAACCATGCGCGGGGGTCGAGGCGCGGTCGGACCACGCTCCGGAGGCCCCGGCGGATGGCTGCCGTGGGGACTCGCCCGGGTCCGGGGGGACTCGATGCGCCCGTCCCTCGAGGCCGGCGACTGGCTGCTCGTGCAGTACGCCGGCCGGCCGGCGCCCGGCGACGTCGTCGTGGCGCGGTTCGCCGACGGGGCCCTCGTGGTGAAGCGCGCCGTCGAGCGCCGCCGGACCGCCTCCGGGGACGCCGGTTGGTGGCTGCTCAGCGACGCACCCGAGGTGGGCGTCGACTCCCGGCACCGGGGCCCGGTCCGCGACGCCGACGTGGTTGCCGTCGGGCGAGCGAGGCTGTGGCCACGGCCGCAGATCCTGCGACCGCGGTGACCGGCGGGCCAGCCGCCTCGGCGGGGCGGCGCTGTGGAAGACTGGCGAGCCTGACCGGCGGGCCGCGACCGGCCCGCGGACCGGAAGGTTCGACATACTCCTGATGACTGCCGACTCCACCGACCACGCGCTCGGACCGAGGCCCGACGATGACCACCCGTTCGCCGGCGACCCCGTCTTCGACCTCCACCTGGGCGGCAAGCTCGAGACGGTCGCCACGGTCGCGCTGACCGGCCGCGACGACCTGTCGAAGGCCTACACCCCCGGTGTGGCCCGCGTCTGCGAGGCGATCGCCGAGGACCCGGTGATGACCCGCCACTACACCTGGGTGCCCAACACCGTCGCGATCGTCACCGACGGCACCGCCGTGCTCGGGCTGGGCGACATCGGCCCGTCGGCCGCGATGCCGGTGATGGAGGGCAAGGCGGTGCTCTTCAAGCAGTTCGGCGGCGTCGACGCCGTGCCCATCTGCCTGGCGACCACCGACGTCGAGGAGATCATCGAGACCGTCGCCCGGCTGGCTCCGAGCTTCGGCGGGGTCAACCTCGAGGACATCTCCGCCCCGCGCTGCTTCGAGATCGAGGACCGGCTCAAGGAGCGGCTCGACATCCCCGTCTTCCACGACGACCAGCACGGCACCGCCGTGGTGGCGCTGGCCGCCCTCCAGAACGCCCTGCGCCTGACGGGTCGCGACCCGGCCACGACGCGTGTGGTGATCCAGGGCGCCGGAGCCGCGGGTGTCGCGGTGGCCAAGATCCTGCTCGAGGCGGGGGTCACCGACCTGGCGGTCCTCGACCGGCAGGGAGTGCTGCACTCCAGCCGCAGTGACCTCACCCCGGTCAAGCGGGCGCTGGCGGAGGTCACCGCCGACCGGCACGACCGGCGCGGCTCGCTGGCCGACGTGATGGCCGGCGCCGACGTCTACCTCGGCGTCTCGGGCGGCACGGTGCCCGAGGAGGTCGTCGCCTCGATGGCGCCGGAGGCGATCATCTTCGGGCTGGCCAACCCGCAGCCCGAGGTGCACCCCGACGTGGCCCACCGCTACGCCCGGGTGGTCGCGACCGGCCGGTCCGACTTCCCCAACCAGATCAACAACGTGCTCGCCTTCCCGGGCATCTTCCGCGGCGCGTTCGACGTGGGCGCCACCGCGATCACCGAGGGGATGAAGCTCGCGGCCGCCACCGCCCTGGCCGACCTGGTGGGCGACGACCTGGCCGAGGACCTGATCGTCCCCTCGCCGTTCGACCCGCGCGTCGGCCCGGCCGTCTCCGCCGCGGTCGCCGAGGCCGCTCGCCGCGACGGCGTCGCCACCCGCTGAGCGTGCCCGGCCCGTCTCTCGGCACGGGCCGCCGTCGGCGCACGATGACATGCTCGACCCATGCCCGGTGACGCGCGCGACGACGACACCCCCGGCCGGATGGGCGGCACGCCCGACAGGCCGGCACGCTTCTTCGACACGCCCGAGGAGTTCGGTGCGTGGCTGGCGCTGCACCACGACACCGAGACCGAGCTCTGGATGGGGCTCAAGCGCAAGCACGTGCCCGATCGGGGCCTGACCTGGGAGCAGGCGGTCCCCGAGGCGCTGTGCTGGGGGTGGATCGACTCGGTCGCCCAACGCATCGACGGCGACACCCGGCGGCAGCGCTGGACCCCGCGCAAGAAGACCTCCCGCTGGAGCAGGGTCAACCTCGACCTGGTCGACCGGCTGCGTGCCGAGGGCCGGATGCAGCCCAGCGGGCTGGCAATCTGGGAGCAGCGCCGTCGCGACGTCGCGCCCTACAGCTATGCCGGCCCCGAGCCGGGGCTCCCCGACGACTACGCCGCCCTGCTGGCCGCCAGCCCCGCGGCCACGGCCTTCTGGGAGGCGTCGACGGCGACCTACCGCAAGGTCTGCACCGCCTGGGTGACCTCGGCCAAGCAGGAGGCCACCCGTGACCGTCGGATGAGCCAGCTGGTCGAG
>JAUILS010000092.1 GCA_030432975.1 Actinomycetes bacterium
CGACAGTCCGGGCTCGACCTCGTCGAGGAGCCCGGCGACGGTCATCGCGACCTGCTCGACCCCGCGCCGGGACCGGATGAAGGCCAGCGTGCGCACCCCGTCGACCACCAGGTCGGTGAGCAGGTCCGCGGTCTCCGAGGAGGCCGCGCGGCGCACGGGCGCGCCGTTCTCGCCGGCGTGCGACACGAACGGCGGCTCCCAGAGGGCGACGGCCAGCCGGCCCTTCGGCGAGTGGTCGGCGGTCAGCGCCATCACGTCGAGGCCGGTCAGCCGCGACGCCGCGACCTCCGGATCGGCCACGGTGGCGGAGGCGAGTACGAACGTCGGGGACGCGCCGTACGACGCGCAGACGCGCCGCAGCCGACGGAGCACGTGCGACACGTGGGCGCCGAAGACCCCGCGGTAGTGGTGGCACTCGTCGACCACGACGTAGCGCAGCGACCCGAGGAACGACCCCCAGCGCTGGTGTCCCGGCAGCAGCGAGCGGTGCAGCATGTCGGGGTTGGTGAGGACGTACTCCCCGAACGCGCGGGTCCAGTCGCGCTGCTCACGACTGGCGTCGCCGTCGTGGGTGACTGCCCGCACGTCGAGCCCGAGCGACCGCACGGCGTCGAGCTGGTCGTGGGCGAGCGCCTTGGTGGGGGCGATGTAGAGGACGGTGGCGCCGCGCTGGCCGCGGGAGCCGCGCCGCTCCAGGATCTCGGTGAGCCCGGGCAGCTGGTAGCCCAGCGACTTGCCCGACGCCGTGCCGGTGGCCATCACGACGTGCTGTCCGGCGCGGGCGGCCTCGGCGGCGACGACCTGGTGCCGCCACGGCCGCTCGACCCCCCGGCCGGCGTAGGCCGTGCGGACGGGGCCCGGGACCCAGGCGGGCCACTCCTCCACCACCGCCTCCCGGGCGGGAAGCACGCGCAGATGCGTCAGCCGGTCGTCGCGACCCGGCCGGGCGGCGAGCCGCTCCACCCGCTCCTCCACCGACGTCCTCACGGGGGGAGTCTGACAAAGACCCCCGACGCCGCCGACCGCCGTCGGGCGCGGTGGTTTGGACCGGCATCCCCCACCACCCCTGCGCGGGGCCGGATTGCGTGGTTTGATACTTCCTGAGGCGGAGCCGTACGACGACCGCCCACCGCCGGCCCGGCGACCGGGGCCGGCGACCGGGGCTGCTGGAGGAGCAGATCGTGGACCTGACCCTGACGACGCGGGAAGCGGACGGCAAGACCGTCGTCTCCGTCGGCGGCGAGATCGACGTCTACACCGCGCCCAAGCTCCGCGACAAGATCACCGAGCTGGTGGCCGACGGCCGCTACCGCATCGTGATCGACATGGAGGGCGTGGAGTTCCTCGACTCCACCGGCCTGGGCGTGCTGGTTGGCGGCCTGAAGAAGGTCCGCGCCCACGACGGCACCCTCGAGCTGGTCTGCAACCAGGACCGCCTGCTCAAGATCTTCCGGATCACCGGCCTGGCCAAGGTCTTCCCGATCCACGGCTCCGCCGAGTCGGCGCTCGCCGCCACCTGAGCCGGGCCGCGCGCCCGGCGGGCCGACTGGCAGCACCGTCGGCGTCCTGCGACGGCGTAGCTCCGATGCCTCACCCCGGAGGGTGAGCGGCGTGGCGCTGCTCACACCCGGATGCGACCGGGGGTCGCCTCCTGCGTAGACTCCGCACGTTCACGCGCTTGCTTTACTCAGGAGGACACACATGACCGGGATCTATCCCGATGTCGTGGAGCTCTCCGGCGGCAACCTCCTGCTGGTCATCGTCGTCGCCCTGATCGCGCTCGCCGCGATCGGGATGGCGTTGTTGTTCCGCCAGCAGGTGCTCGCTGCCGGTGAAGGCACCGACAACATGAAGAACATCGCCCTGGCCGTCCAGGAGGGCGCCAACGCCTACCTCACCCGGCAGTTCCGCACGCTGGGCATCTTCGCCGCCGTCGCGTTCTTCGTGCTGCTGGTGCTGCCGGCGGACGACACGACCGTGCGGATCGCCCGATCCTTCTTCTTCCTGCTGGGGGCGGGCTTCTCGGCCGCCATCGGCTATCTCGGGATGTGGCTGGCCGTCCGCGCCAACGTGCGGGTGGCCGCGGCCGCCAACGCCGAGGGTCGCGACCCGGCGATGAACGTCGCCTTCCGCACCGGCGCCGTGGTCGGCATGGCCACCGTGGGCGCGGGCCTGCTCGGCGCCTCGGTCGTCGTGCTGCTGTTCAAGGACAAGGCGCCCGTGGTGCTCGAGGGCTTCGGCTTCGGCGCCGCGCTGCTCGCCATGTTCATGCGGGTCGGCGGCGGCATCTTCACCAAGGCCGCCGACGTCGGCGCCGACCTGGTCGGCAAGGTCGAGCAGAACATCCCCGAGGACGACCCGCGCAACGCCGCCACGATCGCCGACAACGTCGGCGACAACGTGGGCGACTGCGCGGGCATGGCCGCCGACCTCTTCGAGTCGTACGCCGTGACCCTGGTCGCCGCGCTGATCCTGGGCTCGCAGGCCTTCGGCGACGCCGGCCTGGTGTTCCCGCTGCTGATCCCCGCGATCGGCGCGATCACCGCGATCATCGGCGTCTACCTCACCAAGCCCCGCGAGGGCGAGAACGGCCTGAAGACCATCAACAGGTCGTTCTACATCTCCGCCGCCATCGGCGCCGTCGCCTCGGCGGTGGCCGCCTACGTCTACCTGCCGAGCTCGTTCAGCGACCTCAGCAACGTGCAGGGCCTCGACATGGCGGGCTTCGAGGGCGACCCCCGCCTGATCGCCACCATCGCCGTCGTGCTGGGCATCGTGATGTCCGCCGGCATCCTGGCGCTCACCGGCTACTACACCGGCACCGAGCACCGTCCCGTCAAGGACGTCGGCAAGACCTCGCTGACCGGTGCCGCGACGGTCATCCTGTCCGGCATCTCCGTCGGCTTCGAGTCGGCCGTCTACACCGCCGTCGTGATCGGCGGCTCGGTCTTCATCGCCTTCCTGCTGGGCGGCGCGACGCTGACCGTCTCGCTGTTCGCGGTGGCGCTGGCCGGTTGTGGTCTGCTCACCACCGTCGGCGTGATCGTGGCCATGGACACCTTCGGTCCGGTCTCCGACAACGCGCAGGGCATCGCCGAGATGTCGGGCGACGTCAGCGGCGAGGGCGCGCAGATCCTCACCGAGCTCGACGCCGTCGGCAACACCACCAAGGCGATCACCAAGGGCATCGCGATCGCCACGGCGGTGCTCGCGGCGACCGCGCTGTTCGGCTCCTACGCCACCTCGGTGGCCGAGGCGCTGCTCGAGGCGAACCCGACGGCCGACGAGGCGGCACTGCTCAACTTCCAGGTCTACAACCCGGCCGTGCTGGTGGGCATCATCGCCGGCGCCGCCGTCGTGTTCATGTTCTCCGGCCTGGCCATCAACGCCGTCGGCCGGGCGGCCGGCGCGGTGGTGTTCGAGGTGCGTCGCCAGTTCCGCGAGATCCCCGGGATCATGGAGGGCACCGGCCGGCCGGAGTACGGCCGCGTGGTCGACATCGTCACCCGCGACTCGCTGCGTGAGCTGGTCGCCCCCGGGCTGCTGGCGATCATGGCGCCGGTGGCCGTCGGCTTCGGCCTCGGCGTCACCGCGCTGGCGGGCTTCCTCGCCGGCGCGATCGGCGCGGGCGTGCTGATGGCGATCTTCCTCGCCAACTCGGGCGGTGCCTGGGACAACGCGAAGAAGCTCGTCGAGGACGGCCACCACGGCGGCAAGGGCTCTTCGGCCCACGAGGCGACGGTCATCGGCGACACGGTCGGCGACCCGTTCAAGGACACCGCCGGCCCGGCCATCAACCCGCTGATCAAGGTGATGAACCTGGTCTCGCTGCTGATCGCCTCCGCGGTGGTCTCGCTCAGCGTCGGCCAGGACCAGAACGACGCGCTGCGGATCATCATCGCGCTGCTGGCCCTCGCGGTCATCGTCGTGACGGTCTACATCTCCAAGCAGCGGGCGGTCGCCATCGGCGACGACGGTGACGACGCCGGCTCCGCCGCGGTGGAGCCGCAGGCCTCCGCCTGACCTCGGCCCCGCAGGCCTCCGGCTGACCTCGGAGGACGGCGTACGACGACACGGCCCGCCCCGGAACCCCCGGGGCGGGCCGTTCGCCATCTCCCGCGAGATGGCGGTTGTGTGCCGCGAACTGGCGCGTGTGCACTCCGAATCGGCGCGGAGGTCGGGCGAGCCGGCAGTTCTGCACGCCCCGGTCGCCGTCGCGCCACAGGGGCTGGCGGTCGGAGGCGACTCCCACGCTCGTCCGCGACGGCGAGCAGACGCGCCGCCTCGACGCGCTGAAGCGCCAGTTCGCGCCAAACGAGGAGCGGAACTGCCGTCTTGATGCGCGCTGGTGCCGGTTCGGTGCGCCGGAGCGCCGTTTCGCGGTCAGGGGAGGTGGACGGCGAAGGTGGCGCCGCCCTCGGGGGAGGGGCTGACGGAGACGCGGCCGCCCAGGCGGGTGACGAGGCGGTCGACGAGCGCGAGGCCGAGCCCCGCGCCGCCGGCGCGGTCGGCGTGGCGCTCGTGGAGCACACCCGGCTCGAAGGCCACGGCCACGTCGTCGGGGGTGAGGCCGGGGCCAGAGTCCCGCACCTCCAGCAGGCAGCCGGCCCGGCCGGCCGCGGCGGGGCCGGGCTCAGGCCGCACCGCGACGACCACGCGGCCCCCCTCGGCGCAGACCCGCACGGCGTTGTCCACCAGGGCGTCGAGCACCTGCCGCACCCGATGCCCGTCGGTCTCCGCGACGACGGGGCCGCTCACCTCGGCGTCCACGGCGACGCCCCGGGAGGCACCCCGCGCCGTCCAGGCGACCGCCGTCGACGCGACCACCTCGGCGAGGTCGACCGGCCCGACATCGAGGGAGAAGTCGTCGGCCTCGACCCGCGCCAGGGCCAGCAGGTCGGCGACGTAGCGCTCCAGCCGCTGTGCCTCGGCGCGCATCGTCTCCCCGATCTCCACGAGCTCGTCGGCGTCGACGTCGCCGTCGGCGAGGGCGTCGGCGTAGCCCCGCAGCGTGGTCAGCGGCGTCCGCAGCTCGTGCGACACCGACAGCAGGAAGCGACGCTGCCGCCCCTCGCTGGTGCGCAGCGCCTCGTCGAGGTGGCCGAGCGCGGCGGTCACGTCGGCGATCTCCCGGGTCCCCGCCTCCGGCAGCGGCACGCCCCGCTCCCCGGCCGCCAGCCGCCGCGCGGCGTCCGCGGTCGCCGCCAGCGGCCGGGCCAGCCAGGCGGCCACGCCCGCGGCGACGACCACGGCCGCCGCCAGACCGATCGCCAGCGCGAGGAGGATCCGCCGCCGCTGCTGGGCCAGCGAGCGCTGCACGGTGTCGTCCGACGTGGCGAGCGCGACCGCCCCACCGGCGCGGGCCGGACGCGCTTCCACCAGCAGCCGGCCCCCGTCGGTGCGCACCGTGGTCGACACCGGCTGCCCGGCGAGCAGCGCGGCCAGCTCCTCGGGCGACAGCGACGCGGCCACCCCCGAGGCCCCCCCGGCCCGGGTGACCACCCCGAGCGACAGGTCGCCGCTGCGAGCCACCTGCTGGCCGCGACCGGTGGCGAGCGCGGCGACCGGGAGCCGGGCGAGCAGGTCGGCCTGCCGGGCCAGCCCCTCCCGCACGGCCGACTCGGTCGAGGAGCGCAGGAGGGGCCCGGTCAGCACCAGCGTCAGCCCGGCCGACAGCACCACCACCGCGGTCAGCGCGAGCAGCAGCCGCCGCCCGAGCCCCTCACGGCCGAGCCCGTCACGCAGCGGGTTCACGAGCCCGCCAGCCGGTAGCCGACGCCACGCACGGTCTCGATCGGGCACCCTGGCCCGAGCTTGGCCCGCAGCTGGGCGACGTGGACGTCGACGGTGCGGGTGCCGCTGTAGTCGGCCTGGCCCCAGGCCTCGGCCATCAGCTCGGCACGGGTGACCACCCGCCCGTCCGTCGCGAGCAGCGCCTCGAGCAGGTTGAACTCCGTCGGCGTCAGCTCCACCGCCGCCCCGTCGACCGCGAGCGCGCGTCGGTCGAGGTCGAGCCGCACCGGCCCGTGCTCGAGCAGCCGACGCGGCCGGCCGTCCTGGCGGCGCAGGATCGCCTTCACCCGGGCCACCAGCTCGCGAGGCGAGAAGGGCTTGGTGACGTAGTCGTCGGCCCCGACCTCGAGCCCGAGCACCCGGTCGACCTCCTCGTCGCGGGCGGTCGCGAGCACCACCGGCGTCCAGTCGTCGGCGGCGCGCAGCGCGGTCAGCACCGAGATGCCGTCGCGCCCGGGGAGCCCGACGTCGAGCACGACGGCGACCGGCCGCAGCCGGCGTACGGCGTCCAGCGCGGCGTCGCCGTCGGTCGCGAGGTGCACGCCGAATCCCTCGCGGGCCAGGAAGCGTCGCTCCAGCTCCGCGATCGCCGGGTCGTCCTCGACGACCAGCACCAGCCCTCGGGAGTCGCTCACGCGGCCACGCTAGCCGCGCGCGGGGGCGCCCACGCGAGAAGCGGGGCCGTCCTTACCGAACCCGAACACACGCCTGACCCGTGCGTCACCCCCAGCGGCCAGCGTGGAGCCACCACGCCGGAGCGGCCGGCGACCAACGAGGGAGAGCGAGATGGCAGCACAGGCAGTGGCCGGCATCCTGGCGGCAGCGGCGATCGGCGGGGGGTCGCTGGTGGCGGCCGCGACGGGGAGCGGCAGCGAACCCGCGCCCACGACTGGCCCAACGGGCTCGACCGTCCCGTGCGGTGCCGTGTGGGAGCGGCTGCCAGAGGACCTCCGCGGCGACCTCCGCGCCCTCGAGGAGATGTCTCCCGCGGAGCGCGCCGCCGCGGTCCGGCAGATCCGCGAGGACGCGCTGGCAGGCGACTACGGCAGCACGGTGCAGCAGTTCGCCGAGCGCCGCGACGAGCGGCGGGACCGGATCCGTCGTCACCTCCCCGAGGACCTGCGGGACGACCTGAAGGCCGCGCTCGAGGCCGAGGACGGCGACCGCCGCGACGCCCTGCTGGCGGTGCGCGAGGCCGCGCTGTCCGGGGAGTACGGCGACCGGGTGCGGCAGGCCGCCGAGCGGCGCCAGGAGCGTCGCGAGACCTGCCGGCCGGGAGCGTCCGGATGACCCCTCCCGCCGGGGTCGGCCGGGCAGTCGCCCGAGCCGGACTGTTCTCCGCGGTCCTCACCGGCGTGGTGTCGCTGGCGGTGACTGCGGGCGGGTTGTCAGCGCCGACCGACCCGGCGCCGATCTCTCCGCTCACCCCTGCCGCGACCCCCGCCGCGGTGCTGCGCGTCGACGAGCTGATCGCGGCCCACGACTGCTGGAGCGGCGACGCCCCCGACCCGACCGTGATCCCCGGGAAGGCCGTGGTCACCCTGCCTGGCGCGGAGCCGGCCCTCCTGCCCGCCGACGTCGGCTTCGAGATCTGGCTGGAGGGGCGCCCCGGAACGGTGCACGCGTTCTGTCCCTGAGCCACGGCCCCGCCGGGGCCCCTCGACCCCTAGGGTCGGTCCGTGGACGGAACCCCGCAGGAGCTGGAGCTGGCCCGCCGCGTGCGCGAGGCGGTGCTGGCCGCGGGCTACACCTACGACGCCGTGGCCGAGCTGCTCGGCCCGCGAGCCCACGCCGCGCTGGGGCGCAACGAGACCACCCCGGCGCTGCGGCGTACCTCCGGCGGGTCGCCGGCCGAGACCCTCACCCGGCTCTTCCTGCTCCAGGTGCCGGTGACGCGCCGCGACGCCGACCGCGCGCTGCCCGGCCTGGTCGACGCGATGGCGGTCGCCGGTCTGCTCACCACCTCGGTCGGGCAGGTGGCCGCGCGCCTCGACCTGCGGCCGTACGCCGCCCCGGACGCCGCCGGCGACCACGACCTCTGGGTGGTGTCCGACCTCACCCCCGGCCTCGACGGGTCGGTCTCACGCGTCGGCGGCGACCACGTGCTGGGCATCAGCCCGGCCTCGACCAGCCTCGCCCAGCTCACCCTGCGGCACCCGGTCGGGCGCGCGCTCGACCTCGGCACCGGTTGCGGCGTCCAGGCACTCCACCTCGCCGCGCACGCCGGGGCGGTCGTCGCCACCGACGTCAACGCCCGGGCGCTCGGGATGGCGCGGTTCAACGCCGCCCTCAACGACCTGCCGGCGATCGAGGTCCGCGACGGCTCGCTGTTCGAGCCGGTCGCCGGCGAGCGCTTCGACCTGATCAGCACCAACCCGCCGTTCGTCATCTCCCCGGCGACCGGCGAACGGCTGGTCTACCGCGACTCCGGGCTGCCCGGCGACCAGGTCGTCGAGCACCTGGTGCGCCGCGCGCCCGACCATCTCGCCGACGGCGGCTGGTGCCAGATCCTGGCCAACTGGGTCATCGCGCGCGACCAGCCGTGGGACGAGCGGCTGGGCGGCTGGCTCGACGGCGGCTGCGACGCGCTGGTGGTGCAGCGGGAGACCCTCGACCCGGCGGAGTACGTCGAGCTGTGGCTCAAGGACAGCGGCCACCACGGCGGGGCCGACTACGCCGAGCGCTACGACACCTGGCTCTCGTGGCTCGACGACCAGGGCGTGGAGGGCGTGGGCTTCGGCTGGCTCAACCTCCGGCGGGTCGACCGGGCGCCGCGGGTCGAGCTGCTCGACTGGCCGTACGCCGTGGAGCAGCCGGTCGCGCCCGCGGTCGCCGCCTGGGGCGACGCCGCCGCGCTGCTCGCGACCGGCGACGACCTGGCCGGCCGGCCACTCGCCCGCGCCGACGACGTCGTGCAGGAGACCGTCGGTGCTCCCGGTGCCGAGGACCCCGAGACGATCGTGCTGCGCCAGCAGCGGGGGCTGCGGCGCGCCCGCACGGCCGACACGGTGGAGGCGGCCCTGGTCGGCGCGTGCGACGGCGACCTCACCGTCGGCCAGATCCTCGACGCCCTGGCGACGCTGCTCGACCGGGACGCCGGCGAGCTGCGGACGGCGTACCTCCCGGTGGTCGCCGACCTGGTCGCCGAGGGCTTCCTGCGCCCGGCGAGCCTCAGCCGGCCAGGCTCGCCTGCAGGGTGATCTCGACCCCGGTCAGCGCCTTGCTGACCGGGCAGCCCTGCTTGGCACCCTCGGCCGCCTGCTGGAACGCGGCCTCGTCGAGACCCTCGACCTCGGCCTCGACGACGAGCGTGATGCCCGTCAGCCGGAAGCCTCCCTCGGGGTCCGGGCCGAGCGAGACGTCGGCCCGCACGTCGAGCGCGACCGGCGTGGCCCCGGCCCGGGCGATGATCCCCGACAGCGACATCGCGTAGCAGGCGGAGTGAGCCGCGGCGATCAGCTCCTCGGGGCTGGTGGTGCCGTCGGCGTCGTCGGCGGCACGCTTCGGGAAGGACACCGTGTAGGTGCCGATGCCGGAGCTCGTGAGCTCGACCTGCCCGCTCCCCTCCTGGAGGCTGCCGGTCCAGGCGGTGCGTGCGGTGCGTGTGGGCATGGGTTCTCCTCGGTCGTGGCGGTCGGCCCGCGGGGGCCCGATAGTGGCCGCAACCACCTCTCGCCGCGGTCTCTTCCCGGTGGCCGGTGGGGACCATGGCGCTGGACTCCGCGGGTCTTCGCGCTACCGTGTTCCGCCGTGGGCCTGCTGCCGCCCACGCGGTACGTCGACCGGGGCAGCGAGTCGGACAGCGAGCAAGGGACGCCCGTGGCACACAAGTTGGTGATCGTCGAGTCGCCGGCGAAGGCGCGCACGATCGGCGGCTACCTCGGCAAGGACTACGTCGTGGAGTCGTCGATCGGCCACATCCGCGACCTGCCGCAGTCGGCCGCCGACACCCCGGCCGCGATCAAGGACAAGCCGTGGGGGCGGCTCGCCGTCGACGTCGACAACGACTTCCAGCCCTACTACGTCGTCCCGCGCGACAAGAAGTCCCACATCGCCAAGCTCAAGAAGCTCCTCAAGGAGGCCGACGAGCTCTACCTCGCCACCGACGAGGACCGCGAGGGGGAGGCGATCGCCTGGCACCTCCTCGACGAGCTGAAGCCCAAGGTGCCCGTCAAGCGGATGGTGTTCCACGAGATCACCAAGCCCGCGATCCTGGCCGCCGCTGACAACCCGCGCGACCTCGACCTCGACCTGGTCGAGGCGCAGGAGGCGCGTCGGATCCTCGACCGCCTCTACGGCTACGAGGTCTCTCCGGTGCTCTGGCGCAAGGTCATGTCCGGGCTCTCCGCCGGTCGCGTGCAGTCGGTGGCGACCCGCCTGGTGGTCGACCGCGAGCGGGAGCGGATGGCGTTCCGGGTCGCGTCCTACTGGGACCTCGAGGGCACCTTCGACGCCGGCGCCGACCACCAGCCCCGGATGTTTCCCGCCAAGCTGCACTCCGTCGACGGGTCGCGGGTCGCGCGCGGGTCCGACTTCGGCCCCGACGGCCAGCTCGCCAAGAAGGGTGTGGTCCACCTCGACCGGGGCCGCGCCGAGGCGCTGGCCGCGGCCCTCGCGGAGACGACGTACGCCGTCCGGTCGGTGGAGTCCAAGCCCTACCGCCGCTCGCCCTACCCGCCGTTCCGCACCACCACGCTGCAGCAGGAGGCGTCCCGCAAGCTCGGGATGAGCGCCTCGGCGACGATGTCGGTGGCGCAGCGGCTCTACGAGAACGGCTTCATCACCTACATGCGCACCGACAGCACCACGCTGTCGGACTCGGCGGTCACCGCGGCGCGCTCGCAGGTGCGCGAGCTCTACGGCGCGGAGTACCTCCCCGACGCGCCGCGCACCTACGCCAGCAAGGTCAAGAACGCCCAGGAGGCGCACGAGGCGATCCGGCCCGCGGGCGAGGCGTTCCGGACGCCCGGGCAGACCGGCCTCACCGGCGAGCAGTTCCGGCTCTACGAGCTGATCTGGATGCGCACCGTCGCCTCGCAGATGAAGGACGCGGTCGGCAGCTCGGTGACGGTGCGGCTCGGCGGGGCGGCCGCCACCGGCGAGGACGTCGTGTTCTCCGCCAGCGGCCGCACGATCACCTTCCACGGCTTCCTCAAGGCCTACGTCGAGGACCAGGACGACAGCTCCAAGAAGCGCGACGACGAGCAGACCCGGCTGCCCGCGCTCGCCGAGGGCGACGCGCTCTCGGCGGCGTCGGTCAGCGCGGCCGGCCACGAGACCAAGCCTCCGGCGCGCTTCACCGAGGCGACGCTGATCAAGGAGCTCGAGGAGCGCGAGATCGGCCGCCCGTCGACCTACGCCTCGATCATCGGCACGATCATCAACCGCGGCTACGTCTACAAGAAGGGCACCGCGCTGGTGCCGGCCTGGCTGGCGTTCTCGGTCGTGCGGCTGCTGGAGGAGCACTTCACCCGCTTCATCTCCTACGAGTTCACCGCCCAGATGGAGGGCGTCCTCGACGAGATCGCGCGCGGCGACAAGGACCGCAACTCCGAGCTCGCGGAGTTCTACTACGGCTCGGACCGGGTCGGGGGCCTGCACCCGCTGGTGACCGGGCTGGGCGACATCGACGCCAAGGAGCTGGCGACCTTCCCGGTCGGCGGGCCCGACTCCGGGGTGGTGCTGCGGGTCGGCCGCTACGGCCCCTACCTCGAGGGTCCCGACGACGACGGCACGCCGTTTGCCAAGCGCGCCAACGTGCCCGACGACCTGCCGCCCGACGAGCTGACGATGGAGAAGGCGCGCGAGCTCTTCGCCAACCCGGCCGGTGCCGAGGTCGCGCTGGGCGAGCACCCCGAGACCGGGCTGCCGGTGGTCGCCAAGAACGGCCGCTACGGCCCCTACGTCACCGAGGTGCTCCCCGAGGACGCCCCCAAGGGCGCCAAGCCGCGCACCGGCTCCCTGTTCAAGTCCATGTCGCTCGACACGATCACCCTCGACGACGCCGTGACGCTGCTGTCGCTGCCGCGGGTGGTCGGCGTCGACGCCGAGGGCGTCGAGATCACCGCGCAGAACGGCCGCTACGGGCCCTACCTCAAGAAGGGCACCGACTCCCGGTCGCTGACCTCGGAGGAGCAGCTGCTCACGATCACCCTCGACGAGGCGCTGGCGATCTATGCTCAGCCCAAGCAGCGCGGCCGGGCCGCCGCGGCGCCGCCGCTGAAGGAGCTCGGGGCCGACCCGGTCTCCGGTCAGCCCGTGGTCGTCAAGAGCGGGCGCTTCGGCGACTACGTCACCGACGGGGAGTACAACGCGACCCTGCGCAAGGACGACACCGTCGAGGCGATCACCCTCGAGCGCGCCGCCGAGCTGCTGGCCGAGCGTCGGGCCAAGGGGCCGGCGAAGAAGACCGCCAAGCGAGGCGCGAAGAAGACGGCCAAGAAGACCACGAAGAAGACGGCCGCGAAGAAGACCACGAAGAAGGCCGCGGCGAAGAAGTAGCCGCGGTCCGGGGCGTCGTGCCACCGCCGGCGCCCGGGTCAGGGCAGCGGGATCTCCTCGGTCTCGAGGCGGGCCAGCAGGTCGACGAGCGTCGGCAGGCCGGCCTCGGGCGGGTCGCTCAGCAGCAGGGCGGTGCAGGCGTCGTAGGGCTCGTCGACCACGTCGGGGTCGTCGACGTAGCCGGCCTCCAGGCAGAGCGCCGCGGCCGACGCGGGCGTGACCGGCGCGGGGAGCGGGGCGCCGGGAGCCGGGTCGCCGTCGGGGCTGGGCTCCTCCGACGGGCTGGGCTCGTCGCCCTCGGCCTCATCGCCTTCGGCGCCGC
>JAUILS010000327.1 GCA_030432975.1 Actinomycetes bacterium
CTCACACCTGCGCGGGGTGGCCCACATCCGCGGTCACGAGACCGACCGGCTGTCCGCCCTGGCCACCGAGCTCGGCCGGCTCGGCGCCGACGTGACCGAACGCGACGACGGGCTCGACCTCCGCCCCGCCCCCCTGCACGGAGGCGTCTTCCACACCTATGCCGACCACCGGATGGCCCACGCCGGCGTGATCATCGGCACCGCGGTCGACGGCGTCGCCGTCGAGAACGTCGCCACCACCGCCAAGACCTTCCCCGACTTCGCCGGCGTCTGGGAGCGGCTGCGGGGATGACGGGGCGCTACGACGAGCACGACCACGAGCACTACGAGCGCCCCCGGCGGCGCACCCGCCCGCGCACCAAGGAGCGGCCGACGTACGACGACGCCGTCGACGCGCGCGTCGTCACCGTCGACCGCGGCAGGTTCACGCTGAGCCTGGACGACGGCACCGGCGTGATGGCGATGAAGTCACGACCGCTGGGCCGCAAGGGCGTCGTCGTGGGAGACCGGGTGCGGGTGGTGGGCGACGTGTCGGGCCGCGAGGGCACGCTGGCCCGGATCGTGGAGGTGCGCGACCGGACGACGGTGCTGCGCCGCACGGCCGACGACGACGACCCGGTCGAGCGGGTCATCGTCGCCAACGCCGACCAGCTGGTGGTCGTGACCGCGCTCGCCGACCCCGAGCCGCGACCCCGGCTGATCGACCGCGCCCTGGTGGCCGCCTTCGACGCGGGGATGGCGCCGCTGCTGTGCCTCACCAAGGCCGACCTGGCGTCGCCCGAGGAGCTGCTCGGCACCTACCGGTCGCTCGGCATCCCGTGGGTGGTCACCGAGCGCGGCGGAGACCTCGGCCCGCTCCGCGAGCGGCTGCGCGACCGCACCAGCGTCCTCATCGGGCACAGCGGCGTCGGCAAGTCCACGCTGGTCAACGCGCTCGTGCCGGACGCCAACCGGGAGATCGGGCGGGTCAACGCCGTCACCGGCCGCGGCCGGCACACCTCCACCAGCGCGGTCCTGCTCCTGCTCCCCGGCGGCGGCACGATCATCGACACCCCCGGCATCCGCTCCTTCGGCCTGGCCCACGTCGAGCCGGAGCACCTCATCGAGGCGTTCCCCGACCTGGACGAGATGACCGAGGAGTGCCCGCGCGGCTGCACGCACGGCGCCGACGAGCCCGAGTGCGGGCTCGACGAGGCGCTCGAGCGGGGCGACGCCGACCCCGAGCGGGTCGAGTCGTTCCGCCGGCTGCTGGCGGCGCGGTACGACGCGGGCTGAGCCTCGCGAGCGCGGCCCAGGGGCCCCAGACCTCAGGAGCCCCAGACCGCGGTGGCCCCCGAGTGACCCGCCAGGAACACCGTCACCAGCACGGCGAGGGACGCCAGCACCAGCAGCCCCGACAGGACCGTGCCGACGGCCCCTCCTCCGGAGGCCGATCGGCCCGGCGCCAGCGGCGACACGCCGGTGACCCGCCACGCGGTGAGCAGGGCCAGGACGCCGAAGCCGAGCATCACGTTGCGGGTCAGCTCGCCGGCCTCCTCGTGGTCCTGCACCGCGGGGAGCGCCTCCAGGCCCTCGCGGGCCTCCAGCAGCGACTCGCCGCTCGACGCGGCGAGCACGGCGCTGCCGACGGCCACCAGGGTCCCGAGGACCAGCGGCCAGCGCAGCCACCAGCGCCAGCGGGGTACGACGGCGTACCCGAGGGCCGCGAGAGCGGCCAACGGCCCGAACACGACGGCGGCGTGGACGACGAGCGGATGCAGGGGGATGCCGGAGATCTCCATGGGAGGACGGTAGCCACTTCCGGGCCTGCGGCGCGCTTGTACCTTCGTACGAGCCGGGTCCGCCGGCCCGGACCCCCGGGGCAATAGCCTGGGCCCATGAGCGACGGCCCGGACTACACCGACGACCTGCGGCTGGCGCACGTGCTGGCCGACGACGCCGACTCGCTCACCGAGGCGCGCTTCAAGGCGCTGGACCTGCACGTGATGAGCAAGCCCGACCTCACGCCGGTCACCGAGGCGGACCTGGCCGTCGAGGACGCCATCCGCCGCACCCTGTCGAGGGTGCGCTCCCGCGACGCGGTCCTCGGCGAGGAGCACGGCAGCAGCGGTCACAGCCAGCGGCGCTGGATCGTCGACCCGATCGACGGCACCAAGAACTTCGTGCGCGGGGTGCCGGTCTGGGCGACGCTGATCGCGCTGGCCGTCGACGACGAGGTGGTGCTGGGCGTGGTGTCCGCCCCCGCGTTGCAGCGGCGCTGGTGGGCGGCTCGCGGCCACGGGGCGTGGACCGGCCGGTCGCTGCTGAAGGCCACCCGCTGCCAGG
>JAUILS010000328.1 GCA_030432975.1 Actinomycetes bacterium
GCGGCCGCGCCGCGCGAGCCCCGGCGCGCCTACCGCGACAGCCAGCGGCTGGTCGTCGGCGGCGTCGCCTCCGGGCTGGCCCGCCACCTCGGGCTGCCGGTGCTGTGGGTGCGGGCCGGGTTCGTCGTGGCGACCGTGCTGGGCGGTCTCGGGATCGCGTTCTACGCCGGCCTGTGGATGGTGCTGCCGAGCGACGCGGCCTTCGTCGAGGAGGCCCCCGGCCTGGAGAGCGCCAGCCGCACCGGCAAGCGCCCCGGCCGGGTGCGCCGGCTCACCGACGTGGGCCCCTCGGTCGCGCTCGGGGCGCTCGGCGTGGGCCTGCTGTTCCTGGTCGAGGCGGTGCTCGGCACCGGCGCGGTGTTCTGGCCGATGGTGCTGGGCCTGGTCGGCATCGCGCTGCTGTGGCGCCAGGCCGACGAGGTCCAGCGCGAGCGGTGGCTCGACACCGGCGGCCGGATCGACCCGTTCCGGGCGGTGTTCGGCAGCGGCGGGTGGGCGGCGTACGCCCGGGTGGCTGCGGGGATCGGGCTGGTGCTGTTCGCCGTCGTGATCTTCTCCCTGCACGCGGGCGACCTCGGCGTCGCGCGCGACATCACCGTCGCGGCGCTGCTCGGCATCGTCGGGCTGGCGATCGTCGTCGGCCCGTGGATCTTCCGGCTGGCCTCCGACCTGACCGCCGAGCGGGCGGAGCGGGTGCGCACCCAGGAGCGGGCCGACGTGGCCGCCCACCTGCACGACTCCGTGCTGCAGACGCTGGCGCTGATCCAGAAGAACGCCGCCGACGGGCCGATGGTCGCCCGGCTGGCGCGGTCCCAGGAGCGTGACCTGCGGTCGTGGCTCTACTCCGGCGAGTCCACCGACGAGCGCAGCCTGGCCTCGGCGCTGCGCGGGGTCGGCGCCGAGGTGGAGGACGCGCACGGCGTCACCGTCGACGTCGTCACCGTCGGCGACTGCCCGATGAGCGAGGGGGTGCGGCCGGTCGTCAACGCGACCCGCGAGGCGGTGACCAACGCCGCCAAGCACGCCGGCACCGGGCGGGTCGACGTCTATGCCGAGGTGGTCGGGCGCTCCGTCGAGGTGTTCGTGCGCGACCGCGGCGCCGGTTTCGACCCCGACGACATCGCCGACGACCGGCTCGGCGTGCGGCACAGCATCATCGACCGGATGGAGCGGCACGGCGGCACCGCCCGGCTCCGCTCCGCGCCCGGCGAGGGCACCGAGGTGCGGCTCAGCCTGGAGCTCGACGAGGCCATGTCGGACGGCGCTGGGCCGGACGACGTACCCGACGCGGGCGCGCCCGCGACCGACGTACCCCCGGAGGGGACCCCAGAAGGGAAACAGCCATGACCGAGCAGAGCCGCGTCCGCGTGGTGATCGTCGACGACCACGCGATGTTCCGGCGCGGGGTGCGCGCCGAGCTCGGCGACGCCGTCGACGTGGTCGCCGAGGCCTGTGACGTCTCCGAGGCGGTGGCGGCCATCGCCGCCGAGCACCCCGACGTGGTGCTGCTCGACGTGCACCTGCCCGGCGGCGGGGGAGTCGAGGTGATGCGACAGGCGCCGTCGCCCGAGTCGCGCTATCTCGCGCTCTCGGTGAGCGACGCCGCCGAGGACGTCATCGGCACCATCCGCGGCGGCGCCCGCGGCTACGTCACCAAGACCATCACCGGCCCCGAGCTGGTCGCCGCGATCCGCCGGGTCGCCGACGGCGACGCGGTGTTCTCCCCGCGGCTGGCGGGCTTCGTGCTCGACGCCTTCGCCGGGTCGATCGAGGTGTCGTCGGTCGACGAGGACCTCGACCGGCTCACCGAGCGGGAGCGCGAGGTGATGCGGCTGATCGCCCGCGGCTACGCCTACAAGGAGGTGGCCAAGGAGCTGTTCATCTCCATCAAGACCGTCGAGACCCACATGTCGTCGGTGCTCCGCAAGCTGCAGCTCTCCTCCCGGCACGAGCTGACCCGGTGGGCCTCGGACCGGCGGCTGCTCTGAGGGCTGCCGGGTGGCGCCTGCGCTGACGTCATCCGATCCGCGCGCCCCGGCGGCCGCTTGGGATGACGTCCGCTGCCGGGTGGGTCGTGGTCGTGGCGGGGACATCTACTGGTGCGTACGACGCGCCTCGCGCTCCGTACGCACCAGTAGACCGGCCCCCGGGGTGACCGGGCGTCGACTACTGGTGCGTATGACGCGGCCGGTGCGTCGTACGCACCAGTAGCCTTCGGCGTCGGCGTGCGACCTCGCCCAGCCCAGCGAAAGGGCAGAAACGGCAAGCCCGGGCCGCAGATTCCTGGTGTTTGGGTCCAAACAACAACACCCGGCGCCCAC
>JAUILS010000329.1 GCA_030432975.1 Actinomycetes bacterium
CTCACGCGGCATCACCGCGTCGCCGTACTCGTCGAGCAGGCCGGCGTTCGACTCGTACCAGAACGGCCGCTCCCAGCCGGCCGCCTCGAAGAAGAACGCTCCCGCGGCCTTCTGGGCGTCGTACATCGGGGAGGTGCGGATCGGCCGCTCCGACTCGTACTGCTCGGACGGGTGCACGATGCCGTAGGTCTTGTTGAAGGCCTCCGAGGTGCGGGCCTGCACGTGGCTGCGCGCACGCTGGTGGTCGTAGAAGCGCGCGATGTCGGAGTGGCTGATGTCGATCTCCGACCAGCCGCGGGTCATCTTCTCCGCGACGGCACGACCGGTGCCGGGGCCCTCCTTGATCCAGATGGCCGCGGCGCTCCACAGCCCGCGGACCTCGGGGGTCTCGCCCAGGATCGGGAAGCCGTCGGGAGTGAGCGACAGGAGCCCGTTGATGGCGTAGCGGATCTCGGCGCCCTCGGCGCCCAGCAGGTCGGGCATCAGCTCGAAGGCCTGCTCCAGCTGCGGGTCGAAGTCGTCCTCGGTGAACGGCATCTCCGTCGGCGACAGCTTGGCCTGCTCGATGGAGGGGATCTCCTCGGGCTCCATCAGGATCGGCCGGTGGGCGTAGGAGCCGACCTCCATGTCGGCGCCGTGCTGCCGCTCGTAGCAGAAGGTGTCCATGTCGCGCACGATCGGGAAGGAGATCTCACCCTCCTTGTCCGCCAGCTGCGGGCAGGGGCCGACGGAGATCATCTGGTGCACGGCCGGGGTCAGCGGGATGGCGGCACCAGCCATCGCGGCGATCTTCGGGCTCCACACGCCGCAGGCGACCACGACGGTCTCGGCCTCGATGTCGCCACCGGTGGTGCGGACCCGCTTGATCGCGCCGTCCTCGACGTCCAGCCCGGTCACCTCGACGTTGGGCACGACCGTCAGCGCGTCGAGCTCCATCGCGCGCTCCCGCATGATCGTGCCGGCACGCAGCGAGTCGACCACGCCGACGCTGGGGGTGTAGAAGCCGCCGATGACGACGTCCTTCTCGAGGAAGGGCACCATCTCGGCGATCTCGTCGGGGGTGACCAGGCGGGCGTCGATGCCCCACGCCTTGGCGCTGGACATCCGGCGCCGGAGCTCCTCCATCCGCTCCTCGGTGCGGGCGACCTCGATGCCGCCGGACTGGGTGAAGACGTCCATCTCCTGGTACTGCGCGACCGAGTCGAAGGTCAGGTCGGTCATCTCCCGGGAGTGGTCGACCGGGAAGATGAAGTTCGACGCGTGGCCGGTGGAGCCGCCGGGGTTGGGCAGCGGGCCCTTGTCGATCTGGACGATGTCGCGCCAGCCGAGGTTGGCGAGGTGCCAGACCAGGCTGTTGCCGACGATGCCGGCGCCGATGACGACGACGCGCGCGGAGGTGGGGAGCTCAGCCATGCGGAATCCTTGAGATTGGTGCGTCATGCGCAACACGTTGCGCGATAAGAAACAAGGAACAGTGTTCAGTCGCGGCCCGCGAGTGTCAAGGGCAGGCGGCCACGAGTCCGCGCCGCGGTCGTCGGCGCGGCGCAGGAGCCCTAAGTTGGGGGCCATGCCGGAGGAGCTGACGCGCGGGCAGGCGCGGCGGATCGCGGTGCGGGCACAGCTGCTGACCGACCCGCGCCCGACCGACGTGATGACCGTGGTGCGGCATCTCGGGGTCGTGCAGCACGACTTCACGGCGTACGTCGCGCCGAACGCGCACCTGGTGCTGTGGAGCCGGCTCGGGCCGGCTGCCGACGACGGCGAGCTCGACGCCCGGCTGGTGGACCGCGACCTCGTCGAGATGCAGGGGATGCTCCGGCCTGCCGAGGACGTCGCGCTCTTCCGGGCGGCGATGGCCGGCTGGCCCGGCCCGGAGCCGCGGCGGGAGTGGCAGCGGGAGATCGCGGGCTGGGTCGACGCCAACGAGCGGTGCCGCGAGGACATCCTCGAGCGGCTGCAGCACGAGGGGCCGCTGGCGGCGCGCGACCTGCCCGACACCACGACCGTGCCCTGGCGGTCGTCGGGCTGGACCAACGCCAAGAACGTCCAGCGCCTGCTGGACTTCCTCGAGGCGCGGGGCGAGGTGGCCGTGTCGCACCGCGAGGGGCGGGAGCGCATGTGGGACCTCGCCGAGCGGGTCTATCCCGACGACGACGGCGCGGCCCCGCCTGCGGACGAGGCGCTGCGCGAGCGGGCGCGACGTCGGCTGGCCGCGCTCGGGCTGGCCAGGGAGCGCTCCGCGGAGACGCCGGGCGAGCCCAACGACGTGGGGGCGGTCGGCGAGGAGGTGACGGTCGAGGGGTTG
>JAUILS010000093.1 GCA_030432975.1 Actinomycetes bacterium
TAGTCGACCGCCGCGCGCACCTGCGCCACGTCGAGCTCGCCCTCGACCAGGTCGTCCTTGAGCACGAAGGCGACCTCGGCCTCCGCCTTCGGCTGCAGCAGCCGGCTCATCGGGACCGTCTCGGTCTCGGCGTAGCCCATGTCGTCGAAGAGCACCCCGAAGTCGGGCTGGTCGACGCCGATCTGCGCCTGCACGGCCTTCGACGTCAGCCCGATCTTGCGGCCGACGATGGTGGCGCCGGCGGCCAGCCGGGCGGCCGTCAGCCGCTCCTGGACGGCGTACGCCGCGTCGACGTCGGCCTCCCCGATCAGCTCGCGGACCGGGTCGCAGGGCGCGCCGTCGGCCGCCGCCTGCAGCAGCCGGTCGGCGGCCTCGACCACCTCGGGACGGGAATCGCTCGACACAGGCGGCCTCCACGCACGGGTGTCCGGACGGCGACCTGCGTCGGGAGGCGCACGTCAGGTCCGGGCACGTTCGGACTCGATGCGGTCGATGTTCGCGCGCGGACCCCTCCCTCGGGCCGATGCGTTCCACCCACCGGAACGGTGGTCCGCGCTCACGCCCCCTACACTCGACCACCATGCGGGTGTTCGTGCTGTCGACCGGCCGGTGCGGGTCGACCACCTTCGAGCGGGCGTGCCGGCACATCACCAACTTCACCGCCGGCCACGAGACCCGACGACGTTTCCTGTTCGAGGCGCGCTTCGACTACCCCGACCAGCACATCGAGTCCGACAACCGGCTCAGCTGGTTCCTCGGCGGGCTGGGCCGGCGCTTCGACGACGACCAGACCTACTACGTCCACCTGACCCGACGCCGCAACCGGGTCGCCAAGTCCTACGCCAGCCGCATCGACAGCTCGTTCCACTCCAGCATCATGCGCGCGTTCTCGCAGGGCATCCTCGTCCGCCGCCGCTGGAAGCCGGAGAGCCACACCAAGATCGCGCGGTTCTACGTCGACACCGTCACCGACAACATCCACGAGTTCCTCCGGCACCGCCCGCACACCATGGACTTCCCGCTCGAGCAGGCGCGGGAGCTCTTCCCGGTGTTCTGGGAGTGGATCGGGGCCGAGGGCGACCTCGACGCCGCGCTGGCGGAGTTCACCGTCCGCCACAACTCCACCCAGGAGATCGAGGCCCGCCGCCGCGCCCGCGGGTAGCCGCCGCGGGCCTACGCTGGCGGCATGGACGCGCACGCCTGGGACGCCCGCTACGCCGAAAGCGACCTGGTCTGGTCGGCCGAGCCCAACCAGTTCGTCGCCCGCGAGTGCGCCGACCTCCCGCCCGGCACGGCCCTCGACCTGGCGGCGGGCGAGGGCCGCAACGCGATCTGGCTGGCCCGGCAGGGCTGGGACGTCACGGCCGTCGACTTCTCCCAGGTGGCGCTCGACAAGGGGGCCCAGGTCGCCGGCGACACCGAGCTCCGCTGGGTGCGCGCGGACGCCACCCGGTGGCAGCCCGACCGCGCCTACGACCTCGTGGTGCTCGCCTACCTCCAGCTGGCCGAGGAGCAGCGGGCCGCCGCGGTCCGGGCCGGCTTCGACTCGCTGCGCAGCGGCGGCACGTTCCTCCTCGTCGCCCACGACAGCACCAACATCGCCGAGGGCACCGGAGGCCCGCAGGACCCGGCGGTGCTCTACACCGCCGACGACGTGCTCGCCGACCTCGACGGCCGTGCGTACGACGTCAGGGTCGCCGAGCGGGTGGAGCGCGTCGTGGGCGGCGGCACCCGGAGCCCGCACGCCGGCGACGTCGGCGCGGTCGCGCTCGACTGCCTGGTGCGGCTGGTCAAGCGCTGAGGTCGGCGGTCAGTCGCCGCCGCCGTCTCCCCCGCCGTCTCCGCCGTTGGTGCCGGCGTCCGAGAGGTCGGCCTCGCCCTGCGCCTCACGCTCGACGGGCGGGTCGCCGTAGACGCCGGCATCCTTGGCCCGCTGCGCCTTGCGCAGCTGGCGGGTGAAGCTCCACATCAGCAGCGCCGTGGCGACGATCAGGAAGGCGAACATCACCGCCCCCCACGGGCCGGCCACCACGTCGTCGTCCTCGGGCACGGGGTCCGCGGGCGTCGTGGCAACGGTGTGGGCGAGGGTCTGCATGGGGCCAGTGTGTCAGGGGCCCGCGAGCCGTCGGACGCCGGTCAGGAGGGATCGGTGATGCCCGCGAAGAGGTCGGTCTCGGGCCGGGTGGTCTCGACGTGGCTGACCACCAGCTCGTAGTCCTCGTGCGGCCAGACCTTCTCCTGCAGCTCGCGCGGGATCGCGAACCACATGCCGTCGGGATCGATCTGGGTGGCGTGCGCGAGCAGCGCCTGGTCGCGCACGCCGAAGTACTCCGCGCACTCGACCTGGGTGGTGATCCGGGCGTCCCACTCGGGCTCGGGCTTCCACTCCTGCAGCCGGTCGGCCCACGGCGACTCGAGCTCGTGCTCGACCATCGCGTCGTGCAGCGCCTGCATCCGCGGCCGGTTGAACGAGTGGTGGTAGTAGAGCTTCAGCGGCTGCCACGGCTCGCCGGCGTCGGGGTAGCGCCCCGGGTCGCCGGCGGCCTCGAACGCCGCCACGCTCACCTGGTGGCACATGATGTGGTCGGGGTGCGGGTAGCCGCCGCGCTCGTCGTACGTCGTCACGACGTGCGGCCGGAAGCTGCGGATCAGCCGCACCAGCGGCTCGGCGGCCACCTCGACCGGGACCGTCGCGAAGCAGCCGTCCGGCAGCGGCGGCTTGGGGTCGCCCTCCGGCCAGCCGGAGTCGACGAAGCCCAGCCAGTCCTGGGTGACCCCGAGGATGTCGCGGGCGCGCTCCATCTCCTGGCGGCGGATCTCGGAGATGTTGGCGAGGATCTCGGGGCGGTCCATCTTGGGGTTGAGGATCGACCCGCGCTCACCGCCGGTGCAGGTGACGACATGGACGTCGACGCCCTCGGCGACGTACTTCGCGGTCGACGCCGCGCCCTTGCTCGACTCGTCGTCGGGGTGCGCGTGCACGTGCATCAGCCGGAGCCCGGCGCGCGGGCGGTCGGCGGTGGGGTGCTCGGACATGCGGCCGAGTCTAGGTGCGGCGGGGAGCGGTCACTCCACCCTGCTCAAACCGAGGTCGTGGGCGGGGTCGTCGTGGTCCTGGCCGTCGAGCCGCACCGGCGGCTGGCCCTCGGCCTCCGCGGGCAGCGGCCAGTCCCTCACCGTGCGGGTGCCGTAGCCCGACAGGCTCAGCCGCACGTCGACGGCTGGTCCGGCCCCCGTCGGCGTCTCTCCCGGCGGGAACAGCCCGGTGCCGTCGACCACGGTGGCGAACGTCCCGTCCGTGTCGCTGGTCGCCACCACGGCCCACTCGCGGCCGCCTCCCCGCACCTCGACGACCACGTCCGGCAGCGGCTCGCCGGTGCGCGCGTCGACGACGGTGCCGCCCAGCGCATAGGACACGGCCTCGCCCGCCTCGGCGACCGCCTCGTCCCGGGCGGGGCCGCCCACGAGGATCTGGAGGGCCAGGATGCAGGCCCCGCCCAGCGCCACGGCACCGAGCAGGAGCCTCCAGAGCGCGGGGCGGTTCATCCTCGTAGTGAAGCACCCGCTCCCAGCGGAGGGCCGGGGACCGGCCGTTTGGCACCATGGGACGGTGACCTCCCCCGCCGACCCGCAGCAGACCCAGGCGCTGCTGCGCGAGCGCTACGGTCGTCGCGGCCCGAGCCGCCCGGTGCTGGTGCTCGCCGTGGCGGTCGTGGCGGTGTCCCTGGGGTGGCTGGCCTGGGCGACCTGGTCGCACGCCACTCCGACGGTGGAGTCGGAGCTGCTGGGCTATGCCGTGGTCGACGAGCACGCCGCCACCGCCCGGGTCGACGTGGCGCTGCGCACCGGCGACGACCCCGAGGCGGCCGGCGTCCGCTGCCTGGTGCGGGCCACCTCGGTCGACCACACGCCGGTCGGCGAGCTGTCGTGGGTGCCGACCGACGGGCGCCAGGAGGTCAGCATCAGGACCGAGCGGAGGGCCACCAGCGTCGAGCTGGTCGGCTGCACCGCCGGGGACCAGGCGCGACCCCGCTGACCTGCGGTTTTCCCGCAGATCGGACATCTGGGGGCCCGGGTTGCTACGCTTGTTCGATCAGTTGATCCCGCAGGGCTGACCGGGCCGCCCAGGCCCGGGTCGTGCAGCCGACGGAGTGCCGCACGACGATGCTCGCGCCTTCCGTTGACGCACGACCCGGTCGAGGTGTGCGCCGGACGGCCTCCGGGCACCACGATCACGAACGCAGAGGACATCGGTGGGCAGACCTGCCGCCGGATGTCGCCAGCACCACAGGAGAGAACCCATGACGCAGTCCAGCGAGCAGGAGACCATCTGGCTCACCCAGGACGCCCACGACAAGCTCGTGGCCGAGCTGGAGGAGCTGAGCGGCCCCGTCCGCCAGGAGATCATCGGGCGGATCAGCGCGGCCCGCGACGAGGGTGACCTCAAGGAGAACGGCGGCTACCACGCGGCCAAGGACGAGCAGGGCAAGCTCGAGGCCCGGATCCGGCAGATCCAGGAGATGCTGCGCCGCGCCGAGGTCGGCACCCCCGACAACGACGGCACCGTCTCCCCCGGCATGAAGGTCACCATCCGGTGGCCCGGCGACACCGACACCCAGTCGTTCCTGCTCGGCCACCGCGAGATCGAGGACGACCAGCTCGAGGTCTTCTCGCCGCAGTCCCCGCTGGGCTCGGCGATCCTGGGGGCGCGGGTCGGCGAGACCGTCACCTACGAGGCTCCCAACGGCAAGGAGCTCGCCGTCGAGATCGTCGAGGCCGAGCCGCACGCCGGCTGACCGGACCCGTCAGCGGGCCGGCCAGCAGCACCGTCACCCGCCCAGCGTGAGCCGGTAGCCGCACTCGCGGAGCCGGCCGACGACGAGCTCGGCGTGGTCGGCCCCTCGCGTCTCGAGCTGGAGGGCGACCTCCACCTCGTGCAGCCCGAGGGCGGGCGAGATCCGCTCGTGGGTGAGGTCGATGACGCTCGCCCCGAGTGAGCTGACCTCCGCCAGCAGCCCGGCCAGCCCGCCTGGCAGGTCGGAGATCACCACCGCGAGGTAGAGGTAGCGCCCGGCGGCGGCCATGCCGTGCCGGATCACCTTGCCGAGCAGCAGCGGGTCGATGTTGCCGCCCGACAGCACGGCCACCGCGGGGGTCGCGTAGGCCGTCGGGTCGTCCATCAGCGCGGCGACGGCGGCGGCCCCCGCCGGCTCGACGACCTGCTTGGCCCGCTCCATCAGCGCCACGAGCGCTCGGGCCAGCGAGTCCTCGGAGACGGTCACGACCTGGTCGACGTACTGCTGCACGGCGGCGAACGTCACGTCACCCGGCCGGCCGACGGCGATCCCGTCGGCCATGGTCCGCATCGTCTCGAGCTGCACCGGGTGGCCCTCGGCGAGCGACGGCGGGAACGCCGCCGCCTCGGCCGCCTGCACCCCGACGACCCGGACGTCGGGGCGCTGCTGCTTGATCGCGATCGCGACGCCGGCGAGCAGGCCGCCCCCGCCCGTCGGCACCAGGACCGTGGCGGCCTCGGGAGCCTGCTCGAGGATCTCCAGCCCGCAGGTGCCCTGCCCGGCCACGATGTCGACGTGGTCGAACGGGGAGATGAAGACCGCGCCCGTCTCGGCGGCGTACTCCTTGGCGCGGGTGATGGCCTGGTCGAGGTACTGGCCGTGGAAGACCACCTCGGCGCCGTAGCCGCGGGTGGCGTTGACCTTGGGGATCGGCGCCCCCTCGGGCATGAAGACCGTCGAGCGGATGTCGAGCAGCTGCGCCGACAGCGCGACCCCCTGGGCGTGGTTGCCGGCTGAGGCCGCCACCACCCCGAGCGCCTTCTCCTCCTCGGTGAGGCGGGACAGCCGGAGGTAGGCGCCGCGCGGCTTGAACGAGCCGGTGCGCTGGAGGTTCTCGCACTTCAGCCGGATCGGGCCACCCGCGAGGGCGGAGAGCCACCGGGCGCCCTCCATCGGCGTGCGGATCGCGACGCCCTCCAGCACCCCGGCGGCGGTGCGGATGTCGTCGAGGGTGACCGAGCCCGGGTCAGTCATCGGCGGGTGCGCCGCTCTCCGGCTCGCCCGCCTCGGGGTCGGCGGCCGGCTCGGTCTCGTCGAGGTCGTCGCCGACCGCGCCGTCGTCGTCGTGGCCGCTGTCGGGGCCGTCGTGGCCGCTGTCGGAGTCGTCGGGGTCGTCGGGGCCGTCCCGGGGTGGGCCCGCCCCGCCCGACGCGAGGTGCTGGACCACCGCGTTGCCGGCCGCGGCGAGCGGCACGGCGACCAGGGCTCCGGCGATGCCCGCGGTGAGCACGCCGGCACCGATCGCCACGATCACCCCGAGGGGGTGCACGGACACGAAGCGGCCCATCAGGAACGGCTGGAGCACGTGGCCCTCGACCTGCTGCACGGCGATCACGCCGGCCAGCATCAGGAGCGCGGTGATCGGCCCCTGGTCGACGAGCGCCACCAGCACCGCCACCGCCCCGGCCACCGTGGCGCCGACCATCGGCACGAACGCTCCCAGGAAGACCAGGACGCCGATGGCGGCCACGAACGGCACGCCCAGGACCGCGGCCACGATCATGATGCCGATGGCGTCGACGAGCGCCACCAGCACGGTGGCTCGGACGAACTGGGTCAGCGAGTTCCACGCGACCCGGCCCGAGCTGTCGACCCGCTCGCGGGCGGCGCGCGGAGCGATCCGCACCGTCCAGCCCCAGATCTTGCTGCCGTCGGCGAGGAAGAAGTACGTCGCGAACAGCACGATGAAGAACCCGGCGAACACGTGGCCGATGGTGGTGCCGAACTCGGTGAGCCGGCCGACGACCTCCCCCTGCTGGGCGGCGTCGGTGATGCTCTTCTGCGCCTCCTCGATGTAGGTGTTGATCTGGCTGTCGGTCGCGTGGAGCGGCCCGGTCTTCAGCCAGTCCTTGATCTGACCGAGGCCGTCGGCCACCGAGGTGGCGAGGTCGTTGGCGCCGTTGGCGACCTGCTGGCCGACGAACGTCAGCAGGCTCGAGACGACGACCAGGCCGGCGACGACCACCAGACCCGCCCCCAGCGAGCGCGGCAGGCCGATGTCGTGGAGCACGCGCACCACCGGCACGGCGAGCGAGGTGATCAGCAGGGCCACCACGAGCGGGAGCGTGATCACGGCGAAGAACGCGAGCAGCCGCAGCACGAGGTAGGTCGCGAAGGCGATCACCAGCAGGCGCCACGACCAGGCGGCGGCCAGGTCGAGCCCCCACGGGACGTGGGCGCGACGGTGCCCGTCGACCGTGGTCTCGTCGGCGACGGTCGTGCCGGCCGTGGTGTCGACGACGGGGTCGGTGGCGCTCACGCGCACAGGCTACCCACGGCCGGGGGCGGCAAGGGTGGAGGCGAGCCGGTGGGCGGCCCACGGGTGCGCTCCTGCGAGGAGCCCGGCGGCGGCCAGCACGTAGTCCGCGTCGACCACGACGCGCGGGGCGCGCGGCAGCTGCCAGCCGCCGTCGATGTCGGGTCCGACGCTGCCGGCGAAGACGCGGTCGGCCACCCCGGCGCGGCCCGCCCGGAGCACTCCCCCGGAGCCGACGAGCAGGTCGACCTCGCGGAGGTCCTTGCCGGTGCGCTCGACGACCCTTCCCTCGGGGCTGAGCACCACCCGGCTGCGGCCGGCGTGGCGGCGCAGCGCGAGCCCGACGGCCGCGCGTGCGATGGCCTCGTCGACGTCGGCCTCGGTCTCGTCGTCGGGGAGCAGGCCGGGGTCGGCGTGCCGGCGTGCGGCCGCGTCGGCGTACTCGGGCAGGCCGGCCTGCTCGACGGTCGAGACCGCCGACCAGCGCATCCCGAGGTCGCCCTCCACGGTGCGGGTGACCGGCGTCGTCGCCACCACCTCGCGGGCCAGCCCGCTGTCCTCGGGGTCGACCTCCACCACCGAGTGCACGTCGGTGGTGGCCCCGCCGACGTCGACGACGACGACGTCGCCGGCGCCGGGATGCTGGGCGTCGAGGCCGCGCGCGAGCAGCTCGACGCCGGTGAGCACGATGTCGGGCGTCGCGCCGCGCACCATGGCCGTGAAGTCGGCCCGGGCGCTGAGGTGCTTGCCGCCGATCACGTGCGCCAGGAACATCTCGCGGATCGCGGCGCGGGCGCTCCCCGGCGTGAGCACGCCGATCTGCGGCACGACGTTGTCGGCCAGGACGTACGGCGTCCCGGCCTCGTCGAGGATCGCGCCGACCTCCCCCTGGGCGGCCACGTTGCCGGCGACCACCACCGGCCCGCGCCACCCCGCGGCCACCAGGTCGCGGGCGCAGCCGAGCAGCGCCTCGGCGTTGCCGCCGTCGGTGCCGCCGGTGAGCAGCACGACGTCGGGGCTGACCCCCGCGACCGCCGCCAGGTCGTCGCCCCGGCTGGCCGCGAAGACGCCGACCACCTTGCCGCCACTGGAGAGCGCGACCCGCTTGCCGGCCTCGGCCGTGACCAGCTCCTCGTTGCCGACGACGGCGATCCGCAGGCCGCCGCCGGCGCTGGAGCAGGCGAGGACCTCGGCATCGGCGGCCCGCGGGTCCTGGGCGGCCAGGGCGGCCAGGCACGCGTCGTACCCGTCGAGCACGTCGGTGCCGATCGTCGTCGGGTGCGAGGCCGCCGCGACCAGCCGCCCCTCGGTCACGTCGACCAGCGAGGCCTTCGTGAACGTCGACCCGAAGTCGACGCAGACCACGACCCCGTCGGCGCGGTCGCGGCCGGGCTCAGCCACCGGCGCCGCCGAGCGCCCGGTCGAGGTCGGCCACCAGGTCGTCGGCGGTCTCGATGCCCACCGACAGGCGGACCATGTCGGCGGGCACCTCGAGCTCGGTGCCGGCCACGGACGCGTGCGTCATCCGGCCGGGGTGCTCGATCAGGCTCTCGACGCCCCCGAGCGACTCGCCGAGCGTGAACACCTCGGCGCGCCCGCAGACGTCCAGCGCCTGCTGCTCGCCCCCGGCGACCCGGAAGCTGACGATCCCGCCGAAGCGGCGCATCTGCCGCGCCGCGATCTCGTGGCCGGGGTGGCTCTCCAGCCCGGGATAGAAGACCTCGGTGACCTGCGGGTGGTCCTCCAGGAAGGCCACGACCTGCTCGGCGTTGTCGCAGTGGCGGTCCATCCGCACGGCCAGCGTCTTCAGCCCGCGCAGCACCAGCCACGCGTCGAAGGGCCCGGCGACGGCGCCGATGGAGTTCTGGTGGAAGGCCAGCTGCTCGGCGATCTCCAGGTCCTTGACCACGAGCGCGCCCCCGACGACGTCGGAGTGGCCGCCGCAGTACTTCGTCGTGGAGTGCACGACGATGTCGGCGCCCAGGGTGAGCGGCTGCTGGAGGTACGGCGACGCGAAGGTGTTGTCGACCACCAGCAGCGCGCCCGCCTCGTGGGCGATGCCGGCCAGCGCCTCGATGTCGCCGATGCCGAGCAGCGGGTTGGTCGGCGTCTCGACCCAGACCAGCTTTGTCTCCCCCGGCCGGATGGCCGCCCGCACAGCGTCGAGGTCGGACGCCGGCGCCGGGTCGTGCACCAGCCCCCACGCCTGCTCGACCTTGTCGAAGAGCCGGAACGTGCCGCCGTAGGCGTCGTTCGGCAGCACGACGTGGTCGCCCGGGCGGCACAGGGTGCGGACCAGGGTGTCCTCGGCCGCCAGCCCGCTGGCGAAGGCGAAGCCGCGCTCCCCCTCCTCCAGCGCCGCCAGGTTGCCCTCCAGGGCGGTCCGGGTCGGGTTGGCGGTGCGGCTGTATTCATAGCCGCCGCGCAGCCCGCCCACGCCGTCCTGCTTGTAGGTCGAGGTGGCGTAGATCGGCGGGATCACCGCGCCGGTCATCGGATCGGGCTCGTAGCCCGCGTGGATCGCTCGGGTCTCGAAGCCGGACTTGTGTCGGTGCTGCTGCTCGCTCACGGGTCGAGGCTAGTGCCCCGACCCGTCAGCGGAGCATCCCCGGGCTCAGTCCTCGAGGAGGCCGAGCGCCCGCCCGAGCTCCTCGTCGACGTGGATCGCCGGTTTGCCCTCCTCGTCGAACCCCGTGGCCTGGCGCCAGGCGCCGTCGCGGACCCAGTAGACGTGGGGGCTGAGGCCGCCCGGCGCGCCGTCGTACCCCGCCATCGCGAAGCGGAAGAGGTGCTGCAGGGCCATCGCGTGGTCGGGTCCGTCCCCGTCGACGACCCGGAAGGCCACCTGGTTGCGCGACGGCAGCGTCACCAGGACGCCGCGGCCCCGGTCGGCGCGGCCGGCGCGGGCCAGCAGCTCGGGCAGGAACAGCGCGAAGCTCGCGGTGTAGACCGAGTCGCCCAGCAGGACGTCGAAGCGACCCAGCCCGTCGTCGGGGGTGACCGGCTCGTGCTCGAGCTCGGCGTCGGCCAGCTCTGCACGCAGGTTGGCCCGACCCACGTCGAGCCACGGCCCGAGCGCGCCGCCGCGTCGCGAGAACTCCGCCTCCGCCGGGGTGAGCACGCTGTCGGGGAGGTCGACGCACAGGATCTCGACCAGCTGCCCCGCCAGCTCCACCGCGTGCGGGTGCCGCTCGGGGTTGGGCAGGGAGGTCCGCTCCAGGAGCCGGGCCCGCACCATCGGGCGCAGCTCGTCGTCGGTGAGGTCCTCGACCGTCGGCTTCGGGGCGATCAGCGCGCTCACGTGCCTCTCGACCAGCCCCCGCCACTCCCGGTCGGGCTCGCCGCTGCAGAGGGCGGCGAGGTTCCACAGGCCGAACTGGGTGCCCTGGTCGTCGACCATGTGGTCGGCATAGACGGTCACCTCGCGGCCCCGCTCGGCGAACACGGTCCGGACCAGGCCGCGCAGCCGGTCCGCCTGGGCCAGGCTCATCGGGAGGTCCGGCGACCTCTCGTCCTCGGCGCGCGGCCGGCGGCGGAACAACGGCATGGTCAGCACCCTAGGCGAGCCGCCGGGCGACCCCGGCCGTCAGGGTTTCGTCATACTTTCCGGGATGGTCCGGGGCCGGTTGCTCGTTGCACCAGGTGGACCCCCCGACCCCGAGGAGTGTGACGTGTTCTTCACCCGCACCGCCAAGCCCCTGCCGACCGCCGACACCGCCCTGCCCGGCCGCGGCACCCGCCCGTTCCCGCTCTCCGAGCGCCACCTCGTGCTCGACGCGCCACTGGTCACCGACGAGGTGCCCGCGGGCCTCGAGGTCGCGATCTTCGGGCTCGGCTGCTTCTGGGGAGCCGAGGAGGTGTTCTGGCAGGTGCCGGGCGTCTGGTCGACCTCCGTCGGCTATGCCGGCGGGCTCACCCCCCACCCGTCCTACGAGGAGGTGTGCAGCGGCCAGACCGGCCATACCGAGGCCGTCCGCGTCGTCTTCGACCCCGCCCGCGTCTCCTACGCCGACCTGGTCAAGGCCTTCCTCGAGGTGCACGACCCGACCCAGGGCATGCGCCAGGGCAACGACGTCGGCACGCAGTACCGCTCGGCGATCTACTGGACCACCCCCGAGCAGGAGGCCGTCGCCCGCGACCTCCTGACGCGCTACCAGCCGGCGCTCACCGAGCGCGGCTACGGAGAGATCACCACCGAGGTCGCCCCCGCGCCGGACTACTACTACGCCGAGGACTACCACCAGCAGTACCTCGCGAAGAACCCGCACGGCTACCGCTGCCACAGCGCCACCGGCGTGCCGTTCCCCGCGGAAGGCTGAGCCGACCGAGCCCTGTGCCGTGGATCGGTGTCGCCCGGTGGCACCGGGCCACGGCACAGCACCGCCGGCGTGGTGGCAGGATCGCCCCGTGACCGACGTGAGCGACGCCCTCGCCCGCTGGCACGCCGTGCTGGAGTCCCGAGACCCGGCCGGCGTGCCCGCCCTGCTCGCCGAGGACGCGGTGTTCCGCTCGCCCGCGCTCTTCGCGCCGCAGTCAGGGCGCGCGGTGGTCGCGGGCTACCTCGGAGCCGCGATGGCGGTGCTCGGCCCGGCGTTCCGCTACCACCGTGAGTGGACGGGGTCCGACTCCGCGGTGCTGGAGTTCACCTCCGAGGTCGACGGCCGCGAGATCCACGGGATCGACATGATCACGTGGGACTCCTCCGGTCTGATCCGCGAGTTCACCGTGATGGTGCGGCCCTTCTCCGCGCTCCAGGCGCTGATGCAGGCGATGGCCGCCCAGCTCGCCGGCTGACCGTCCGGCCGGCCCCGGGTTGGCGGCGTACCGGACAATGGTCCCGTGCCTGACGACAACGAGCCGCGACCGGCGGACCTGCCGCGCAAGGCGGTCGCGCGTACGGCGCGGCTCGCGGCGCTCCCGCTCGGCTACGCGACGCGCAGCGCGGTCGGGCTCGGGCGACGGCTGGGCGGGCAGACGGCCGAGGCGGTGGCCAGCGACATCCAGCAGCGGACGGCCGAGCAGCTGTTCCGCACCCTGGGCGAGCTCAAGGGCGGCGCGATGAAGTTCGGGCAGGCGCTGTCGGTGCTCGAGTCGGCGC
>JAUILS010000330.1 GCA_030432975.1 Actinomycetes bacterium
GGGCGTCGGCCGGCAGGTCGTAGCGATGACCGCCCTCACCCGGGAGCACCGCCAGCAGTGCCACCAGCCCGGACACCGAGGCGATCAGCCCGAGCGGCACCATCGAGAGCTTGCGGGCCGGGTCGCGGCCGCCCTCGAGGGGCAGGACCACCGAGCCGAGCGGCCCGCCGAACAGGCCGGAGAGCGCTCCTGCGGCCGAGATGTAGGCCGCCTCCTGCCGGGAGGCGTTGAGGATCCTCCCCATCCGCTGCCCGAGGCCGACGGTGACGACGAGCAGCGGCGCCTCGGGGCCGAGCGAGGCGCCGAACCCGAGCGAGACGATGCCGAGCAGGGCCGAGCGCACGATGTGGCTGATGCTGGGCAGCGGCTGCGGCTCGTGGCGGCCGTCGTCGCCCGGTGTGGTGGCCTGAGCGTCCTCGGGGTCGAACTCCTCGACGGCCAGGTCGAGCTCGTGCAGGGCGTCGTCGATGTCGTGCGGCAGCTCCCGGTCGTGGCGGAGCCGGATGAGGCCGACCAGGACACCGCCCGCCAGGCACAGCAGCACGGTGCCGAGCGGCCCGTCCACCGGCAGCCGGGGCTCCGTGCCGTCCCACAGCAGGTCCTCCAGCGCGTGCACGGCGCGGAGATAGACGGCGGCGAAGACCCCGACGGCGGCGCCGAGCAGCACCGCCAGGACGACCGTCCTCGCGCCAGCCCGCATCGCACCACCCGCTCTCAACCGGACCGCAGGCTAGCAGCGCGGAGACCGAGCCTGCCCCGTCGTCGGCTGGTCTAGAGCACACCCGACCGCGCCTCCGGAAGCGTCGTGAGCCGGGGCTATCATGACCCCGGCGCTCGGGACCCCCCGCCGGCCGTCGCCGGGCCGGCACCTCTCGATGATTGGATCCCGCCCGCATGCGCCGACACCTCGCCGCGCCCGTCCTCGCGCTCGCCGTCGTCCTCGGGCTGGTGCTGCCGGCCGCGCCGGGACAGGCGGCCCTCGCGACGCCGTACCAGTCGGCGGTGCCGCAAGCGAGCTGGGTGCCCAACGGGCCGGTCTACTCCATCGCGGTCTCGGCCGACACCGTCTATCTCGGAGGCGACTTCTCGCGGCTGACCAACGTCGACTCCGGCGCCAAGGTCACCCGGCACAACCTGGTGGCCCTCAACCGCACGACCGGCGCACCGCGCACGAGCTGGCGGGCCGACACCGACGCCCCCGTGCGCGTGATCACGGTGGCTGCCGACGGGACGGCGTACGTCGGCGGCGACTTCACCACGATCGCGGGCTCCGCCCGCTCCCGCCTCGCCGCCCTGGACACCGCCGGTGTGCCGCTTCCCGGCTTCACGCCGGTCGTCAACAACCGGGTGTGGGACCTCGTCGTCGACGGGTCGGGCCTGCTGGTGGCGGGGCAGTTCACCCGCATCAACGGCCTCTACCGCCCGGGCGTGGCCCGCGTCGCCACCGCCGACGGTTCCCTGGTGACGGCCTTCGACGCCAACGTCACCGGAGGCAAGGTCCAGGCGCTCGCCACCTGGGGGGACATCCTCTACCTCGGCGGCACCTTCTCCGGGGTCGGCGGCCAGCCGCGCCCCTTCGCCGCCGCGGTCGCCCTCACGGACGGCGCGGTGACCTCGTGGGCCCCCGAGGCCGTCTGCGACAACTGCCGGATCCGCGACCTCGCGGTCACCTACAACGCGGTCGTCGCCGCGGTCGGCGGCGAGCCGGGCGGCTGGGCCACCGCGTGGGAGTCGGCCACCGCTGAGAGGCGCTGGCTCAAGCACGCCGACGGTGAGGTCCAGGCTGTGACGGTCGACGGTCCCACGGCGTTCTTCGGCGGTCACTTCGCCGTGCGCTTCGGCGGTCTGCCGCGTGCCGAGGTGGCTGCGGTCGACCTCTCCACCGGCACGATGGAGTCGTTCCGGGTCGCGACGGGCGGGGACGCCCTGCCGGGGGTCTGGGCCCTGGACGCCCAGCCGGAGGCGCTCCGGGTCGGCGGCGGCACCGCGCTGGCCAACCTCCCCTACCGGCGCTACCTCGTGTTCACCGACCCGACCCTGATCGCGCCGCCGTCGCACGTCACGGTCAAGCTGCGGATGAAGGGCTGTGCCTCGTGCAAGGTCCGCCTCGTCCAGCGGGTCAGCGGCAAGCCGCTGTGGAAGACGTCGTGGAAACGCGCGTCCAAGGGCAAGGTCACGATCAAGGACTGCAACCCGTTCTTCGCTCGCTAGGCCGGATCAGCGACGAGCGGAGCGCAAGCGCTCCGCGAGATCGAGCACGCGCTGCTCGACGTCGGCGTGGAAGGGATTCCAGCGCAAACG
>JAUILS010000331.1 GCA_030432975.1 Actinomycetes bacterium
GCCGGTGGTGCGGATCCGGATCACCTCGCCGGCGCGCACCGGCTCCGCGTCGGCCAGCGCGTCGACCTCGCGCTCGCCCGGGCCGCCCGGGTCGATGGTCACCTGGAACGGGCGCCCCGCGCGGCCGCCGTTCACGCCCCAGCAGGCGAGGATGGAGCGGTCCGCGATCGACATGAAGTGGGCGTCCTTGAGCATCAGAATCTGCTTCTCGTAGCCGAGCCCGCCCCGGAACCGGCCGGGACCGCCCGAGTCGAGGGCCAGCCCCAGCGACTCGACGACGAACGGGAAGCGCGACTCGGTGAACTCGGTCGGGAGGTTCCGCGAGTCGGGGACGACGTGGATCGTGTCCTCCCCGTCGGCGTAGTAGCGCCCGCCCGAGCCGCCGCCGAGCACCTCGCGCATGAGGTAGGGGCGGCCCTCCTGGTCCTCGCCGTAGACGCCGGTGTAGCGGATCGTCTCCTGGTCGGCCGGCATCCGGCCGTCGACCGCCTTCGCCAGGACGCCGGCGAGCACGCCGAGCAGCCGCAGGATGACGAAGGTGCGGGCGTTGGTGGGCGCCGGGAAGACCGGCGTCAGGAGCGTCCCGGGCGGTGGGAAGCGCAGGTCGAGCAGCGGCACGACGCCCTCGTTGACGTCGAGCTCGGCCATCCGCTCCGGGGTGTCGGCCAGGTTGCGCAGGATCGGCGCCAGCCACTTCTTCAGGAACACCCCGTCGGAGTAGTCGCCGCAGTGGTTGATCGGGCCCTTGGCCTGGGGGCCGGTCCCGTCGAAGTCGAGGACGAGCCGCTCCCCGTCGGGGTCGTCGGCGGGGGTGCGGGTGAGGGTGATCCGCTGGGCGTGCAGCCGGGGCTCGTCGACGCCGTCGTGCTCGGCGTAGTCCTCCCACACCCAGCTCCCGACCGGGATCTTCGCGAGGATCTCGCGGCGGTAGGTCTCGGTGGAGCGGTCGATGACGGCGTCGAAGCAGGCCTCGACCGTCGCGGTGCCGTAGCGGTCGAAGAGCTCCCCCAGCCGGCGCGCCCCCATCAGGCAGGCCGAGCACTCCGCGTCGAGGTCGGCGGCCAGCGACTCCGGCATCCGCGAGTTGCGGGTCATGATCGTGAGCGCCGAGCGGACCGGTGTGCCGGCGTCCCAGAGCTTGATCGGCGGCACCATCAGCCCCTCCTCGAACACCGAGGTGGCCTGCGACGGCATCGAGCCGGGGACGGCGCCGCCGATGTCGTCGTGGTGGCCGAAGGCCTGCACGAACGCCACCACCCGGGGGGCTTCGCCCCCCGGGCGCCCCCCAACCCCGTCGTGGTCGCTGCGCTCCCCGACCTGCTCGTTCCGCGAACCCAGGCTCGCTCCGCTCGCGGGTCCGCGGGCGAACACCGGCACGGTCACGCACAGGTCCGGGAGGTGCCCGATGCCGCCCTCGGAGAGATAGACGTCGTTGTGGAAGAAGACGTCGCCCTCGCGCATCGTGTCCAGCGGGAAGTCCCGCGCCACCGGGTGCACGAGCGCGGAGTACGACCGGCCGGTCAGCTTGCGCAGCAGCCGGTCGTGGATGCCGGCCCGGAAGTCGTGGGCGTCGCGGATCATCGGCGACCGGCTGGTGCGGGCGATCGCGGTCTCGACCTCGCGCTCGACCGCCGCCAGGGAGCCCTGCACGATCTCGACGAGCACCGGGTCGGCGGAGCGACCGGCGTCGGCGGTGAGGGTGCCGAACGGGAACTGGGTGGGGATGCGCCGGGAGCCGGTCTGGGAGCCGGTCGGGACGTCGGTCATGGCGTGCTCCTGGTCACCACGAGGTTGGCGTGGTCGTCGACGCGGGCGGTGAACCCCGGGTGGATCGGGACGGTGGAGCCGAACTCCTCCACCACCACCGGACCCTCGAGGACCTGGCCGGCCCGCAGGTCGGGGCGCCAGTGGAGGGGGGTGTCGACGTAGCCCGCCGCCGGGTCGAAGCAGACCGGCCGATGGCCGGTGGGCCGCGGCGGCGCGTCGTCCGCGGCGAGCCGCGGGACGACCGGCCGGCGGATCGGGCCGATGCCCGACACCCGCAGGTTGACCATCTCCACCTGCTGGGCGGGGTCGCCCGCGAAGTCGTAGCCGTAGAGCGTGCGGTGCTCGGCGTGGAAGCGCTCAGCGACGACGTCGAGCGTCGCTCGGGTGACCGGTCCGTCGGGCACGGCCACCCGCACCTCGAAGGCCTGGCCGAAGTAGCGCACGTCCGCGGTGCGGGCGAAGACGTGGTCGGCGCGCTCGAAGCCCTCGTGGTCGAGGGCGGCCGCGGCCCGCTCGGTCAGCAGGTCGTA
>JAUILS010000094.1 GCA_030432975.1 Actinomycetes bacterium
GTTCGACAGCATCTACTCGGTCGCGATCTCCGAGGAGGCCGTCTACATGGGCGGTCACTTCGCCTTTGTCGAGTCCCAGCAGGCCGACGACCCGTGGCCCGGTCTGGACAACGTCGGCTACGGCACCGGCCAGGGCCTGTCCGGCTATGCGCTGGGCGACCAGGTCGTCCGCCGCGACCAGGTGGCGGCTCTGGACACGACCCAGGGCAAGGCGCTGGAGTGGAACCCCGGCTCCAACGCCTTCGAGGGCAACAAGGCGATGCTGGTGCACCCGCTCGGTGTGATCACCGGCGGTGACGGCAACACCCAGGGCGGGCGCAACGGTGGTCGGATCGCGGTCTACCTGTTCTCCTCCGACCCGCCGTCGGGGGCCAACGAGACCACGATCACCGAGCCGGTCGAGGGCCGGGTCGAGCCCGGTGCCGAGGAGTTCGTGGCGACCGGCACGGCCACCGCGGCCAGCGGTGTGCAGCGGGTCCAGGTCGAGATCCGCGACCGGGACTCCGGGCAGTACCTCCAGGACGACCTGACCAGCTGGGGCGGCGCCAACACCATCAACGCAGACCTGGCCGACCCCGGCGCCACCAGCACCACGTGGTCGCTGCCGCTGACCATCGTGGAGAACCGCAGCATGTTCATCATGGCGCGCACCGTCGCCGTCAACGGGAGCCAGGACCCGTCCAAGGCGCAGAACAAGTTCGAGACCTTCTCCGTGCTCGACGCTGCGCCGCGGGCCTCGATCACCGGACCCTCCGGGATCATTCCGTCGAGGACCTTCATCGTCACCGGCACGGCGACGGACGACGTCGGGGTGCGGTCGATCAGCTACACGATCAAGGACGAGAACAACAAGAGCATCTTCCTGCAGAACGACGGCACCGCGTCGGCCAACTTCAACTCGTTCACGATCCAGCCCGACGTGGTCGACGCCACCAGCACGTCCTGGTCCACCGAGGTCACCGTGCCCTACGAGGGCAGCTGGCGGATCACGGTGACCCCGCGTGACACCGCGGGCCAGACGTCGCTGGACGAGTTCGTGCGCACCTGGACGGTCAGCTCGACCGGCATCGCGCCCTCGGTGACGATCCAGCAGCCGGCAGCGATGGTCCCGCCCTCGAGCACGCCGACCGTCATCGTCGACCCCGGTCAGCCGATGACGTTCTCCGGCACGGCGACCGACGACGAGAACCTCGCCAACGTCGAGGTCTACCTGCGCAACTCCACCACCCGCGAGGCGCTGGCCTCCGACGGGACCTGGGAGGTCAACGGGACCGCCGGGTGGTACCGCGTCACCGCCCTCAACGTGAACAACGACAACCTGACCTGGTCGTGGACGACGCCGTTCAACCTCAGCCCGGGCACCTACGACTTCCGGGTGCGGGCCAACGACGACATCGGCCTGACCACGTCCAGCTCACTGCAGGGCCGGCTCGCGCTGAGTGCGCAGTTCCCGGGTGACTCACCACCCAACGGGCTGCTCGACGTCACCGGCACTCAGCTCGGCGGTCAGGTGCTGCACCTCGACCTGACCGGCACCGCGACCGACGACATCGGCGTCGCGCAGGTCCTGGTGTCGCTGCGGGACCGCGACACCAACCGCTACCTGCAGATCAACGGCACGATGGGCGCGGCCTTCGATGCGCTCCCCGCGACGCTGGCAGACCCGAACGGGCTGAGCACCACCTGGTCGCTGTCGGTGGACCTGCCGACCGAGGGTGACTGGGAGGTCACGGCGTTCGCCTACGACACCGCGGGCCAGCAGGACCTCTCCACGAGCGGTGCGACGGCTCGCTACGAGATCTACCCCGGTGACCAGGCGCCGACCTTCGTGGAGGACCTGCGCAGCCCGAAGGGTGGGGAGACCTACGAGGAGGGCCGGATCCCGTTCTCCGGGCGGGTCATCGACGACCGGGAGATCGCCGCCGTCCAGATCGCGATCGTGGACAGCCAGGGCCGCTACATGAGTTCCAGCGGCGCCTTCACCAGCACCAACCCGAGCTGGCGCACGGCGTTCCTCAACTCGCCGGGATCCCCGGGGTCGAACTACTCCTACACCTCACCGGTGATCCCGCCGGGGACCTACCTGACCCTGGTGCGAGGTGTCGACAACCACGGCTTCACCACCACCCCGCCGCTGGAGAGCACGGTCGAGGTGACCCACCCGCCCAACAACCCGCCGGTGGCCGCCATGGTGGTCAGCTGCAACCAGAACATCTGCGGGTTCGACGGACGTGGGTCGACCGACGAGAACCCCTCGGCGCTGTCGTACTCCTGGAGCTTCGGCAACGGCTCGGGCAGCGGCGCGTTCGTGAGCCGCACCTACACCAGCGCCAACACCTACACGGTGGTGCTGACGGTGACCGACGAGTACGGCCTCACCTCGCAAGCGACCCAGCAGGTGACGATCACCGAGCCCCCGGGCAACGTCGCACCCAACGCGGTCATTTCGACGCCGGTCTGCTCGGGTCTGGTGTGCAGCTTCTCCAGCTCGGGCTCGAGCGACCCCAACGTGGGCGACACGTTCACCCGGCTGTGGAACTTCGGGGACGGCGGGAGCACCAGCTCCTCGACGTCACCCACCCGGACGTTCCCGGCAGGTGGCACCTACACGGTGACGTTGACCGTGACGGACGGCTGGGGCAAGTCCTCGCAGCAGTCGGTGAACGTGACCGTCGCCCCCACACCGTGACCCGGCCCGGTCGGCCCGTGGGGTGGCCGGCCGGGCACGCAGCTTCCGAGACGCCGCGTCCGGCGGTGGTGGACCAAGACCCCTGCCACCGCCGGACGCGGACCACCAGTCTGCGTGGTTCGCCCCTGGTCACGCCAGCGACTTGGCGAACCAGTGCTGGGCGTAGGGGTTGTCGTTGTAGCGTTCGATGGGGCGGTAGCCCGCCCGGTCGTACATCGCGATCGCCTCGCTGAGCGTGCCGTTGGTGTCGAGGTAGACGGTCGCGTAGCCGAGCCGGGCCACCTCCGCCTCCAGCTCCGCCAGCACCCGGCCGCCGAGCCCGAGCCCGCGCCAGTCGGGGTCGACCCACATCCGCTTGATCTCGCCCGTCGTCGCGTCGTGCGGTTGTACGCCGCCGCACGCGACGACGGTCTCGCCGGCGCGGGCGACCAGGAAGCTCCCTCGGGGCGGCGCCATCCCGGCCACGTCGGCGGTGGCCGCGTCGCTGGGGTCGAAGCCGCCGGGGAAGCGGGCGTCCAGCTCGGCGAAGTAGCGGCGGACCGCGGTGACCGCCTCGGGGGCGTCGGGTGGGATCGACTCGAGACGCACCGACCCGACGCGCAGGAGCCGCTCCGCCGTCGCGAGCGCCTCACCGAGGCGCCTCCGTTGGCCGGGGGAGAGGCCCTCGACCAGGTGCTGGGCCAGCTCCTCGGAGCGCTGGTCGAGCTCGGCCCGTGCCCGCGCCCCGCGGTCGGTCAGGGTGGCGACGCGCCGGCGGCGGTCGGCCGGGTCGGGGTGGACCTCCAGCAGGCCCTCGCGCTCGAGCCCGCGCAACAGCCTGCTCAGGTAGCCGGAGTCCAGGCCGAGCCCGCCCCGGAGCTCGCGCACCCCGGCGCCACCGGGCTCGCGGCCGATCTCGAAGAGCAGCCGCGAGGCGCCCAGGCTGCGGCCGGTGCCGAGGAAGGACTCCTCGAGCACGCCGACGCGGCTGCTCCAGCTCTGGTTGAACGCCCGGACCGCGGTGGTCGTGTCGTCGGTCATCCTCTGACTCTAGTCAGATAAAACGACGAGGAGAAGAGGGCGCACACAGCGGCAGGCCCCGGGCTGCTGCCCGGGGCCTGCCGCTGACTGGGGTGAGTGACGGGACTTGAACCCGCGGCCACCTGGACCACAACCAGGTGCTCTACCAGCTGAGCTACACCCACCATGGAACAACGCCCGCCGTCCACGCCGTCGAGGCGGGAGATCCGGGCGTCCGACGACAGAGTGTAGCGCTGTCAGCCGGTGGACTCCTCATCGGCGACGGCGTCCGGGACGCCCGGCGGCGCGTCGGCCGAACCGGCGGCCGCGGCCTCCGGGGCGGGCAGCCCGGTGAGGGCGCCCGCATGGCGGGCGGCGATGCCCCGAGCGGTCTCGGTGTCCGGGCCGGGCGGCGGCACGAACACCGCCTCGCGGTAGTAGCGCAGCTCCTCGATCGACTCCTGGATGTCGGCGAGCGCGCGGTGGTTGCCCTGCTTGACCGGAGACTGGAACCACGCCTTGGGGTACCACCGCCGGGAGAGCTCCTTGATCGAGGAGACGTCGACGATCCGGTAGTGCAGGAACGCCTCCAGGTCGGGCATGTCGCGGGCGAGGAACGCCCGGTCGGTCGCCACCGTGTTGCCGGCCAGCGGGGGCCGGCTGCCGCCCGGGCAGTGCTGCCGGATGTAGGCCAGCACCTGCTCCTCGGCGTCGGCCAGGGTGGTGCCGGCGTCGAGCTGCTCCAGCAGGCCCGACGTCTCGTGCATCGTGCGGACGTAGTCGCCCATCTGCTCCAGGGACTCGGCCGGCGGCTTGATGACCAGGTCGATCCCGTCGCCGAAGACGTTGAGCTCGAAGTCGGTGACGAGGGCGGCGACCTCGACCAGCGCATCGGCGCCGAGGTCGAGGCCGGTCATCTCGCAGTCGATCCACACCAGTCGGTCGTTCACGAAGTGTCACCCTACTCACAGCGACGAACTCCGCGCTTCCTCAGAAATGGTTAAGAACTCTGGCCTACGCTGTGTGCCCGTGAGCGAATGGAAGCAGTGGACGGGTCTGGTGATCCGTCTCGTGCTGGGCGGCGTCCTGCTGGCCGCGAGCTGGCACAAGCTGCTCGACCCCTATGCCAGCGTGGCCTCCGTCCGCGCGTACGACCTGCTGCCCGAGCCGCTGGTCAAGCTGCTGGGCTACTCCCTCCCGCTCGTCGAGGTGCTGGTCGGCCTGTGCCTGGTGCTCGGCCTCATCACCCGGGTGACCGCGGTGTTCGCCGCCGGCCTGATGGTGATGTTCGTGATCGGCATCGCCTCGGTTTGGGCGCGCGGCATGGAGATCGACTGCGGCTGCTTCGGCGACGGCGGTCCCAAGCCGGGCGCCTCCGCCGACTACCCCTGGGAGATCGCTCGCGATGTCGGCCTGTTCCTGATGGCAGGCTGGCTGGTGCTCTGGCCCAAGACCAAGTACGCCGTCGACAACGTGCTGCTGCACCGCCGCCCGGCCGTCGACGACAGCCCCGAAAGGATCCTCGATGTCGAAGAAGTCCACTGAGGCGACCCGTCAGGAGCGCACCGCCGCCCTGATGAAGGAGCAGGCTCGCACCGAGCGTCGCCGGCAGCTGGTCATCGTCGGCTCGGTGATGGCGGTGCTGGCCGTCATCGTCGGCGTCGGTCTCTTCGTGATGAGCCGCGCCGACACGACCAGCTCCTCCACGGTCGCGGCCAGCGACTACGGCTTCGGCGTCGGTGACCCCGAGGCGCCGGTGCAGGTCGTCATCTACGAGGACTTCATCTGCCCCGCCTGCGCCTACTTCGAGAGCGTGACCTCCGAGCGGCTGCAGGAGGCGGCCGACGAGGGCAAGGTCTACGTCGAGTACCGCCCGTTCAACTTCCTGGAGCGGATCGGCCCCTACTCCGGTGAGGCCGCCAACGCCTTCCGCGCCGTCTGGGTGCTCGAGGGCGAGGAGGTCGCCAAGAAGTTCCACGACGAGCTCTTCGCCGACCAGCCGCCGGAGGAGGCGCCGTTCCCCGACGCCGACTGGCTGGTCGAGAAGGCCGTCGCCGCCGGTGCGGACGAGGCGACGGTGCGCCCGGCGATCGAGGACCAGGAGTACATGGACTGGGTCGACGCCGCCACCGCCGACGCCAGCGAGGTCCGCAGCACCCCGAGCGTCTACCTCGACGGCGAGCTCGTCCAGGCCGGCAACCTCGACGACATGGCCACGAAGATCTTCGACGCGATCGGCTGAGGGGTGGCCGACGACGGCCTGGCCACGTTCATCGCCGGGCTGCCGAAGGCGGAGCTGCACGTCCACCACGTGGGCAGTGCGTCGCCGGCCATCGTGGCGCAGCTCGCGGAGCGCCATCCCGGCCGGGTGCCGGCCGACCCCGAGGCGCTGCGCGAGTTCTTCGCGTTCCGCGACTTCGCGCACTTCATCGAGCTCTACATGGCCGTGGTCGACCTGGTCCGCACGCCCGACGACGTCCGGCTGCTGACCTATGAGATCGGTCGTGAGATGGCCGCCCAGCAGATCCGCTATGCCGAGCTGACGTGCACGCCGTACACCTCCGTGTGGCCGCACCACGACGACCGGGGGATGTCGGCCGAGGGCTACACCGAGGCGATCGAGGACGCCCGGGTGGCGGCCGAGCGCGACTTCGGCACGGTGCTGCGGTGGATCTACGACATCCCGAGCGAGACCGGCCTCCCCGGCGCCGAGGGGACCCTCGACCTGGCGCTCCACCATGCACCCGACGGCCTGGTCGGCTTCGGGCTGGGCGGGCCGGAGATCGGCTGGCCGCGCAGCCTCTTCCGGCCGCACTTCGACGCCGCCCGGGCCGCGGGGCTGCGCTCGGTGCCGCACGCGGGGGAGACCACCGGCCCGGAGACCGTCTGGGAGGCGATCCGCCTCCTGGGCGCCGAGCGGATCGGCCACGGCACGTCGTCGGCGCAGGACCCGGCCCTGCTCGCGCACCTGGCGGAGACCGGCATCGCGCTCGAGGTCTGCCCCTCCTCCAACGTCGCGACGCGTGCGGTCGCCTCGCTGGAGGACCATCCGCTGAGCGCCTTCGTCGACGCGGGCGTCACGGTCACCATCAACTCCGACGACCCGCCGATGTTCGGCACCACCCTCAACCGGGAGTACGCCGTCGCGGCCGACCTGCTCGACCTGGACGCCGACGGGGTGGCGACCCTGGCCCGCGCGGCGGTGGCGGCCTCGTGGGCGCCCGACGGGGTGCGTGCCGAGCTCGAGGCGGCCATCGACGACCACCTGGCGGCGTGGCCCGCCCGGGGCGACGGCTGACCCACGGGCTGACGTCTGGCTGCGCGGGGCCGACCCGAGAATCCGTCCCGCTCGCCTCTTGTGCGCCGGGCGCTCGAGGGGCTACAACTGGAGGTGTCGGACGGGCCGCAAGGCTCCGAAGACATCGGGGCCCCGCAAACTCATACTTTGCGGGGCCTCACCCTTTGTATCCGCCTCGTCGGCCGATCCCGGGGATTTGCGCCGGTGCGGCGGCTGCGTGTCGCGGGTCCGCCGCCGGCTTGGGCCATCCGCAGCGGATCGCTAGACTTCCCCGCGAGGGGAGTACTTCCCAACGTCCGTCCCGGTCATTCCGGCGCCGCCACCGGCGCCCCGGGCGGCGGCCCTCCGGGCGAAGGAGACCTCAGGCCGTTCAGACCTGAGGAGCCTCATGACCGCCACCGCCTCCCTGCTCGCCGCGCCGCCCCTGCTGGCTGCGGAGGCCGACGCGACGTCGGCCATCGACTCCGTCGGCACCCCGACCCTGTGGGCGGCGATGATCGGCGCCGTCGTCGTCCTGCTCGCCCTGGACTTCCTGATCACCCGCCGCCCGCACGAGGTGACGATGCGCGAGGCGCTGGCCTGGTCGGCGTTCTACATCGCGCTGCCGCTCGCCTTCGGCGTGTTCATCTGGAGCGCCTACGGCGGACAGCGCGGGCTGGAGTACTACTCGGGCTACATCGTCGAGAAGTCGCTGAGCGTGGACAACCTGTTCGTGTTCATGCTGCTGCTCGGCGCCTTCGCCGTGCCGGCCGCACTCCAGCAGCGGGTGCTGCTCTACGGCATCATCGGCGCGCTCGTGCTGCGCGGCATCTTCATCGCCCTCGGCGCTGCGGCGCTGTCCGCGTTCGACTGGGTGTTCCTGCTGTTCGGGGCGATCCTCATCGCCACCGCGGTCAAGGTTCTCCGCGACGCACGCTCCGGTGCCGACCACGTCGTCGACGTGGACGAGATGCGCAGCGTTCGCTGGGTGCGCCGGTTCTTCCCGGTGACCAGCGACTACGAGGGCCCGCGGATGTTCTCCCAGGTCGACGGGCGCCGCGCGCTGACCCCCTTCGCCCTCGTGGTCGTGGCCGTGCTGTCCACCGACGTCGTCTTCGCCGTCGACTCCGTGCCCGCGGTCTACGGCATCACCGGCGACCCGTTCCTGGTCTTCGCGACCAACGCCTTCGCCCTGCTGGGGCTCCGCTCGCTCTACTTCGTGCTGCAGGGCGCCCTCGACAAGCTGGTGCACCTCGGCTTCGGCCTGTCGGCGATCCTGGCCTTCATCGGCGCCAAGCTGGTGCTGCACTGGGCGCACCTCGTCTGGCCGTCGGTCCCGGAGATCCCGACCCTCGCCTCGCTCGTGGTGATCGTGGCGATCCTGGCCATCACCACCATCACCAGCCTCGCGGCCGTGCGGCGCGAGGAGGAGCGCGCCGCGGTCTGAACGCCGAGGGGCGGGCCGGGAGATCCGGCCCGCCCCAGCGGCGTCTCAGCGTGGGCTCAGCCCGCGGCGGTCCCGGACTCGCCGTCGGAGCCGGCGTACGTCGCCCGGAGCACGGAGGTGACCGAGTGGGCCGGGTCGCCGTCGTCCTTCTCCAGGCTGACGTCGACGACCTGGTAGCCGCCGAGCAGGGTGTCCGGGAACTCGAACCCGCCCTTGCCCTCGGGGCCGAGGATGCCCAGGGAGAGCATCTTCCCGGTCTCGGGGTTGAACAGCCAGACCTGGTAGAACTCGCCCTTGCCGGCCTTCGGGAGGTCGCGGGTCTCGATGGTCATCGAGACCGCGCCGTCGTCGTCGACCATCTGCACGCGGCCGCTGCCGGAGCCCTCGACGGGCTCGAAGTCGGCCTGCTGCGGGGTCGCGACGGGAACGTCCTCGTCGCCGCCACGCAGCACGACGCCGGTGACCGCGGCGCTGCCCACCACCAGGGCGGTGGCGGCCGCGACCAGGGCGAGCGGACGGCTCCAGCGCGCCAGCAGGCCCGGAGGTGTCGGGGCCGGCGGGAGCGGGGCCGGCTCGGCGCTCGCCTCGACGGCGGAGGCGGGCGGCTGCAGGGTCCGCCCGGCCCCGGAGAGCAGGGAGTGGCCCACCGCGGTGTCGGCGAGGTCGGCACGGCAGGCCTCGCACTCGTCGAGGTGCTCCGCGACGCGCAGCGTCTCGGCGTTGGACAGCTCGCCGCGCAGCAGCGCGACGAGGTCGGGGTGGGTCGAGTCCGCACCGCCGGTCGGGTCCTGAGTCAGGTCGCTCATCGTGCGCCTCCTTCCTCGGCACGCATCAGGGTGGCCAGGCGGCGGGTGCCGCGCGACGCTCTGGCCTTGACGGTCCCCAGCGGGAGCTCGAGCCGCGTGGCGATCTCCTGCTGGGTGAGGTCCTCGAAGTAGGCCATCTCGATGACGACCCGCTCATGGTCGGGGAGCTTCCCGACGGCGGCCCGGACGTCGGCGGCGTCGGCGAACCGTTCCACGGTCTCTCGTCCGTCCTCTCCGGTCAGGTCCCGGATGGTCTCCACGTCGACCACCTGGGTGCGGCGGTTCCGGAGGGTGTCGACCGCCCGCCGGTGGGCGATGGTGAACAGCCAGCCCGTGAACCGTTGCCGCGGATCGTATCGACCCGCGTGCCGCCAGGCATCCAGGAATGTGCGCTGGAGGACGTCCTCGGCCTCGTCGCGGCCGACGTACTTGCTCACATAGGCCAGGACCGCCGGTGCGTACGCCGCGTAGGCGTCCTCCAAGGCGGTCTCGTCATGGTCGGCGAGGCGGATTCCGATGGCTCGGCCGCCCGCGTTGTCGGGTAGCTCCACGATGGTACTTCGGTGCCGACGGCGGTTCGGATGCCAGATATTTGAAAATTCATCGGCTTCGGTCAGCCGACCCTCCGGGCGGTGACCACGACGTTGTCCTGGTAGCCGCCGCGGTCGGGCAGGTAGTCGCCACCGCAGGTGACGAGCTGGAGCCGCGCCGGGCCGCCGCGGGCGAACAGGCGAGGCAGGTCGAGCACGGACTTCGCCACCCGCTCGACGCTCACCACGCGGTAGGTCACCGGGCGCCCGCCGGCCCGCAGGCGGACCTCGGCGCCGACCCGCACCGACGCGAGCCGGGCCAGCGGCCCCACCCCCTCCTCGGGGGTGTCCACGTGGCCGGCGACGACGGTCGAGCCGCTCCGGTCGAGCGGCCCGCGGCCGAAGCGGTACCACCCCGCGGTGTACGCCGACTCCGGCAGGGCCATCAGCCCGGCCCGGTCGACCCCGACGGGCCGGACCGGCATCGAGATCCCGACCGACGGCACCGACACCCGGGTGGGGGCGACGGCCCGCTCCGTCGCGCGGTTCGCCGCGTCGACGGTGGCGGGGCGGGCGCGCACCCGCGCCGGCGGTGCCGCGTCCTTCCGGGTGCGGGGCGGTGGGGCCCCGGCGCTCGCCGCGCGGTCAGGCGCGCTCGCGGTGGTGACCCGCGGCAGCTCGGCGGCCGCCGACCGCTCGCGCGGGGCCGTCAGCCAGGCCGCCCCCATGCCCAGGAGGGCGGCCGCCACGATGGCGACCGCCCTCTGGGTGGGGTTGTTGATCACGACACGCGCTGCCGCTGCGGACGCAGGGTCAGCGCCGCGGCGCCGCCGGCGAGCAGGGCACCCAGGGCCAGCCACCACAGGGCGGGCCCGGAGCCGGTCAGCTGGCCGCCCGTGCCACCCGGCACACCGCCGGGGGAGGAGTGGCTGCCGGAGATGGTCTGCACGGCGAGGTCGAGGTTGCCGTCCTCGGCGCTGCCCCAGGCGTAGACCACGGTGTGCACGCCCTCGGCGAGGGTCAGGTCGGCCGGGCCGATCGCCACGTCCTCGGTCCCGGCGAGGACCACGTCGGCGGAGACGGTGCCGGCCGGGATGTCGGCCGAGGCCTCGTTGGGGTTGCTGAGGTCGGTGAAGACCGGGTCGCCGCCCGCGCGGACGTCCACGGCGGGAGCGGCGGCGGTGTGCCGGACGGTGAGCCGGGCCTCGCCGGCCGCGATCGCGGAGGTGTCGTTGACGAACGGCGTCAGCGTCGGGGCGCCGCCCTCGTCGAGGTGGGCCACCACGGTGATGTTGGCGCCCGCGGGCACGGTGACACCGTTGGCCTCCATGATGGCGTCGCCGTCGGCGCCGTCGCCGGCCGCGACCACCTTGAGGTCGTAGTCACCGCCGGGCAGGGCGACCGGGTCGGTGAGGGTGCCCGGCTCGAAGTCGCTGAGCAGGGCGTCGCCGTTGACGTAGACGTCCACCACGGCGTCGGGGACTCCGTGCAGGACGGAGACGTGGGCATCGTCCGCGGCGTACGCCGGGGCGGCCAGGCCGACGGCGACCGTGCCGGCGGCGGCCAGGGTGAGCAGCTTGCGCATCATTGTCTTTCTCCTCTGGGTTGCGTCGTCGGTCGGGTCAGGGCAGGTCGAGCGGCCGCAGCACGAAGATGATGCCGTGCGCGATCTGCTTGTTGCCCTTGTTGATGTCGAGGCGCCGGGGGTCGAGGAACGGGTCGACGTCGTCGGTGTCCTGGTCGCGCAGCTGGACCAGCGGCAGCTTCTTGTAGAGCACGTCGACGGTGAACGTCGCGCCCTGGGCGGTGGTCAGCTCGGCGCCGTCGGAGGCGAGCGCCTGCTTGCTGGTGACGGTCGCGCCGGGGACGACGTGGTAGAGCAGCACCTGCTCGATGGCGTCGACGCCGACCGTCTCGACGAGGGTGTTGAAGACCTTCTTCTCGGAGCGGATCCACTGGCCGGTCAGCTCGTAGGCCAGCCGCTTGAACGAGATGTCGTTGGGGATGAACGCCGTCAGCGCGACGTTGCCGTCGGCCAAGACGCCGACCGCGCTGTCGGGCTTGGCGGCCAGCACGGCGAGCACCGCCTCAGTGACGATGTCGTAGTCACCGTTGCGCCGGTCGAACCTGTTGCCGTCGGAGGTGAGCACCTCGGCCAGGCTGGTGGTGCCCTTGCCGGACTTGGCGGCGGGCGCCGCCTGGGCGGGTGCGGGGGCCAGGGCCGCGCCGGTGAGCAGAGCGGCGGTGGCGACGGTGGTGGCGATGCTGCGGATCCTCATGGTCGGTCCTCGGGGTCGAGGGCCGCCACGGTGCGGCCCGTTGACCCTCTCTTCGGACGAACGCCCGCAGCGGTTGCCCCGAAATGGGACAACTTTCAACTTTCTTCGACGGCACCCACCTGCCGGGGCCACCAGAAGCGGGGGCCTGCGTCGAGCGCGATGGCCGGCACCAG
>JAUILS010000095.1 GCA_030432975.1 Actinomycetes bacterium
CCCCCGGAACCGGAGGGATGCCGTTCTGTCGTGCTAGGAGACGCCGTGTCCAAGCCCAAGGCCAAGCGGACCGAGTTCGCCGACCCCGCTGCCGGGCCGGTCTTCTCGGTGCGGTTCGTGCTGGCCATCCTGCTCATCCTGGCCGGCATCGCCTGGATCGCCTACTACTACCTCGTGGTCCGGGTCGACCCGGGGGCGGCCGACCCCGGCACGCCCGGCGGTCCGGCGTTCATGGCCGACCTGGAGGACTGGAACTACCTGATCGGGTTCGGCGCGGTGATGCTGGGCCTGCTCGTCGGCGCCCACCCCTCCACGCCGCTGGGTCGCACCCCGGGGGCCGCCGCCACGATGGTCGCCTGCTTCCTGCTCGGGCTCTTCTGGATCGTGGCGTTCTACGTCTTCAGCCAGGACCTCTCCCCCGTGCCGGTGATGAACGACCTCGGCCAGAAGAACCTCTTCGTCGGCATCGCCTTCATGGCCGTCGGCTTCGCCTACGCCACCCGCTGGGAGTAGGCCGACCCGGCACCGAGGTTCCACAGGTGTGGAAGAGCCTGTGGAGAACTACACGCGTGTAGTTCTGGCCGGAGGGGGCTCCCTTGCCGGGGGTCAGCGGCGGCGGGGGATGTCCGGCGGGAGGGTCGCCGACTGGCACCAGGTGCGGACCCGCTGGCCGCGGTCGGACTGGAAGAGGCGCAGCCCGGCCCGGAACGCCGTCACGACGTCCTCCTTGCGGTTGACCTGGCGAGTGCCGACGAGGACGCCGGCCGCGCGCAGCCGGCCGATGACGCTCGGGTCGAGGTCGCTGACCGGCAGCTGCACCAGGTCGTAGCCCCGGTGGAGCATCATCTCGACGGCCGCGGCCTTCTTCGGCGAGGCGCGATAGTACGTCGCCAGGTCGGGCGCTTGGCGCAGGAACGGGATGCCCCCCGTGGCGCCCCCGACGTAGACCCGGTCCTGCAGGCCGTGGTCGCGGATCGCCTGGGCCAGGTCGGCCAGCCCGGTGGCGTCCCAGCGGGCGCTGAAGCTGGAGTAGCGCTTGATCTCGAGCATGAGGCGGGCGCCCGACGACGACGCCGTGGTCAACGCCTCGTCGAGGGTCATCACCTGACCGCCCCGCGCGAGCGGGACGCTGCGGATCTCGTCGAGCGTGAGGTCCTCGGGCCGGCGGGTGTCGACGCCACCGCTGATCCGGCGCAGGGTGTCGTCGTGGACGAGCACCAGCTGGTCGTCGGCGGTGAGCCGGACGTCGAGCTCGGCGCCCCACCCCCAGGCGACCGACGCGGCGATGCCGGCCGTCTGCAGCTCGTCGTAGGGCAGCTGCTTGGCCCGGTGGATCACGGTCGTGCAGCCGCCCGACGGGACGTAGCGGGTCGCGGAGGCGGGCGCGGGCACCGCCAGGAGCGCGGCCGCCACCAGGACGGCCGCGAGCGCGGACAGACACTTCTTCACAAGCCTCGAACCCCTCGAGCGATGCGTCCCAGATCAGGTGCGCTGGGCGGGGCCCGAGATACCCAGCGCGGACGGTTCATCACAGCACCGCGTTGCAGGAACGTGCAACCCGTCATCCCCAGCCCGGGGCAAATTTCTCGCTTCAGGCGACGGAAAGTGCGGCTGCGGCGGTCAGACCAGCGCCGCGGTGCGCAGCACGATCGCCCCCGCGGTGAGCGCCAGGACGAGGCCGACGCCGGCGGCCTGCCAGGCGGTGCGGTGCCGGCGCGGGGCGTAGGCCAGGATCGCGGCGATCACGATCCCACCCACCAGACCGCCCAGGTGACCCTGCCAGGAGATTCGGGCGTAGGAGAAGGTGATGACGATGTTGATGCCGAGCACCAGCAGGATCTGCTGGACGTTGCCACCGACCTTGTGGGCAAACACCAGCAGGGCGCCGAGCAGCCCGAAGATCGCCCCGGAGGCACCGACCGTCGAGCCGTAGGGCGCCGACAGCCAGTAGACGGCAGCGGAGGCGGTCAGCGCGGAGCCGACGTACAGCACCAGGAAGCGGGTGCGGCCCAGCACGGCCTCGACCATCGGGCCGAGCAGCCACAGCGAGAACATGTTGACCGCGATGTGCCAGATCTCGACGTGGGTGAACGCGGTGGTGAGCAGCTGCCAGTAGGCGCCGGAGCTGACGCCCTCGTGCCAGGTGCCGAACGGCGCCACGCAGCTCGCCTCGGGGACCACCACGTTGACCTGCCCCGCGCGGTCGACGCACAGGCCCTTCGGCCGTAGCGCGAGCAGGTCGGTGAGGCTGCTGCGGTAGCCGCCGGTGGCGACGATCATCACCCAGACCAGAGCGTTGACGCCCATCAGCGCCAGCGTCGTCTGTCGGGGGTCGGCCGACCGCTTGCCGCCGTACGCCGTCCGGCCCTGGCGGGTCTGCCGGGCGCCCTCCTTGACGCAGTCGGGGCACTGGAAGCCGACCGAGGCGTCGCGCATGCAGTCGGGACAGATCGGCCGGTTGCAGCGCTGGCACCGGATGTGGCTCTCGCGGTCGGGGTGCCGGTAGCAGACGGGCACGTCGGTCGCGGCGCCGTCGCCGGCGCCCGGCGGGAGGGGTGGCTCGGTCACCCGGGGACACCCGCCCCGGTCAGCCGCGGGTGATCTCCACCGACTCGATGACGACCGGGTCGACCGGGCGGTCCATCGGGCCGGTGGGCGTCGCGGCGATCGCGTCGACGACGTCGCGGGAGGCCTGGTCGGCCACCTCGCCGAAGATCGTGTGCTTGAAGTTGAGCCAGGTGGTGGCGCCGACCGTCACGAAGAACTGCGAGCCGTTGGTGCCGGGCCCGGCGTTGGCCATCGCCAGCAGGTAGGGCTTGTCGAAGACCAGCTCGGGGTGCGGCTCGTCCTTGAAGGTGTAGCCCGGGCCGCCGGTGCCGGTGCCGAGCGGGCAGCCACCCTGGATCATGAAGCCCTCGATGACGCGGTGGAAGCCCAGGCCGTCGTAGAAGCGCTCGCCCGACCGCCCGGCGTCGTCGCGGTAGTCCTTGGTGCCCTCCGCGAGCCCCACGAAGTTGTCGACCGTCATCGGCGCGTGGTCGGGGAAGAGGGTGATGACGATGTCGCCACGGTTGGTCTTCAGCGTGGCCTGGAGGTCGGACATGGGGGCCTTTCGTCGTCGCATGGGTACGCCGGCCGCGAGGCCGTCGCTGCGATCCTCCCATGGCCGGCCAAGCCGGTCGGGGCCGGTGGGTCTGCCCGAAGGGTGGCGCCGTGTGGGCGCGCGGGAGTGCCGGCTCGGCGCGCGGGAGTGCCGTCTCGGGGCGCGGGAGCGCCGTGTGGGCGCGCGGGAGCGCCATCTCGGGGGGCCCAGGCGCCATCTCGCGGGACGGCTGGTGTGGGCGGAGCGGGGAGTGGGTACTGTCGACGTATGGCCATCCGACGGAAGAAGCCACTGATGACGAAGGCTGCAGAGTTCGCAGAGTCCGTGTTCGAAGACGCCAAGGAGCTGGCCTCCGAAGCCGCCGCGGCCGGCAAGGAGAAGGCGGCCGAGGCCGCCGCCGTGGGGCTCGAGAAGGCTTCCGAAGCCGCCGCGGCCGGCAAGGAGAAGGCCACCGAGGCCGCCGCCTCGGGCAAGGAGAAGGCCGTTCCCCTGCTCGCCGAGGGCAAGGCGCTGGCCGCGGACAAGGCCGCCACCGGCAAGGAGCGCGCGGCCGAGGCCGCGGCCACCGGACGGGTGAAGGCCGCCGCCACCGCCGCGGCCGTCGCCGCTGCTGCCAAGGAGGCCAAGGAGTCGTCCTCCGACGAGGCCGACGCCGAGCCCGAGCGCAAGCGCGGCCGCTGGTTCAAGCGGCTGCTCGTGCTGGGCGGTCTGGCCGCCGCCGCGGCGTTCGTGGCCAAGAAGCTGCGCGCCGAGGACCCGGCCGACAACTGGCAGAGCTCCTACGTGCCGGCCCCGCCCCCCGCTCCCGCGCCGGTCCCCGACGCCGTCGCCTCGGACCAGTCCGCCGAGGGTGACGACTCCGGCGCGTCCTCCCCCGACGAGGCGCTGGCCGACGCCGCCGAGGAGCCGCACCCGGTGACGACCCCCGACGCTCCGGCCGAGACGGTCGAGCCGGCCGACGCGGAGAAGCCCGCCGACTCCTGACCACGCGGGGCGGGGCTGACCCGCCCTCGGCGCCGCCCTGTGGAGGACCCGGACGGCCGGCGGTCGTTCCGCGTCACCATGTCCTGTGGACGTGGTCGAGGTGGTGCGCCGGCTGGGCGGGGTGGCCACCCGGGCCCAGCTGCTGACGGTCGTCAGCCGGCGGCAGCTCGAGCACGCCGTCGCCGAGGGGCGGCTGTGGCGGGCCGGGCGCGGACGCTACGTCCTGCCCACGTCGCCCGCCAGGCGTCGCGCCGTCGCTGCGGGAGGAGTGATCTCCCACCTCACGGCCGCCCTGCACTGGGGCTGGGGGGTGATGTGGCCGCCGGACCTCCCCTGGATCACGGTGCCGCCGGGCCACAACGTCTCGCGCCGCCGCTTCGGCGCAGCCCGGGTCTACTACGCCGCGCTCGGTGCGGACGACGTCGTCGACGGCGTCACCGCGCCGCTGCGCACGGTGCTCGACTGCGCGCGTCGCCTGCCGTTCGCCGAGGGGTTGGCCGTCGCCGACTCTGCGCTCCGCTCCGGCCTCGTGGCCCCCGACGAGCTCCGCGCGGCCGCCGCGGGGGCCCGTGGGCCGGGGTGCCGCGGGATCCGGCTCGTGGCCGCCCAGGCGACGCGGCTGGCCGCCAATCCGTTCGAGTCGGCGCTGCGCGCGGTCACCCTGGAGTTTGAAGGCCTGACGATCGAGCCGCAGGGCGCGGTGGTCACCCGCTTCCGCACCTACCACCCCGACCTGGTGGAGCGCGCCCGCCGGCTGGCGATCGAGGCCGACTCGTGGGAGTTCCACTCCTCTCGCGACGCCCACGCCCGCGACTGCGTGCGCTACACCGAGCTCACGCTCGCAGGCTGGCGAGTGCTGCGCTTCACCTGGGCGCAGGTGATGCAGCATCCCGACCATGTGCGGGGGGTGCTGACCGCGTTGCTCGACCATGACGAGCCCGAGCTGCGGTCCTCTCGTGATCACGACCCCCGCGACCTGCCGCCCTGAGCGTGGCCGCATCCGCGACGGCACCGTTGGACCGCACTTCGGGTGCGCGTGTCGGCTTCGACGACGGGAAGTGGCGGAGCCGGCCGGCTACCCGGCGCCGCCCGCCGGGAGCTCGGTGGGCTGGTTCTCGTCGACCCACTGGTCGATCCGCTCCCACCAGTCGAAGAGCCACTCGATCCGCTCCTCGCGGCCGGCAGGGATCTCGTGCCGGCGTACCTGCCACCAGCGCATCACCAGCCGCTTGTCCATCGGCAGCTCGCGCCACAGGTCGCCCACGGTGCGCAGGTGGTCGAGCCCCGTGTGCGCCACCAGGACGACGTCGGCGTCGGGCGCGGCGTCGAGCGCCGCGAGGAAGCCGCCGGGCCGGGGGGCCAGCACGTGGGTCATCGCCTCCGCACGGTCGGCCATCTTCTCCAGGCCCAGCGTGCGCAGCCGGTCGATGGCACGGTCGCGGCGGGCCGGAGTGAAGTTGCCGCCCTCGGGGAAGATGACGAACGCGTCGTCGGCGTCGAGCCCGTCGGCCAGCGCGGCGATCTGCGACTCGAGGTCCTGGCCGGCGCCGGGGTGCGGGGTGATGAAGCGCGCCGGCAGTCGGTTGAGCACGACGTCGATGGCGGGGTCCCAGGCGAGGCTGTCCTTGAGGACCACGCGCGGCTCGCGCTGGTAGTCGTGCATCAGGGCATAGACCAGCGTGAACGAGTCGCCGGGTCCGGCATGCCGGCAGCAGACCAGGATCGGCCGGCCGGGGAAGGCGTCGGGGGTGGGGCCGTCGGTGGTGATGCTCAGGTTGAGCACCCGCTTGGCCTCCCGGAAGAACACCCACAGGAAGGCCTGGACGAGCTCGTAGTGCACGCCCTCCCAGTACGCCGTCCGGATTCGGCGGCCGAAGCCGCTGGCCAGCCACCAGCCGAAGAGCACCACGAGCACGAGGCTCTCGAGGGTGAGGTAGACGAACGCCACCCACATGAGGCGCAGCACCCGCATCCGCCCCGGCAGCAGCGGTGACAGGGCCGCCGCGGCGATCAGCCACAGCGGCGCGGTGAGCCAGGCCCAGCCGGCCAGCCAGACCACGAACGGCGCCAGCAGCAGTCGCCGGCCCCAGTGGGTCACAACGCGCTCCGCGGGAGGACCCAGTCGTCGAGGAAGTCGGCGCTGGCGGTGTACGACGCCTCGATCCGGCTGTCGACGGTGGAGAAGTCGCGGAAGCCGAACGGGCTGTCGTCGCGGGTGGAGGTGCCCGCCGCGGGCAGCACGTGGGCCTCGACCTCGGGCGGCAGCTCGGCCATCTCCCGCGCGAAGCGGTGCCGGCGGGCCACCTCGAAGGAGACCCGGGCGACGTCCCAGGGGCGGGTCGGCACCGTGAGCGGCCGGTCGATCCGGCCGACCTGGAGCACGAAGATCCGGGTGGCGCCCAGCTGGACCGCGCGGCCGACCGGGATGGAGTTGACGATGCCGCCGTCGAGGAAGTGCTCGTCGCCGACCTTCGCCGGCGGCAGCAGGCCGGGTACGGCGGCGCTCGCGACGACCGCCTCCACCACCGGGCCGGAGGAGAACCAGTGCTCCGCGGCACGCTCGATGCTGGCGGCGCAGACCTGCAGCGTCACCGGGAGGTCCTCGAAGGCGAGGTCGCCCAGCTCCTCGCGCAGCCGGTCGGCCAGCGGCTTGGCGGAGTAGATGTGGGTGCGGGTCGACACCGCACGGCGGACCGTGCGCAGCGGCCGGTCGCCGTACACCATCCGGCTCTCGGCGGCCGACCGCCACAGCTCGGTGAGCCGCTCGATCACGCCGAGGCTGGGGTCACGCGCGACCATCGCGCCGTTGAGCGCGCCGACGCTGGTGCCGAGGACGAGGTCGGGGGTGAGGTCGCGCTCCAGCAGCGCGCGCAGCATGCCGACCTCGACGGCGCCCAGGACGCCGCCGCCGCCCAGCACGTACGCCGTCGTCATCGCTGGCCTCCCCGGTGGTCGTTCGCCCGGTGGTGGGTGGTCCGGTGGTGGGTGGTCCCGTGGTCGTGGATAGTCCAGTGCGTATTCGGGGCGAAATCGCCGACATCACCCCGGAAACTCACTGGACTATCTCAGATGGGCGAGGTTTCCACAGGCTCGAGCACCTTCGCCTCGACCCACCGCTCGACCCAGAAGATGAGCAGCGGGATCAGCCCGGCGGCCAGCATCACGACGGTGAAGGTGATCGACCAGCGCTCGCGGCGGGCGAGCAGGAACGCCACGACGACGTAGGCGATGTAGATCCAGCCGTGGATCACCCAGACCAGGCTGAACGTCTCGCCGAGCCGCTGCAGGTCGCTTCCCTCGGTCAGCAGATAGCGCATCGGAAGGGCGACGAACGACCCGAAGGCGAGCAGCACGCCGACGACGTACGCCAGCACGCGATAGCTGCGGAAGAGGCGGTCCACGCTGGTCAACCTAGTCGCTGGGTGGGCGCCGAGTCGGGGCGGGGCTCGGCCGGCTCCTCGTCGCGCTGGTCGCGCACGAACCGCCACCAGAGGAAGACCGCGAAGCCGGCGAAGACCCACCACTCGAGGGCGTAGAGCAGGTTGCGCAGCGAGGTCAGCGCACCGACCTCCGGCTGCTCCGGGGGCGCGACGGTCTCGAGCCCGTCGGTGCCGGGGTTGGTGGCCCGCTCCCCCACCGGCCAGGCGCCCGGGGTCGCGCGGTCGGCCACGACGGCGTACGCGCCGTAGAGGTCCTGGTCGACGTGCTGGATCGCGTCGGCGATCCGCAGCTGCGGGAGGACGTCGTCGGTCGGGTCGGCGTCGACCTCGCCGGTGCCCTCGGGCGGCTGCAGCCGGGCGACCAGCTCGGCGTCGCCGGTGGGTGGCTCGGGCGCGTCGCTCACGGTCAGGGCCCAGCCTCGGACGACGAGCAGCGCCGACCCGCCCGCGCCGTCGACCTCGAGCGGTGTCACCGCCCAGACGCCGTCGCGACCGTCCTGGGGCCGGCCCTCGACGTAGACCGTGCCGGCCGGCACCCAGGTGCCTGCCACGACGACCGGCTGGCCGACCATCGCGCCGGGGAACGGTTCGTCCGGGCCGAGCGCGTCGGCCAGCGGGATCGGGTCGACCGCCGTCAGGTCGCGCGCGGCGGCCTCGCGCTGGCTCTCCCAGCTCTGCCACTGCCAGAGCCCCAGCCCCACCGCGACGGCCACCGCCGCCAGGGCGAGCAGGTGGACCGGCCAGAGGCGCGGCGCGAGGGGGGAGGCCACGTGGTCGAGGGTACGGCGCCCGGTGGTGCCGGGTGCCCATCGGCCCGGGCGCCCGTCGGCCGGGGTGGCCACCGCTCCACCCCGGCCGGCCGGCGTACGTCTCGACGCCGGCGGGGGCTCAGTCGAACGTCTCGTAGTCCTCGTCGATGTCGACGTACGAGCCGTTGTTCTTCTGCTTCTGCACGACGACGTGGATGTGGGAGACCGTCGTGCTGGCGTAGCTCAGCGACTCCCACCACTGGGTCTTGCCGTTGCCCGGCGCGCAGCGCGTCGGGGCGGAGCGGGTGGTGAGCAGCGCGTGGTCGTCGTTGTAGTACTCGACCCTCACCCGGCCGCACTCCTGGTCGGTGAGGTAGAGGTAGCCCTCGACGTCGATCGACGTCACGCCGCCGCTGAGGTTCCAGTAGGCGTAGCCGCCGTTGCGCGGCGCGCCCAGCGACCAGTTCTTGCCGAAGTCGAAGTGCTGCGCCGTGACCTTCGGCCGGTCGGTGTCGGACGCCGCCGCGTGCGCCGGCGTCAGCCCGGTGGTCAGCGCCGCCGCCGTGACGGCGGAGGCCCCCGCGAGGCCGGCCAGGGTCTTGGTGATGGTGTTCATGGTGTGCTCCTGTGTCTTCGTGTCCGCGCTGGTCGCGGACGTGGGCACACCGTGGTCGTCGACCCTCAGCGTGGGGTTAGTGTGAGGTCAGAACGGGTGGGTCGGGCCGGGTCTGATGCACAGGCGCGGTGTCGTCGGGGGTCGCTAACATGCGCCGACGTGGCACCTAGCTTTTCCCTTCTTGAGCTGTTAAGCTTTCGCACATGAGCTCGAGCTCCACCCCTTTCACCTTCGTCGATCTCTTCGCGGGTGTGGGCGGCTTCCACGCCGCGCTGTCTGCCCTCGGCGGCGAGTGCGTCTACGCCGTGGAGCGAGACCCCGAGGCCGCCGCGGTCTACGCGCGCAACTGGCGAATGCCCGCGCTCGGCGACATCGTCGACGACACCGAGGGTCGGATGAAGGTGCCCGCCCACGATGTCCTCGCCGCCGGCTTCCCCTGCCAGCCGTTCTCCAAGTCGGGCTACCAGCGCGGCATGGACGAGGCGCGAGGCACGCTGTTCTTCAACATCTGCCTGATTCTCGAGAAGCGCCGGCCCTCGGTGGTGCTGCTGGAGAACGTCCGCAACATTGCCGGGCCCCGGCACGCCCACGAGTGGGACGTGATCATCCGCTCCCTGCGAGACCTCGGATACCAGGTCTCGTCGAGGCCCGTCGTCTTCTCGCCGCACCTGCTGCCGCCGGAGCGGGGAGGCCGGCCCCAGGTGCGGGAGCGCGTGTTCATCCTCGCGACGTACGTCGGCACGCGGAGTTCGCACGTTGACGTGCCGCCGAGCCTGGGTCACGCGCCGGTGGACGGCTGGTCTCCGCAGGAGTGGTCCTTGCACGAACACCTTCCGCTTCAATCCCCTGCCGAGGTCTCGCACCAGATGAGCCTCAACCTCACGGGCGCGGAGGCCACCTGGGTGGAGGCCTGGAACGACTTCGTCGTCACCCTCCGAGGGGCCGGAGTTGAGCGCCTGCCGGGGTTCCCGGTGTGGAAGGACGAGTGGGTGGTGCTGGACGACCTCGTCATCCCCGACGACACCCCTGCCTGGAAGCGCAACTTCCTGGTCAAGAACGCCGAGTTCTACACCGAGCACCGCGACCTGCTCGAGGCCTGGCTCGAGCGCTGGAACTGGCTGGAGGACTTCCCGCACTCACGACGGAAGTTCGAGTGGCAGGCGCAGAACGCCCGGTCGCTCGACGAGACGATCATGCATCTTCGTCCGTCGGGGCTTCGGGTCAAGAAGGCGACCTACGTGCCGGCGCTCGTGGCCATCACTCAGACGAGCATCGTGGGCGACCTTCGGCGCCGGCTTTCGCCTCGGGAGGCGGCAAGGCTCCAAGGCCTGCCGGAGTGGTTCGACTTCGGGGACCAGCCCGACGCGGCGACGTACAAGCAGATGGGCAACGGGGTCAACGTCGGCGCGGCGTACCACGTCTTCCGTGAGCACGTGATGGCCAACCTGCGCCTGGTCGCCAGGCGGGCCCCCGGCCTGGCGCAGGCGGTGACATCGTCGCCCGGCAGTCCGGACGCGGCTGTGGAGCGCCATTGGGATCCCACTCGGCCTGTGCCGGTCAGGGTGCGCCGTGCCGACCACGGGGAGCGCATCGACGCCGCCGGCTAACCTGGCTTGGTGGCGTATCGCTGGGTCAGCACCCCGAAGGGGCAGCACCTGTCCGGTCGCCGCAAGACCGACACCGCGCCGGAGATCGCTCTGCGTCAGGCCCTCCACGCAGCCGGCGGTCGGTTCCGCCTTCATCGACAGGTCGCCAAGGGATGCACCCCAGACATCGTGTTCCCTGGCCGCCGACTCGCCGTGTTCGTCGACGGCTGCTTCTGGCATGGCTGCCCCGAGCATGGGCGCAAGACTCCATGGTCGGGCCCCAATGCGGCGTTGTGGGAGGACAAGATGCGCCGCAACGCCGAGCGTGATCGGCGGTCGACCGAACTCGCCGAGCAGGCAGGCTGGAACGTCGTTCGCGTGTGGGAGTGTGACGTGCGACGCGATGCTCAAGGGGTTGCACGGCAACTCCTTGAGCAAGAGCAGCTCAGTCCGGATCCAACTCTCCCCGAGCGCTGAACCGCGCGTCGTACTCCGCGCGCTGCGCGGAGTACATGTCCGGTGGGCGCTCTTCGGCGTAGACCCAGTACCAGAGAGGTAGCGGAGCGAACAACTGAGCGCGCTCGGCCTCCAACAACAGCTGCTGGATCGTTTGCTTGGGAATGAGGATCGCCCTGTTGTTGGTCGTGACGGACAGGTCCTGCAGGAGGTCCCGCCGCAGGAGGTAGGCGCCCCCGCGAAAGCGAACCGCCACCGAAACCGGTGATGGAAGCTCAGCCGTGAGGCTGGCGATGACCACAGGACTGAGGGCCCGGCTCGCTACGACGACGTCAATCTCGTTGGCTGCCCCGCCTTGACGCACGTGCTTCGCCACGTGACGCCACATCCGCTCAAAGGGCAGTGCCTCCTCAGCCGTTTGACCGCGCTCCGTCTCGATGAGATCCAGGAGCATTGGCTGACGGCCGTCGGCCGGCCAGTTGACGACCAGGAGCGTCCTGCCGTCGGCCAGGTAGGGCTTGCCGAGGTCAGCCACCGCTCGGCAACGGACTGACAGTTCGGTGCCGAACTCCAGCACGAGGCTCGTCGATGGTGTGTTGGAGCCAAGGACGTACACGATTGGCTCGTTAAAGGACCACGTCGTCACGCCTTGCTTAGTCGCGTCCCACAGAGCCGCAACGGCCGACAGGTCCTGACTGACCTTGTGAGAGATCTGAAGCTGGTCGAAAGCGTAGTCCCACCCCTTCTGGCCGGTCGGCGGGCGCGTGAGGCGGGTTGTGGGCTCGGTCTGTCGGAGGAAGTTGCCTAGGGCGTCGAAGAACAGATCCTCGAGCAAAGCTGCCGAGTTCAGACCATAGTAGTGGTCGCGAAACTGGCGCTCGGCCGCTGCCAGCGGAAGCAAGAAGTCGGGTCGAGCGAGCATGTTTCGCACGGCGGCCACGAATCTTGCTTCGACATCGCTCCAGGTGCCAGCAGCGTTCATACGTCCAGGATGCCAAAGTCGGGCCCGCGGGAGAGAAAGCGAGAGATCCCGTCCCGGTGGGCATCAGCTCCCGATGTTCGGTGCGTACTCCTCGCAGCCTGGGTCGAGGCGTCAGGGGCGAGCTTCGAGAATGAGGTTGGTGGCGGTCGAGGCGGCCAGGCGCACCTGCGTCAAACCTGCCTCGCTCAGGATGCGGCGCAGTGTCCGTTCGCCGGCCTGGGCGCCGAGAGCGGTGCCCGTGTCGCCCGACAGGGAGTTGGGCACGCACAGCGCCAGCGAGGC
>JAUILS010000096.1 GCA_030432975.1 Actinomycetes bacterium
GTACGCACCAGTAGACATCGACACCCGGCTGGGTCCGCTCCCGCGGAGCCCTCCGGTCGCCACGCGACGGCAGCGCTCCCCGATCACCGGAGCCCGCGCTCGCCGACGCCGGCGTGGCCGATCAGCGCCGCCGCCACCAGCGGCGGCGCCGCGTGGGCGCGGCGGCCGGCTCGTCGCCGGCCTCCGGCTCGAGGCGGGCCTCCCGCTCGGCAGCGGCCGCCGCCCGCCGCTCCCGCCAGCGCCCGACCTCGGCGTCGACGTCGCGCTGCCGGGTGACCATCGGCGGCCCGCCCAGCGGCTGCCAGAACGCCGCCCGCACCCGCTCGTTGAAGTCCTCCACCTCGCGGCGTACGTCGCCCTCGCGGGACAGCCGGTCGAGCCGGGCGTCGAGCTCGGCGTCGTCCCTGCGCAGCTGCAGCGCCGGCGGCAGCACGCCGCTGATCTGCTCGCGCTCGACGAGCTTCTTCAACCACCAGTCGGGGTCGTGCTGGCGGCCCAGCCCCTCGAGCGGCTTGCCGTATCCCGGCAGGTCGTCGAAGTCCCCGCGGGCCACCGCCTGCCGCAGCTGGAGGTCGACCCACGTCGCCTGCTGGTCGATCCGGGCAGCCGCCGCCGAGCGGCCGGTGAGCCGGTCGCGAGCGGGGCTGCGGTCGGGCCGCTCCGGGTCGGTCATCGCGCTCCAGCGTACGTCGGGCGCCCGGGCCCGATGCCAGCCGTCAGGGTTCCGTAAGGCCGGATTCATGGTCTTCCGGCCCCTGCGTCCCGCAGCATGGTGGACATGAACCCGACCCGACGCACCCCTCGCCGAGTCGCCCGCGCCCTGCCCGCGGCGCTCTCCGCCGCGGCCCTGTTGCTGCTGGCCGCCTGTGGTAGCGGCAGCTCGACGACGGCCGCCGACCCGGCGGCCGCTCCCGCCAGCAGCGCCGCGCCCTCCTCGAGCGACCCCTCGCCGACCGATGACGCCGCCGGCGAGAAGAAGGCGAAGAAGGACAAGCAGAAGGAGAAGGCCGCGCCCGCCGTCGCCCCCGGGCAGTACGTCGACTGGGCGGACTACGACGCCGACCGGACGGCGTACGCCGACTCCGAAGTGGTGCTGTTCTTCCACGCGCCGTGGTGCCCCAGTTGCCGCGCCACCGAGGCGTCGATCGACGCCGACGGCGTGCCCGACGGGCTCACGCTGGTCAAGGTCGACTTCGACTCCGCGACCGAGCTGCGTCAGAAGTACGGCGTGACCTACCAGCACACCTACGTCCACGTCGACCCCGACGGCACCGCGCTGAAGAAGTGGACCGGCTCCGAGACCGGCGCCGACATCGCCGCCGAAGTCGCCTGACGCACGTTCGATGCTCGTCCTGCTCGGCGCGGTGGTCGCCGGAGTCCTCACCACCCTGGCGCCCTGCGTGCTCCCGCTGCTGCCCGTGATCGTGGGGGGATCCCTCTCCGGGAGCGGGGCGGCCACCCGACGCGCCGTCGTGGTGGCCGCCTCGCTGGGAGTGTCGGTGGTGGTCTTCACGCTGCTGCTGCGCGCGTCGACCGCCCTGATCGGCATCGACCCCGAGGTCTGGAACGTCGTCGCCGGCGGGCTGCTGATCGCGCTCGGCCTGGTGGCGCTGTTCCCCGGCGTCTGGGAGTCGGTCTCCGGCCGGCTCGCCCTCCAGCAGCGCAGCAACGCCCGCCTCTCGGCGGCGCAGGACCACGAAGGCATGCTCGGCGCGGTGCTCACCGGCGCCGCCCTCGGGCCGGTGTTCACCTCGTGCTCGCCGCTCTACGGCTACGTCGTCGTCACCGTCATCCCGGCCGAACCGGCCCGGGGGATGACCCTGCTGACGGCCTACGTCATCGGGCTGAGCGGCACGCTGCTGCTGGTGGCGCTCGCCGGCCAGCGGCTGGTACGCCGGCTCGGCTGGCTCGCCGACTCCCACGGCTGGTTCCGCCGGGGCCTCGGACTGGTCTTCATCGCCGTCGGCCTGCTGGTGATGCTCGGCCTCGACCGCGACCTGCAGGCGTGGATCCTCGAGAACTCGCCCATCCGCCCCTGGGAGCTCGACCAGGGCTTCATCCCCGAGTAGCCCGCGAGCTGCGGGCCGTGGTGCCGCGAGATGGCGCTTCCGCGCCGCGAGACGGCGCTTCCGCGCGGCGAGATGGCGCTTGGGCACCCCGAGACGGCGCTCCCGCGCAGCGAGCCGGCGCTCCCGCGCCGCGAGATGGCGCTCCCGCGCCGCGAGCCGGCGCTCCCGCGCCGCGAGATGGCGCTCCCGCGCCCCGAGACGGCGCTCAACGGCCTCACCGGCCTCAGCGGCCTCAGCCGTGCGGCAGCGTCACCGTGAACCGGCAGCCGGGCGGCTCGTTGACGACACCCACGTCGCCGCCGTGTGCGGCGACCACCTCACGGACCAGCGCCAGCCCGAGCCCGCCGGAGGCGCCCTCGGCCGGCGTACGCGCCCGGGAGCCGCGGAAGCCCGCGTCGAACACGCGGGGCAGGTCCTCGTCGGGGATGCCGCCGCACGCGTCGGCGACCGTGACGGTGGCGACGCCGTCGCGGGCTTCGACGGACACCCCGACCGCGCCGCCGGCCGGGGTGTGCCGGACCGCGTTGGACAGCAGGTTGGCGACGGCCCGGCCGAGCAGCTCGGTGTCGCCGGAGACGACGACCGGATGGGGCGCCTCACCCGTCACGCAGACACCTTCGCGCTCACCCACGATGCGCGCCGAGGCCACGACGTCGGAGACCAGGTCGCGGAGGTCGACGGTCTCGTGGCGGAGGCGCTGCCCGCCGGACTGCAGCCGCGACAGGTCGAGCAGGTTGCCGACCATGGTGTCCATCCGGTCGACCTCGGCGCGGATCCGCGCGAGGTAGTGCGGCGGGTCGGCGGCCACGCCGTCCTCCAGCGACTCCGCCATGGCGCGGATGCCGGCGAGCGGCGTACGCAGGTCGTGGGACACGCCGGCGACGAGGTCGCGGCGGGCCTGCTCGACCTCGAGCGCGGCGGCCCGCGCGGCGGCCTCCTCGGCCGCCTCCTGGGTGAGCGACCGCATCTGCATCGCCAGCCAGGTGCCGAGCACCAGTGCGATCGGCAACGCCGCGGCGAGCACGATCAGCACGACGCCGATGTCGTGCTCGCTCAGGAACATCGCCCGCGCGGTCACCCAGATGCCGGCGCCCATCGCGGCAACGACCATCGCAGGCGCGAGCGCCGCGGCGACCGCCGGCCGGCGTCGGAAGGCGACCCACAGCCCGGCAGCGCCGGCGACCCCGGTGACCGTCACGGTGCCGACGGCGAGGGCGGCGGCCTCGAGCTCAGGCGCCATCGGGGTCCCAGCGGTAGCCCACGCCCCACACCGTCACGAGACGCCGCGGGTTGCTCGGCTCGTCCTCGACCTTCTCGCGGAGCCGTCGGACGTGCACGGTGACCGTCGACTCGTCGCCGTACTCCCATCCCCACACGTCGTTCATCAGCTGGGTCCGCGACCAGACCTTCCCGGCCGTGCCGACGAGGTGGGCCAGCAGGTCGAACTCGCGCGCGGTCAGCTGGAGCGGCACGCCGGCCCGGGTGACGGTGCGGCCGCGGGTGTCGATCACCAGGTCGCCGTCGGCGAGGACGTCGGCCGGCGTGGCCGCGGGGGAGGTACGCCGCAGCAGCGCCTGGACGCGGAGCACCAACTCGCGCGGCGAGAACGGTTTGGCGACGTAGTCGTCCGCGCCCACCTCGAGCCCGAGCACCCGGTCGGCCTCGTCGCCGCGCGCCGTCAGCATCACCACCGGGACGCCGCCGCGCCGTGCGCGCATCCGCCGGAAGACCTCCAGCCCGTCGAGCCCGGGAAGCATCAGGTCGAGCACGACGAGGTCGGGCGCGGCATCAGCGTCGGCCGCGAGCGCCGTCGGGCCGTCGGCGGCCTCGAGCACCTCGAGACCGTCGCGGCGGAGGTAGGTCGCGACCACCTCGCGCACGGTCGGGTCGTCGTCGACCACGAGCACGGTGGTCATGGGTCGAGGGTACGGCGGCCGGTCGCCGAAGTGGGGCGGGAAGTCCTTGCGGTTCGGTGACGGCGCGCTGGGGCGCCGTCTCGTCGCGCGGAAGCGCCGGTTCGTCGCGCGGAAGCGCCGGTTCGCGCCGCCGGAGCGCCGACTCGCGCGGCTGGGGCGCCGTCTCGCGCGGCTGAGACGCCGTTTCGCGCCGCCGGGGCGCCGTTTCGAGGCGCCATAAGCGCCGGTTCGCCGCGCAGAAGCGCCGTCTCGGCGCCTAGATGGGTCTGGGATCCGAGACGGCGCTGCGGCGCGGGCGGTTGTCGTGGGGGCCGGGGAGGAGTGGACTGGCGGCGTGAGCGGGTTCGAGGAGATGTGGCGCGCGCTGGCGCCGGTCGGCCGGTCCGGCGAGTCGGGCGGCTACTTCCGCCAGCCGTGGACCGCCGCCGAGGGCGAGCTGCGGGCGTGGTTCGCCGAGCAGGCGGCCGCGCGGGGCCTGACCCTGGAGACCGACGGGCTCGGCAACGCCGTCGCCTGGTGGCGGCCCGAGGGCGCGACCGGCCGACACGTGCTCACCGGCTCGCACCTCGACTCCGTCCTCGACGGCGGGGCGTTCGACGGCCCGTTGGGCGTCGTCTCCGCCCTTGCGGCGGTCGACCTCCTCCGCGACCGCGGCCACACGCCGACCCGGCCGATCGGGATCGCGGTGTTCGTCGAGGAGGAGGGGTCGCGCTTCGGCCGGGCCTGCCTGGGCTCGCGCCTGGTCACCGGCGCCACGACCTGGGCGGCCGCCCGCGAGCTGCGCGACCGGGACGGCGTACGCCTCGACGACGCGCTGGCCGCCGCGGACCTCGGCCCGACCGGAGACGACGCCCGATGGCCGTCCCTGACGGACGACGCCCACGCCTTCGTCGAGCTCCACGTCGAGCAGGGCCGCCATCTGGTCGACCTCGGCGAGCCGGTCGGCGTGGCCAGCGGGATCTGGCCGCACGGTCGCTACCGCCTCGACGTCGTCGGCGAGGCCAACCACGCCGGGACGACGCGGATGGAGGACCGGCACGACCCGATGCTGACCTACGCCATGACCGCGCTGGCCGCCGCCAAGCAGGCGCGGCTCGCGGGGCAGCGGGCGACCTTCGGGCGGGTCGAGGTGACCCCCAACGGCACCAACGCCGTCCCCTCGCGGGTGACCGCCTGGCTCGACGCCCGCGCGGACAGCGAGGCCGCGCTGGAGGCGCTGGTCGCCGACATCGCGCGGCAGGCCACCGACCGCGCCGGCCGCGACGGCACCACGCTGACGCTCACCGCCGAGTCCGTGTCGGCAGAGGTGCGCTTCGACCCCGACCTGGCCGCGCGGATCGCCGCCGGCGACGACGCCCGCGCAGACTGGCCGCTGCTGCCGACCCAGGCCGGCCACGACGCAGGCATCCTCTCCGCGGCCGGCGTGCCCACCGCCATGCTGTTCGTCCGCAACCCCACCGGGATCTCCCACTCGCCCGCCGAGCACGCCGAGACGGCCGACTGCCTCGCTGGCGTCGAGGCGCTGGCCGACACGCTGGCCCGGCTGACCACATGACGGGCTCACCATGACCGGCCCGACCACATGACCGGCCCGACGGCGTACCTCCTCGAGCGAGCCTGGCTCGACGCCGGCGCCGGCGCCCCCGCCTGGCACGACGACGTCGTCGTCGAGGTCACCGACGGCCGGTTCACCCATGTCGAGCCGGAGTGCCCGGCCGCGCTCGCCGAGCGGGTGCCGGGGCTGAGCCTGCCGGGGTTCGCCAACGCTCACTCGCACGTCTTCCACCGCGCGCTGCGCGGGCGCACGCAGCGCGAGCGGGGCAGCTTCTGGACCTGGCGCGAGCAGATGTACGCCGTCGCCGCCCGGCTCGACCCCGACTCGCTGTTCGCGCTGGCCCGGGCGGCCTACCGCGAGATGGCCGCGGCGGGCTACACCGGCGTCGGGGAGTTCCACTACCTCCACCACCGGCCCGACGGCACGGCGTACGCCGACCCCACCGCGATGGCCGGCGCCGTGGTCGCGGCCGCTCGCGAGGCCGGCATCCGGATCGCGCTGCTCGACACCTGCTATCTCAGCTCGGGGCTCGGCGCCCCTCCCGAGGGCGTCCAGCGGCGCTTCTCCGACGGCGATGCCGAGGGCTGGGCGCGGCGGCGCTCCTCCCTCGTGGATGCGGCGCATGCCGACGTCGGCGTCGTCGTCGGCGCCGCGATCCACTCCGTCCGGGCGGTGCCGCGCGACCAGCTGGCGACGGTCGTGGCCGCGGCCGAGGGCGCCCCTCTCCACGTGCACCTCTCCGAGCAGGTCGCGGAGAACGACGCCTGCCTGGCGGCGTACGGCGTGACCCCGACCCGCCTGCTCGCCGACACCGGCGCGCTCGGCCCGACGACCAGCGCGGTCCACGCGACCCATCTGACCGACGACGACATCGCCCTCCTCGGGGCCGCCCACGCGTTCGCCTGCTTCTGCCCGACCACCGAGCGCGACCTCGGCGACGGCATCGGCCCGAGCCGGGCCCTGCACGACGCCGGGGCCCGGCTGACGATCGGCTCCGACAGCCACGCCGTCGTCGACCCCTACGAGGAGCTGCGGGCCGTCGAGCTCGACGAGCGGCTCGCCAGCCGCGCCCGCGGGCACTGGGTCGCCGCCGAGCTGCTGCTCGCCGGCACCGCGACCGGGCACGCCTCGCTGGGCTTCGCCGACGCCGGGCGGATCGCCGTCGGCGCGCGCGCCGACCTGGTGACGCTCGACCCGGCGAGCCCCCGCACGGCGGGCACCGGCCACGACGAGGGCACGGTCGTCTTCGCGGCGACCTCCGCCGACGTCACCCGGGTGATGGTCGACGGGCGCGTGGTCGTGCGCGAGGGTGACCGCGAGGAGATCGGCCGCGACCTGGAGCGGGCGGTCCGTCGGGTGACGACGCCGTGAGCGGCACGCGTGAAGAGGAGCGGCACGGGCCCGGAGATGGGGGAGGACGCATGAGCAGCCTGCTGCTGACCGGCATCGGTGAGCTGGTCACGAACGACCCCGAGCGCGACGGCCCCCTCGGGCTGCTCGCCGCCGCCGCGGTCGTGGTCGAGGGCGAGCGGGTGGCCTGGGTCGGCCCGGCCGCGGAGGCACCCGCCGCCGACACGGCGGTCGACGCCGGTGGCCGGGCGGTGCTCCCGGGCTTCGTCGACAGCCACAGCCACCTGGTCTTCGCCGGCGACCGGGCGGCGGAGTTCGCGGCGCGGATGGCCGGGGAGGCCTACACCGCGGGCGGGATCCGGTCGACCGTCGCGGCCACCCGAGCCGCCTCCGACGAGGAGCTCACCGCGCATGTGGGGCGGCTGGTCGCCGAGATGCAGCGCCAGGGCACCACGACGGTCGAGATCAAGAGCGGCTACGGACTCACCGTCCACGACGAGGCCCGCTCGCTCGCGGTGGCGCGGCAGTTCACCGACGAGACGACGTTCCTCGGCGCCCACGTGGTGCCTGCGGGCAGCGACCCGGGGGAGTACGTCGACCTGGTCACCGGCCCCATGCTCGCCGCCGCGGCGCCGTACGCCCGCTGGGTCGACGCCTTCTGCGAGACCGGCGCCTTCGACGAGGACCAGGCGCGGGCGGTGCTGCTCGCGGGCGAGGCCGCCGGCCTGCGCGGGCGGCTGCACGCCAACCAGCTCGGTCCCGGTCCCGGCGTTCGGCTGGCGTGCGAGCTGGGCCTGGTCGCGGTCGACCACTGCACCTATCTCACCGACGACGACGTGACCGCCCTGCGCGACGCCGGCACGGTCGCGACGCTGCTGCCCGGGGTCGAGTTCTCGACCCGGCAGCCCTACCCCGACGCCCGGCGGCTGATCGACGCGGGCGTCACCGTCGCGCTCGCCTCGGACTGCAACCCCGGGTCGTGCTTCACCTCCTCGATGCCGTTCTGCATCGCCCTGGCGGTGCGCGAGATGGGGATGACTCCCCAGGAGGCCGTCTGGGCCGCCACCGCCGGCGGCGCCGCAGCCCTCGACCGCGACGACGTGGGGCGGGTGACGGTGGGCGCGCGGGCCGACCTCACCCTGCTCGACGCGCCCACCCACGTGCATCTGGCCTACCGCCCCGGCGTCCCCCTCGTGGCCGGGGTCTGGTCGGCCGGGCGCGCGCTGCTCGGACGCTAGTTGACTGCAGAATTGCTCTCCCGAGCGCCGGATCACGACAGATCTGCAGTCAACTATCGCGGCCGGCTGAGGTAGGGAGGCCCGGGAGCCGCCCAAGATACGGCACTCTCCCGATGTCCGGTGCTACCTCAGGAGCGGAGTCTCGTCTCATCGCCGATGAAGGAGATCGAGATGAACACCTACCCCGACCTGATGACCGAGGCCGCCGTCCGCTACCGGACCGAGCAGGTCAAGCAGGAGTGGGCACCCGTACGCCGTCGCCGGGCGCGGCGCCGCCACGAGCGGCTGCGCGAGCTCGCCCGAGGCGGTCGCGACGTTGCCTGAGACGGCCGCGAGCGCGCCGGTCGACCTGACCGGCGCCCCGCGGCCGTCGGCGCGTGCCCCGTCGACGGCGCCCAGCCTGGTGACCGAGTCCGTCTCGGTGACGGCGGCCGTCTCGGTGGAGGCGCCCGTCGGCGGTGGGGTGGATCATGGGACGGTGCCTTCGCCCCGCAGCGCCACGATGGTCGGTCGCGACGCCGAGATCGCCCAGCTCTGCGAGAGCCTGGCCCTCGAGACCACCGGCGAGACCACCGGCGAGAGCACCGACGAAGTGGTGCCCGAGCGCCACGCGGTGCTGCTGGGTGGCGACGCCGGCGTCGGCAAGACCCGGCTGCTGACCGAGCTGCGCGACCGGGCCCTCGAGCGGGGCTGGGAGGTGGTGGCCGGCCACTGCCTCGACTTCGGCGACGCCGCGCTGCCCTATCTCCCCTTCACCGAGGTGCTCGACCGGCTCGCCCAGGAGGCCCCCGGGGCCGTGGCCGACGCCGTCGAGGAGCACCCAGCCCTCGGCCGGCTGCAGGCCAGGCGGCGCCTCGCCGGGTCCGACCCGTCCCTGGGCACGGTCGAGCCACGGGCGCTGTTCGAGGCCGTGCACGCGCTGCTCGAGCGCGCGGCCGCCGACCGCCCGCTGCTGCTCGTCGTCGAGGACCTCCACTGGGCCGACCGGTCGACCCTCGACCTGTTCAGCTTCCTGGTCGCCCGGTCGTTCCGGCAGCCCGTCGCGGTCGTCGCGTCCTACCGCTCCGACGAGCTCCACCGGCGCCACCCGCTGCGAGCCCGGATCGCGGGCTGGACCCGCCTGCGCCAGCTCCACCGCGTCCAGCTCGCGCCGCTCGCCGACGCCGACGTACGCCGGCTGGTCGGGCTGCTGCATCCGGACCCACTGCCCGAGCCCGACGTCGCGGCGATCGTCGACCGGGCCGAGGGCAACGCCTTCTTCGTCGAGGAGCTCGTGTCCGCCGGTGCCGCCCTGCCCGACGACCTCGCCGGGGTGCTGCTGGTCCGCGTCGACCGCCTCGACGAGGGGGCGCGGACGGTGGTCCGGGCTGCCGCGGCCGCCGGTCGCCGCGTGGCCCACGCCCTCCTCGCGGAGGCCACCGGGCTCGACCAGGCGACGCTCGACCACGGCCTGCGGGAGGCGGTCGACGGCACCATCCTCGTCCCCGTGCGCGGCGACGCTTACGCCTTCCGACACGCCCTCCTGGGCGAGGCGGTCTACGACGACCTGCTCCCCGGCGAGCGGGTGCGGCTTCACACGGCCTACGCCGAGGCGCTGGCGAGCGGTCGGTTCCGCGGGGCGGCCGCCGAGCTCGCCCGGCACGCGCGGCTGGCGGGGGACCTTCCCACGGCGCTGCGAGCGAGCGTGGAGGCGGGCGACGAGGCGCTCGGTGTGGGTGGCCCCGACGAGGCGGCGCGGCACTACCGGCAGGCGCTCGACCTGGAGGAGCAGGGCGTCGACCCCGGCGAGCTGTCGCTGGTGGCGATCGTCGCCAAGGCCGGCGAGGCGCTGCTGGCCGCGGGTCACACCGTCAAGGCGGTCCGGATGCTGCGCGACCAGATCGCGCGGCTCCCCGACGACGCGCCGTCGGCCGAGCGAGGGCTGCTGCTCTCGACGCTCGTCCAGGGGCTGCACGTCGTCGATAACGACGACGACGAGGTGGCCGTCAGCGCGCAGGCCGTCACGCTGCTGGCCGAGGGGCCCGCACGGCAACGCGCCAAGGCGCTGGCGGTGCACGCCCGGATCCTCGCCGGCTGCGGCCGGTCCGACGAGGCGCTGGAGGCCGGGCAGGAGGCGCTGCGGCTGGCCGAGAAGCTCGACCTGCCCCTGCTCCGTGCCGACGTCGAGACCACGTTCGCCGGGCTCGCCCGCGACCGGCCCGCCGACGAGGTGGCCGCCACCCTGCGTGAGGCCATCGACCTGGCGCAACGCGCGGGCGCCGAGAGCGCGGAGCTGCGCGCCCGCCACGCGCTCGGGCGTCACCTGCAGGTGACCGGGTCCTTCGGCGAGGCCGCGGAGGCCTACGCCGCCGGGGTCAGCCGGGCCGCCGACCTCGGGCTGCCGTGGGCGCCGTACGCCTTCGAGTGCCGGCTGCTGCGCGGGGTGGTGCTGTTCGCCACCGGCGAGTGGGACGCCGCCCTGGCCGAGCTCGACGCCACGGGCCAGTCCGCGCCGCCGGTGCTGGCGGCGCTGCTCGACTCGCAGCGCGCCGTGGTGCTCGCGGCGCGGGGGCGGCCCGAGGCCCTCGAGGTGGCCCGCCGCACCAGCGCGCACTGGGAGGTGGAGGGCCTGGCCGCGCTCTACGCCCTGGGTGCCGAGCTGGACGTCCACGAGCACCACCTCGACGCGGCGGCCGCGCTCGGCGCCTATGACGAGGCGGTCACGGTGATCGGCCGCCTCTGGAGGCCCTGGTTCGCCGCCCGCCTGCGGCTGGCCGCCACCACGCTGGGGGTGCTCGCCTCGGCGGCGCCGCGGCTCGCCGCCGAGGAGCGCGAGCGCCTCGACCGCGAGGCCGGCCGTCTCCGCGACGACGGGCTCCGGGTGCTCGCCGGACACCGCGAGGCCGGGCTCGTCTTCGGTGCCGAGGGCGCGGCCTGGGCGGCCCGGCTGACCGCCGAGCATCGGCGGTGGCGGTGGCGGTGGGCGGCGCAGGTCGACCCCCCGTCGCGCGAGGAGCTCACCGAGGCGTGGGAGGGCACCGAGGAGGCGTTCGCGGCCTACGGCCACCTCCCCGACCTGGCGAGGGTCAGGCTGCGTCGCGCCATGGTGCTGCGCGGTGTCGGCGACGCCGCCGCGGCCCGGCCGCTCCTCGACGCCGTGCGCGCCTCGGCCCACGACTGGGACGCCCGGGCGCTGCTCGACGAGCTCGCGGCGCTCGGTGGCAGCCCCGCTCCGCGCCGGTCCACGCCCGCCGAGGCCCTGACGCCCCGCGAGGCCGAGATCCTGGCCCTCGTCGCCGAGGGGCGCAGCAACGGTGAGATCGGTGCGCAGCTCTTCATCAGCACCAAGACGGTGTCGGTGCACGTCTCGCGGATCCTCGCCAAGCTCGGCGCCTCCGGCCGCACCGAGGCCGCCGCCATCGCGCGACGGCGCGGGCTCCTCGGCTGACGGGGCGTTGCCAGGGGCCTCCCTCGCCGCGCCCGCCGCTGCCGTCTCGGCATAGTTGACTGCAGATCTGCTGCCACGAGGGCTCGGAGGCGACAGATTCGCAGTCAACTACCGCCGGGTCGCCGGCTGCGAGCGGTCCGGCAGACTGGCCGCCGTGGACGACTTCCGGTGCGCGGCCGCCAGCCTGGGCGACGAGGAGCCGCTCGAGGGCACGGCGCCGAGCGACCGCGCATGGCTGTTCGTCGAGCACCCCGGGGCCTGGGGGCGGCAGGCGGTCGAGGAGGCCCGCTGGTCGGAGGCGGTGCGGCAGCGGGTCGCCGCGCTCGACGGGGTCCGGGTGCAGCTGGTCCGCCGTCCGGGACGCACCGGCGGCGGGCTTCGAGTCTTCGCCGCCACGGCCACGGAGACGGGCTTCGCCGTCGGCGCCACGGTGCTGGCCGACCCCGAGGAGCTGGTCGACCTGCCGCTCGACCCCGACCAGCCGGCCCTCGGCCTGCCGTCGTACGCCGACCCGCTCTGGCTGGTCTGCACCAACGGCCGCCGGGACCGCTGCTGCGCCGAGCTCGGCC
>JAUILS010000332.1 GCA_030432975.1 Actinomycetes bacterium
GGTAGTGCAGCGAGATCTTCGAGACCAGGTCGGCCTGCTCGAAGGCGCGGTCGGTGGCCTCCTTGTCGCCGACCTCCCAGGTGAACGCGACGTTGTCGTGCTGGTTGACCTTGTCGTCGCGGATGATCGGCGCGTCGGGCGCCAGCGCCTGGGTCGGGTTGACGATCGGCGGCAGCTGTTCGTACTCGACGTCGATCAGCTCGCAGGCGTCCTTGGCGATGTAAGGGTCGTCGGCGATGACCGCGGCGACCTCCTGGCCCTGGAAGCGCACCTTGTCGGTGGCCAGCACCGCCTGGGTGTCATAGCTGAGCGTCGGCATCCACGCGAGGTTGCGGGTCGCCATCATCTCGCCGGTGAGGACCAGGCGTACGCCGGGGATGGCGTAGGCCTTGGACACGTCGATCGAGACGATCCTGGCGTGCGCCATCGGGCTGCGCAGGATCTCCATGTGCAGCATGCCGGGCAGCACGATGTCGTCGACGTAGTTGCCGCGACCGCGGAGGAACCGGTTGTCCTCCACGCGCCGGCGGCTGGCGCCCATGCCGCCGATCTTGATCTCGTCCAGCGCCCGGCTGTCGGCCGTCTGCGTCATCGGGTCAGGCCTCCTCTGCCACGGCGGTGGTGTGGTCGGCGTCGTCGGCGGGCGCCTCGCCCTGCATCTTCTTGGCCGCCCACAGCACCGACTTCACGATGTTCTGGTAGCCCGTGCAGCGGCACAGGTTGCCCGAGAGCGCGAAGCGCACGTCGTCCTCGGTCGGGTCGGGGTTCTGCTCCAGCAGCGCCTTGGCGGTGAGCATCATCCCCGGCGTGCAGAAGCCGCACTGGAGGCCGTGCTCGTCCTTGAAGCCCTCCTGGATCGGGTGCAGCTCACTGGCCGTGCCCATTCCCTCGACGGTGGTCACCTCGTGCCCGTCGGTCTGCACCGCGAGCATCGTGCAGCTCTTCACCGGGGTGCCGTCGACCAGCACCGTGCAGGCGCCGCAGTTGGTGGTGTCGCAGCCGGTGTGGGTGCCGGTGAGGCCGAAGCCCTGGCGGAGCAGGTGGGCCAGCAGCAGCCGGGGCTCCACGTCGGCGGTGCGCCGGGCGCCGTTGACGGTGACGGTGACGCGGCGTACGGGCGTGGTCTCCGGCGCCTCGTCCTTGATCTCCTCGAACAGGCTCGACATCGTCAGGCCGCCCTCTCTGTGCCGTCGGCGACCCGGGTCAGGATCCGGGTGACGAAGGTGTGCACGATGTGCTTCTTGTATGCCGCGCTGCCGCGGTGGTCGGACTGGGGAGTGGCAACGCCGGCCGCGAGGTCGGCGGCGCGGGCGATGCTCTCGACGGTGAGCGTCTGGCCGACCAGCGAGCCCGCCGCGTCCGCGGCGTCGATCGTCGACCCGCCCACCCCGGTCAGCGCGATGCCCGCCTTGCGGACGCTGTTGCCGGACATCTCCAGCGCCACCGCGCAGCCCGCGGTCGCGAAGTCGCCGACCCGGCGCTCGAGCTTGAGGTAGCCCCCGGCGCGGGTGCCGGTCGGCGCCGGCACGACCGCCTCGACCGCCAGCTCGTCGTAGGCCAACGCCGTCTGGAACGGCCCGGTCACGAAGTCGCGGATCGCGATGGTGCGCTTGCCGGTGGCGCTCTGCGCGACCACGTGGCCGTCGAGCGCGGTCAGCACCGCCGCCCAGTCGCCCTGCGGGTCGGCGTGGCACAGCGAGCCGACGAAGGTGCCGCGGTTGCGGACGATCGGGTCGGCCACCAGGTGCGCGGCGGCCGTCATCGTCGGCTGGGTGCGGGCGACCAGGTCGGAGTGCTCGATCGTCGCGTGGCGGCAGAGCGCCCCGATCCGGAGCGTGCCGTCGGCGTCCTCACGGTGGTAGTCGAGGCCCGGCAGGTTGTTGATGTCGACGAGTATCTCCGGGTTGGCGAAGCGCAGCTTCATCATCGGCACCAGGCTCTGGCCGCCGGCCAGCACCTTGGCCTCACCGGCGCCCGCAGCGAGCAGGCGGAACGCCTCGTCGAGCGAGGTGGGCGCTTCGTAGGCGAAGCGGGAGGGATACATCGGTGGTCGGCCTCCGGGTTCTCGGGTGGGCGGGGCGGCTGGCGGCGTACGAGCTGCGGGGCGGCGTACTAGCCGTCGGACGGCGGACGAGGATCGCTGAGCGGGTCGGGTACGGCGACCGGCCCCGACTCGATCTCGGTCGGGTCGGGCCGGGGCTCCTGGTGCGGGGGCCAGGGGCCCTGGACCGGCTGGCCGGCGACCT
>JAUILS010000097.1 GCA_030432975.1 Actinomycetes bacterium
GGACGTCGAGATGACCATGGCGCGGGGTGGGGAGCACGTCTCCTCCGGCAACGGCGCCGCCTGCCTGGGCGACCCGCTCAACGCGCTGTCCTGGCTGGCCCGGACCGCCCGCGACTTCGGCGAGCCGCTGCGCGCCGGTCAGGTCGTGCTGTCGGGCGCGCTCGGGCCGATGGTCGACGTCCGGCCCGGCGACGTCGTGACCGCCGAGATCACCGGCCTGGGCACCGTGACTGCCCGCTTCTCCGGAGAGGACGACTGATGACCGAGAAGACCCCCGAGACTGCCAAGACCAAGGTGGCGATCATCGGGTCGGGCAACATCGGCACCGACCTGATGATCAAGATGCTGCGGATCAGCAAGACGCTGGAGTGCGCGGCGATGGTCGGCATCGACCCCGAGTCCGACGGGCTCGCGCGGGCCGGCCGGTTCAAGGTGCCGACGACGCACGAGGGCGTCGACGGGCTGATCGCGATGGACCACTTCGACGAGATCGACATCGTCATGGACGCCACCTCGGCCGGCGCCCACCGGGTCAACGCGGCCAAGCTGGCGCCGTACGGCAAGAAGCTGGTCGACCTCACGCCGGCCGCGATCGGGCCGTTCGTGGTGCCGGTGGTCAACCTCGAGACCCATGAGGACGCCGACAACGTCAACATGGTCACCTGCGGCGGGCAGGCCACCATCCCGATCGTCTACGCCGTCTCGCGGGTCACCGACGTGCCCTACGCCGAGATCGTGGCCTCGGTGGCGTCGAAGTCCGCCGGGCCCGGCACCCGCGCCAACATCGACGAGTTCACCGAGACCACCGCCCACGGCGTGGAGGTGATCGGCGGCGCCTGGAAGGGCAAGGCGATCATCATCCTCAACCCCGCCGAGCCGCCGCTGATCATGCGCGACACCGTCTTCTGCCTGATCAACGACCCCGACGAGCTGGTGCAGGACGCGATCCGGGAGTCGATCGAGCAGATCGTCGCCGACGTCGCGAAGTACGTCCCCGGCTACCGGATGAAGCAGGCCGTGCAGTTCACCCGGCTGCCCGAGGGCGAGCCGGTGCACACGCTGCTCGGCAAGGGCGTCGGTGACGTGAAGGTCTCGCACAAGGTGTCGGTGTTCCTCGAGGTGGAGGGCGCCGCGCACTACCTCCCGGCCTACGCCGGCAACCTCGACATCATGACCTCGGCCGCCATGCGCACCGCCGAGCACATCGCCGAGAAGATGCGCACGGACCGGGCCGCCTCGGCGTCCGCGTCGCAGTCCGAGGAGGTGTCGGCGTGAGCGTGAAGACTCCCGACGACCAGGTCGAGCTCTACATCCAGGACGTCACGCTGCGTGACGGCATGCACGCGATCCGCCACCGGATCGACGTCGACGACGTCCGCAAGATTGTCGCCGCCCTCGACGCCGCCGGCGTCGACGCGATCGAGGTCACCCACGGCGACGGGATCGCCGGCGGGTCGCTCAACTACGGCCCCGGCTCGCACACCGACTGGGAGTGGATCGAGGCCGCCGCCGAGGAGATCCAGAATGCCGTGCTCACCTCGCTGCTGGTGCCCGGCATCGGCACCATCGAGGGGCTCAAGCAGGCCTACTCGCTCGGCGTACGCTCCGTCCGCGTCGCCACCCACTGCACCGAGGCCGACGTCGCCGCCCAGCACATCGCCACCGCCCGCGAGATCGGCATGGACGTCTCGGGCTTCCTGATGATGTCGCACATGAGCGACCCGGCCTCGCTCGCGCAGCAGGCAAAGCTGATGGAGTCCTACGGCGCGCAGTGCGTCTATGTCACCGACTCCGGCGGGCGGCTGCTGATGCACGACGTCGCCGAGCGGATCCGCGCCTACCGCGACGTGCTCGACCCCGGCACCCAGCTCGGCATCCACGCCCACGAGAACCTCTCGCTGTCGGTCGCCAACTCGGTCGTCGCCGTCGAGGAGGGCGTCTACCGCGTCGACGCCTCCCTGGCCGGTCAGGGCGCCGGCGCCGGCAACTGTCCGATCGAGCCGTTCGTCGCCGTCGCCAACCTGCGCGGCTGGCGGCACCGCTGCGACCTCTTCCAGCTCCAGGACGCCGCCGAGGACCTGGTCCGGCCGCTGCAGGACCGGCCCGTCCGCGTCGACCGGGAGACCTTGACGCTCGGCTACGCCGGCTCCTACTCGTCGTTCCTCCGGCACGCCGAGAACGCCTCCGCGCAGTACGGCGTCGACACCCGCGACCTGCTGATGGAGGTGGGCCGCCGCGGCCTGGTCGGCGGCCAGGAGGACATGATCGTCGACATCGCCCTCGACCTCCTGGCCGAGCGCGACGGCGCTGCCTCCTAGCTCTCCCGCAGGTCGAGGAGGTCGCGCCCCCGTCGGTCGAGGAGGTCGCTTAGCGACCGTCTCGAGACCATCCGTCGGTCAGACGCGCCGGGCCCTCCGATCCTCCACTGCCGAGATCGCCCCGGCCAACACCCAGCCGAACGACAGGGCGACGCCGCCCAGGCCGACCCACCCGAGCAACGGATGGGTGGCGGTGAATCCAAGGCTCGTCATGGAGAGCGTGCCGACGATGAGGATCCACCCCAGTCCCCGGTCGATCCCCCGAAGCTCGGCCCTTGCTCTGTTCAGGCTGATCAGACGTCGGCAGACGGCGAACCCGACCGCAGCCATCGCGGCGGCCACCGTCACTCGCCCGGCCGGTGTCCCCGACTCGTGCGTTCCCGCCACGAGGATCACGACGACGAAACCGCTCAGCAGGCTGATGGCCCACGCCATGAGGAGGCTCCGCACGGGGAGGAACCCACCCAAGGTGCGCGCGAAGCCTCGTGGATACATCGCTCCGCGTCGAGCCGTGTTGGTCGCCACCGCCCCAGTGTCCTCTCCGCGGCGCCTCGATCCGACCCGGTTCACTCCGCGCGTGGCGCCCTACGGGTTCGGAGACGTGATCCGGCTGTGCCGTGGCTGGATGCCACCAGGTGACACCCAGCCACGGCAGAAGCGTCTGGAGTTGCCCTCCTGCCGACGAGCTGGAATGAGCGCGACTTTGCCGAATTCTGCGCGTTTCCGAGCCGGGCTCGACAAGGCCAATCCAGATGCTTGCATCGTCAGATCGTCGTAGGTTGACGCGGTGACGAGGGACGCGCTGGAACGAGAGTGGCAACTGCTCTCAAGGGCCGATCCCGCAGCCCAAGCCGCGCTCGCAGCGACGGATCCTGACTCTGCCTACGAGGCGATCTGCTGGTCTCGGAACGACCTACTCGATGACCCCGAGATGCCCCATGGCGGCGACCTCTTCTGCGCCTGGGCTGAACTTGAAGACCTCTACGAGATTGGCCGCACAACGCCGGAGCAGTTCCATGCCTTGGTTCGCGTCGCAGCGGAGGGCTGGCTGGCACGGCCAGCGACTCCGTCCGGTGCGTGGGTCGAGCGCTGGGTGAGCGACACGCGCGACGCCGTTGCTGCGCGGTTCAATCAAGACGGAACGGTTCTGGATGGCAAGCCCTACTGACAAGGCGCACTCATCTAGCCGCGAAGTGCGCGCAACTCTGCCGATGAGCGGATGAGTCGGGATTGGAGACCTATGGTGTTGACATGTCCGACCTGGCGCGCATTCGGAGGCTGGTGCTCGGAGCGGTGAGAGCGCCAGAAGAGAGGTTGGTGGGTGCGACCCCCGAGCAACTCGCCAACCTTCACGAACGTGTTGGGCGTCGCCTGCCCGAGGAGCTCGTCGCACTTCTCAGCATCTGCAACGGGGCGGCCATCGGTCCGGGGGGCCTCTTTGGGGAACGGCCGGACGCTCCCGACCTCGATCTTCAGAGTCGGCGTGACCTCTTCCCCGAGTGGGAACCGAAGGGCTGGATACCCGTCGCTGGCGACGGCTGTGGGAACTACTACGTCTTACAGACGGACGGCCGGGTCGGGTTCGTGGACACCATGAGCGACCCGAGCACGTTGGAGTCGATCGAGTACGAGACTCTGTTCGAGTTCGTCGAGGCGATCCTTGTGGTTGATCAGGCGGCTCCCTAGCCAGGCCGGGAACTGCACGCACATGCCGCGACCAGTGCACTGCGAGCGCGCTTCACTGAGCCGAGGCGCGCCCTTCAGCAGGCCGCCCCTCGGCACGAGTGGAGGCTCCGGGCTGGTTTCCCTGCAGCTCCTGGCCCAACATCGAGCAAGCCGTCTGGGCGCTCGGTCCGGCCGTAGGACCCATCTGCTCGCGTCGGCCTATCTGCGTCGGTGGAAGCGCACGTCGCCGTTGGGGAGGCGGCTGGTCTCAAACCCGGGGTCGTGGGCGCGGTGGTGATGGTGGGAGCACAGGAGCAGGCCGTCGGCGAGGTCGGTGCGGCCGCCGCGTGACCAGGGTTCGGCGGCGTGGTGGGCCTCGCACCAGCTGGCGGGGATGGTGCAGCCCTCGGCCCGGCACTCCCGGTCGCGCACGCGCAGGGCGCGCCGCTGGGCTGCGGTGAAGAGCCGCCGGCGGCGGCCGAGGTCGAGCACCTCGGAGTCGCCGCCGAGAACCGCGGGGACGATGTCGGCCATGCACGCCAGCCGTCGGGCCTGGGCCGCGGTGATCGTCTCGCCGGACCCTTCGGTGTCGGCCGGGCCGGGCAGGTGGGAGCCCAGCACGTCGGCGACGCCGAGCTCGCGGCGCAGCGTGGCAAGGTCGATCGTCACGACGACGGTGGTCGCGTCGCCGCCGTGGAGCGGCAGCCGGGTGTGGTCGAGGGCCTCGAGGAGCTGGCAGAACGCCGCGCCGAGCCGGCGCGGGTAGGCCGGGCGGCGCAGCGGGTCGCGGGTCTCCTGGGCCGGGTCGGGCTGCTGGCGGGGGCTGGTGAAGGACTCGAGGTAGGTCGCGAGGCGGGTAGCGGCGGCGTCGGGGAGCAGCCCGGACAGTCGGGTGGTGCCGTCGCCGACCCGGCGCAGGGACAGGCGGGTGCGGCGGTGCGCCTCGGCCTCCAGCGCGGCCAACCGGCGCGCCTCCGCCGCCTCGGCGATCTCCGGCGCGACGACCTCGAGGATCTTGCGGCCCAGGCGGGCGAGCTGTCGGGGACCGAACCGGGTGGCATGGTCGACCAGCGTCTCCTCGGCCAGGGCGCGCACGTCGTCGGGGACCTCGTCGGGCAGGTCGTCGAGCGCCCGCGCGATGACGTGGGCCTGGGCGGGGGTGGCCTCGCCGTGGCGCAGGGCGGCAGCGAGCCCGGCGTAGTGCCGGTCCAGGGAGAGAGCGAGGCGGTGGTCGGCCCGGGCGTCCTCGTGACGCACTCGAGCGTGGACGGTGAGCCACTCCGCCACGTCGTGCGCGGCGGTCGACTCGGCCACGTCGCCTGCCCCGGCCATCACTCGCAGCCGGAGCTCGGTGAGCTGCGCCTCGGCCCGCTGGAGCTGCTGCAGCGCCTCGGCCTTGTCGCCGGTCGTCATGAAGACGGGGTTGACCTCATCGACGTCCTTGAGCGCGTCGGTGACCGTCGCACACGCCCGGAGGATCGGGTGCTGCATCTCGGGGCCCCCTTCGACGACCGCCCTGACAGGACTGGAATGGTCGCCGCTCCTGGTGGCCCGGTGTGCCGGGACTATTAAGCACCCTCACGACTCGCTGAGATGCGGTGTCCGGATCTGGAGAACCCGGCATTCGCTCTTTGTGCGTGGCGCCGAGTCTAGCAGCGACGTCAAGTCACGTCCACCGCGATCCGAGGGTTGTGGAGAAGCCCTGTGCCGGCAGCGCCGGCGTCCTAGGTTGGCGCCCATGGGCATGATCTGGGTCGGCTACCGCCGCGAGGAGACGACGGCGCGCCAGCTGCTCGAGACCCCGGACGGCATCGACGAGCTGCTCGACTCCGACGACGACGTCGCGTCGGTCGACCTCGACAAGGCGTGGCACGGCCTGCACTGGCTGCTGTCGCAGGACGACGCGCCCGGTGAGGCGGCCATCCTCGGGGGCGAGGAGATCGGGGAGGACCTCGGCTACGGACCCAGTCGCCTGCTCGAGCCGGGCGAGGTCAAGCGGGTGGCGGCTGCCCTCGCCGCGCTGGAGCCCGGCGAGCTCCGCACCCGGCTCGACCCCGCCGCGATGATGCGGGAGCAGGTCTATCCGACCATCTGGCTCGAGCCCGACATCTACGACGGCTACCTGCTGCCCGCGTTCCTGCGGCTCCGGACGTTCTATGCCGCCGCCGCGGCCGCGGACGAGGCGGTCATCCAGACGCTCTGCTGACGGGTCCCCCCGAGCCGAAACGGTCGACGAGGTGGGGGAACCGCAGCGAGGGCGTCGCCCATCGGGCGACGCCCCGCCCGGGTCAGCGTGAGGCGCCGCCCCACGCGGCGGCGAGCGCGGCCACGTGGCTGGCGTCGGTGCCGCAGCAGCCACCGACGATCGCCAGCGACGGCAGCTGCGCTGCGATGCCGTCGTACGACGTCGCGAGCAGGCCGAGGTCGCCCGGGTCGAGCTCGGTCGCCTCGTCGAGCTCGGCGTGGCTGAGGGTCGAGGCGTTGGGGTTGACCTGCACGACGCGGGCCAGCCAGTCCGCGCCCGCGTCGAGGCCGGGGGAGATGTGCGTGGGGTGGGCGCAGTTGACGATGTAGCCGTCCGCCGCGTCCTCCTCCTCCAGCCGGCCGATGGCCTCGCCCAGGCCGGTCCCGTCCGGCAGCCGGCCGTCGGACTCGACGGTGAAGCCGACAAGGACGGGCACTCCGACCTGCCGGGCGGCCCGGGCGATGCCCAGTCCTTCGGCGGCGGTGGTCATCGTGTAGGCGCCGACGACGTCGGCACCGGCGTCGGCGAGCGCGGAGACCTGCGGCAGATGGAAGTCGGCGGCCTGCTCCGGCGTCATGGCCTCGGCGGCGACGTAGCCGTCCCCGCGCGGCCCGACCGCGCCGATGACGCGCACGTCCGGGAGGTCGGCGTACGACGTGCGCAGCTCCTGCAGCAGCCCGATCGCGGCGCGGTTGGATCGCTCGAGAGCCGCGGCGTCGTAGCCGAGGGTCGCGCCCCAGTCGGCGCTCGCGCGCCAGGTCGGCGACTCCAGCGTCAGACCGAGGCCGTGGGCCCGAGCGACCTCGGCGTAGCCGTCGTAGTAGTCGCGAAGGTGCTCGCGGCCGGCCTCGTCCTCCACCAGGGGGAAGGACGCGAACTCGGGCAGGTCGACGCCGCGGTTGAAGATCAGGTCGGTCTCCAGGCCACCGTCGCTGAGGTAGCGACCGGTCTGCCAGAAGTGCTGGGTGGTGCTCATGGCGGTTCCTCACGTGTTAAACAGACTGAACGGTCTGTTTGTATCAGACCAGACAGTCTGGTACAACCCTTTTTGTGCCCAAGGACGGAAGCATCAACCGCAGCCGGATCCTCGACGCCGCCCAGCGGCTGGTGATCGAGAACGGCTTCGCCGCCACCTCGGTGGACCAGGTCATCCGCGAGGCGGGCACGTCGAAGGGCGCCTTCTTCCACCACTTCGACTCCAAGCTCGACCTCGGTCGCGCGCTGACGGAGCGCTACGTCGCCGCCGACATCGGCCAGCTGCACTGGGCGATGGAGGCGACGGCCGAGGTCACCGACCCCGCGGAGCGCGCCGTCGCGTTCGTGCGCTGCTTCGAGGACGCCGCCGACGAGATCATGTCGGCGCAGAGCAGCTGCCTCTACATCGCCGTGCTGACCGAGCGGCAGCTCGTGTCCAACGGCACCGCCGACCTGATCACCCACGCCATCGAGACCTGGCGCGCCGACATCGCGGCGCTGATCCGGGCGGCCGCGGACGAGCGGGGGCTCGACCTCGACGCCGACGCGCTGGCCGACCACGTGTTCGTCACCTTCGAAGGCGCCTTCCTGCTCAGCCGCTCGACCGGCAAGCCCGAGCACATGCGGGCCCAGCTGAGGGTGCTGCGCCGGATGCTCGCCGCGTCGCTCGGGGTCGAGGACTAGGCGTCGGGGGGCCTAGGCCTCGTATCCCAGCACCGCCATCATCCCCGCCTCGGCGTGGTAGATGTTGTGGCAGTGGAGGGCCCAGCGGCCCGGGTTGTCGGAGACGAAGTCGGCGCTGACCGATGCCATCGCCCCCACCAGCACGGTGTCGTGCCACGAGCCGCCGTCGACCAGCCGGAACGAATGGCCGTGCAGGTGCATCGGATGGATGGCGTGGGACCGGTTGGAGAAGGTCATCCGGACTCGTTCGCCCTGGTCCACCACGAACGGCTCGGCCTCGGCGAAGGTCGCTCCGTTCAGCACCCACTCGTAGCGCCCGCCGCGCATGCCCAACGCGATCTCGATGGCGCGGTCCGGCGGCCGGTCGTCCGGCGTGCCCAGCGTGTCGTCATAGCCGGCGACCTCGCCCAGCCCGGTGAGCGCGGTCGCCTGCGTGACGTCTCCGCGCAGCTCTGGAACCTCGGTGGTCAGGGCAGGGGCGGCGGCCCCGGGTGACGTGCGGAGCACGGCGCCGGCCAGCCCGGGCTTGCCGACCGCGGCCGCGACGAGCGGGAACGCGCCGTCGCCGCAGGTGACCAGGGCGTCGTAGCGCTCTCCCATGCCGATGGCGACGGCCTCGGTCTCGAGCGGCCGCGTCGGGATGCCGTCCTTGTGGGTGATGGTCATCCGGTGCCCGCCCAGGGCCAGTACGAAGGTGGTGTCGGCGGCCGCGTTGACCACCCGCAGCCGGACCCGCTGACCCGGCTTCGCCGTGAACGTCTCGGCGTCCTCGGGCGGCCGGCCGTTGACCAGATAGAGCGGGTAGTCGATGCCGGTCCCGTCGCCCATGTGGCCCATCTGCATGCCGCGGAGCTCCTGGAGGCGCTCCAGCTGCGTGTCCGGGTCGTCGTCGAGTCCGTCCAACCAGTCGTCGAGCACCACGATCCACTCGACGTCCGCGCTCGACGTCTCGTCGGGGTCGTCCACCACCAGGACGCCGTAGAGCCCTCGGTCGAGCTGCAGACCGACGTGGGGGTGGAAGAAGTACGTGCCGGGGTCGGGCGCGACGAAGTCGTAGGCGAGCGATGCCTCGGGCGCGATGGCGTCCTGGGTGAGGTCCGGTACGCCGTCCATGTCGTTGCGGAGGCGCACGCCGTGCCAGTGGATGGTCGTCGGGTCGGGGAGGGCGTTGGCGACGTCGACCCGGATCCGGTCGCCGACGTTGGCCCGCAGCAGCGGACCCGGGACCGAGTCGCCGAACGCCCACGTCCGGGCCGCTCGGCCGGCGAGGTCCAGCGTCGTGGTTTGCGCCGAGAGGGTGTGGGTCACCGTCGCCCCGGACGTGGCACGCGCGGCCTCGACCTGCGCGACGACCGGGTCGGTCGGCTGCAGCAGTCGACCCGAGCCCGAGGACCCCGGTCTGGAACAGCCCGCGCTGACCGCGAGACCGCCGAGGAGACCCACGCGCAGCACCGTGCGCCGGGTGGCCGACGGGGCGGTTGACGGTCGCATCGCAAGCTCAGACGAGCATCTGGTCGGCGGCCGACGCCACCGAGGCGTGGACGTCAGCGCCGCCGTCCGGGCGCAGCACCAGCACGTCGTAGGGCTGGAACTCCGATCCGGACTCCATCCCGGGGGTGCCGATAGGCATCGCCGGCACCCCGATGCCGCGCGACCCGGGGACGGGCTCGGCGAGGTACTCCAGCACGTAGCGTGCCGGCGTGTGACCCACGACGAGCACGCCATCAGCAGTCGTGGCGAGGTGGCACGAGGCCAGCTCCGGTGCGATCCCAGCCTCCGCGAAGGCCTGGTCCATCGACGGGGGATGGTCGATCTCGATGCGGAAGAGATGCTCCTCCATGTGGCTGATCCACCCCTGGCAGCATCCGCAGGTGGGGTCCTTCGCGACCGTCAGGGTCAGCGCGGAGGCTGGCAGGCCGAGAGCGGCCACCTTGGCCGCGACGTCCGTGGATCCGTCGCCGGTCGTCGGCTCCGGGTCCGCCGACGCGGTGACCGGGGCCGTCGGGTCAGCGTCGGAGCCGCGGCTGCTGCAGGCCGACGCCAAGGGCAGCACGACCGCCGAGGTCAGCAGCGTTCTCCGGCTCACGGTCACGTGGGCATGGTACGTCGGTGGGAGACACGTAGGGTCGGAAGGCATGGCCGACCCTGCGACCACCGCGCCCTCCGACGTGCCGACCGAGCCCGAGGCCGACGCGGCCCCCGACGACTACCAACCGCCGCTCGTCGACGTGGCAGCGCTGCGGGCCCTCCTCGACGGTGACCACGCGGCGATGCGCGACCGGGTGCGCTCGCATCTGGTGGCGCTCGGCCAGCTGGCCGGCGACCCGCACGAGCAGAGCCGCGCCGACTATCGCGGCGGCGTCCGGGCGGCCGTCGTACGCATCGCCGACGAGGGGCTGATGGCCGCCGGCTTCCCCGAGGAGTACGCCGGCTCCGGCGACGTCGGCGCCTCCGTCGCGGCGTTCGAGACGCTCGCGCTGGGCGACCTGTCGGTGCTCGTCAAGGCGGGGGTGCAGTTCGGCCTGTTCGGCGGCGCGATCCTCCACCTCGGGACGAAGCGCCACCACGACGCCTACCTGCCCGACCTGGTCGCGGGGCGCCTGCTCGGCTGCTTCGCGATGACCGAGACCGGGCACGGCAGCGACGTGCAGCGCCTCGGCACCCGGGCGACGTACGACTCCGAGACGCAGGAGCTGGTCCTCACCACCCCGACGCCGGCCGACCGCAAGGACTACATCGGCAACGCCGCCGTCGACGGCGAGCTGGCGGTCGTCTTCGCCCAGCTCGAGACCGGCGGCGAGAGTCACGGGGTGCACGCGCTGCTGGTGCCCGTCCGTCGCGACGGCCGGCCGGCTCCCGGCGTCACCATCGAGGACTGCGGCCCCAAGATGGGGCTCAACGGCGTCGACAACGGCCGCTTCGTCTTCAACGGCGTGCGGGTGCCGCGCGAGGCGCTGCTCGACCGGTTTGCGCAGGTCGACGCCGACGGTGGCTACACCTCGCCGATCGACAACCCCGACCGGCGGTTCTTCACCATGCTCGGCACGCTGGTGCAGGGGCGGGTCAGCGTGGCGGGCGCGGGTGTGTCGGTCGCCAAGTCGGCGCTCGCCCTCGCGGTCCGCTATGCCGCCGGGCGACGGCAGTTCATCGGCGTCGGCGGCGAGGAGCAGCTGCTGCTCGACTACGGCATCCATCAGCGGCGGCTCTTCCCGCTGCTGGCCCGGACCTACGCCCTCGCCGCGGCGCAGGACGTGCTCACCGACCAGCTCCACCGGGTGTTCACCGGTGAGGTCGACGACGAGCGCACCCGCCGCGAGCTCGAGTCGCGCGCCGCCGGCACCAAGGCGCTCGCGACCTGGCACGCCACCCGCACCGTTCAGGAGTGCCGCGAGGCGTGCGGCGGCGCGGGCTACCTCGCCGCCAACCGCTTCGACCGGCTCAAGGCCGACAGCGACGTCTTCACCACCTTCGAGGGCGACAACCACGTGCTGCTGCAGCTGGTGGCGAAGGGGCTGCTCACCGACTACCGCAGCGACTTCAGCGACCTCGACCAGCTCGGGATGGTGCGCTTCGTCGCCTCCCAGGCGGTCGGCACGGTGCTCGAGCGCAGCCGCGCCCAGCAGCTGCTCGACCGGGTGCGCGACCTGCTGCCGGGTGGGGACGCGTGGGACCAGGAGGCGGGCCTCTACGACCCGGCGTACCAGCTCTCGATGCTGCGCTACCGCGAGGCCCACCTGCTCGAGACGCTCGCCCGCCGGCTCAAGGCGGCCGTCGACGGTGGCGGCGAGCCCGCGGCGGTGTTCTCGAGGATGCAGCCGCACGTGATCGAGATGGCGCGTGCGCACGTGGAGCGGCTGGTCGCCGAGGCGATGGTCGAGCGGCACCAGGCCCTGCCCGAGGGCGACCTGCGCGCCACGGTGGGGCTGCTCAGTGACCTGCACGCGCTGTCGGTGATCGAGGCCGACCGCGGGTGGTATCTCGAGCACGGGCGGCTCACCGCCCCGCGCAGCAAGACGATCACCCGCGAGGTCACCGACCTGTGCCGCAAGGTGCGCCCGCTCGCCCTCGACCTGGTCGACGCCTTCGGCATCCCCGACGAGCTGGTCGACGTCGAGATGCTGCGCGACAACCCGGTGGTCGG
>JAUILS010000098.1 GCA_030432975.1 Actinomycetes bacterium
GGATGGCCAGCCACCACGACACTCCCCCGGCCGAGGCGACCGTGCCGAGCACGGCCGCGACCAGGACGCTGGCGCCGACCAGGAGCCCGAGCTTGACCTTGATCGAGGTCACCGGCTCCAGCGGCGGACGCGTGGTGCTCACGAGCTGGGCACCTCGAGCGCGTAGCCGACCCCGTGCGCGGTGCGCACCCGGCCGGCGCCGATCTTGGCGCGCAGCGACTTCACGTGGCTGTCCACGGTGCGGGTGCCGGAGGCCTCGGGCCAGTCCCAGACCTCGGCCAGCAGCCGCTCCCGGGTCAGCACCTGACCCGGGGCGGCCGCCAGGCAGGCCAGCAGGTCGAACTCCGTCGGCGTCAAGTGCACGGGCTCCCCCGCGGCCGTGCACCGTCGCGCCCCCGTGTCGACCACCAGGTCGCCGACGGTGTGCACCGCCGGTGCGTGCCTGGCCTGCTCGGCCAGCTCCGCGGCCCGCTCGACCCGGCGCAGCAGCGCCGCCACCCGCGCGACCAGCTCGCGCATCCCGAACGGCTTGGTGAGGTAGTCGTCGGCGCCGACGGCCAGCCCGGCCAGGATGTCGCTCTCGTCGTCGCGGGCGGTCAGCATCAGCACCGGCACCGGTCGCTCGGCCTGCACGCGGCGGCACACCTCGAGGCCGTCGAAGCCGGGCAGCATCAGGTCGAGCACCAGCGCGTCGGGCCGCTGCTCCGTCGCGACGGCCACCGCCGACGGGCCGTCGTACGCCCGCGCCACGGCGTACCCCTCCGCCTCCAGGCGGCGGCTGACCGTGTCGTTGATGACCGGGTCGTCCTCGACGACGAGGACCAGGCGGCGCACGGGCTGGCTCATGCGCAGCAGCCTAGGAAGCGATGCGGTCAGACGGTGGGTACGACGTGTGAAGGATTCGTGCAGATCGCCGAGGCGCGGCGGTCTGCGATCAGGCGCCGGCGGTCAGCCGGCCAGGGTGCCGCCGAACACCTGCCAGGCCAGCGCCGACTTCGCCAGCAGGCTGAGCAGCACGTAGGTCGACTCCCCGGTGAGGTAGCGCCGCCACGGCCCGATCTCGCGGTACTGCAGCCACTGGGTCAGCGCGAAGCTGTTGAAGAACACGAACAGGGACACGAAGATGCCGTAGACGAACCCGGGCGGCTCCGCGGCGCTGCCCGGCGAGACGAGGTAGACGCCGATGGCCAGCCACGGCACAACGCCGAGCACGCAGCCCAGCCAGAACGGCCACAGCGAGCCGCCGGGCTGCTCGTAGCGCTCCTGGACGGCGCCGAAGAAGATCATCCCCGCGTTGACGCCGGCCAGGGTGAGCAGCGCCGCGATGTCGCTGATGCCGGTGAGCATGGCGATCAGCACGATCATCAGCGAGGCCGAGATCGAGTACTCGATCCAGCGCAGCTGGTTCTGCCCGCGCGAGAGCTGGTCGCGGTAGCGCCCGACCAGGGGCCCGGCGATCAGCAGGTGGAACAGCGCGGACAGCAGCAGGAACGCCGCGACGCCCCAGGCCACCGACACCTCGAAGAGCGTCGACCGCTCGGCGGGCGTGCCGGGCGGGCCCTCGGGGAACGCGCCGGTGACGGGGAGCGTGAACGCCGTCGCGAGCACGAGGACGGCGACCGCCTGCGCGGCATGCAGCACCCCCATCACGGCGTTGTAGATCCTGAGCCGGCGCAGGGCGGCGTCGCTGACGTCGACGGTGGAGGCCATGTTTGTCCCTTCGGACGGAGGTGCCCGGAAGGTTTCCGGTCAGCGGCGGTTCATTCCTCGCCCTGCGGCCAGGAGACCTGGATCCGCGCGCCGCCCGCCGGCGAGTCGCCGATGGCGACGTGGCCGCCATGGGCGCGGGCCAGGCCGTTGACGATGTACATGCCGAGGCCCGACCCGCCACGCACCCCACCGGTCCAGAACTTGGTGAACACCCGGCGGCGCAGCTCCGGCGCGATGCCCTCGCCCTCGTCGTCGACGGTCAGCAGCGCCCCCGTGACGTCGGCGGGCGCCGGACCGGCTCCGGCTGCGACCGGCTCGAGCGTCACCGTCACCGTGCCGTCACCGTGACGGACGGCGTTCTCGACGAGGTTGGTGACGACCTGGGTGAACTTGTCGGGGTCGGCCTGGATGTCGCACAGGTCGGGGGTGGCGACCAGCCGGATCGGCCGGGCGGTGCCGGCCTGCACCATGTCGACCACGCGCTGCACCAGGACGCCGGCGTCGACCGGCCGTGGATAGAGCGACAGCCGGCCGGTGTCGATCCGGGCCACGTCGAGCAGCTCGGCGATCAGCCGGCTGAGCCGGTCGGCGTCGGCGTTGACCGTGGTGAGCATCAGCTTCTTCTGGTCGTCGTTGAGCTTGTCCCAGCGGTTGAGCATCGCCTGCACGAACCCCTTGACGCCGGTCAGCGGGGAACGCAGCTCGTGGGCGACCGTCGCGACCAGGTCGGACCGTTCGCGGTCGAGGCGGGCCCGGCCGCGGCCAGAGCGCAGGCTGACCCCGACGTGCGTGACGGGCCCGCGGGGGACGTCGCGGTGGAGGGTCGCTGCGACCAGCACCTCCTCGCCGCTGGGCAGCAGCCACGACTGCTCGGGGATGCCGGTGCGGCTGTTGAGGCCGGCGTACGGCGCGGAGCAGGTGACCCAGTCGCGGCCCTCGCTGTCGAGCAGCCGGACCACCTCTCCCAACGGTCGTCCGCGCCAGTCGTCGCCGTCGAGCCCCAGCATCGCGCGGCCCGCCTGGTTGACCGCGACGACGCACCCCGCGTCGTCGGCCACGACGGCGCCGTCGGGCAGCGCGTCGAGCAGCCCGGCGTCGCCCCGCGCGTCCTCTGCGTCGCTCACGCGCTCACCCTACTGTCAGCGTCGCACCTGATAGCGCGTCAGCAGGACGCCGCCCGGGAACTCCCGGGTCTCCACCAGGGTCAGGTCGATCCGGCTGTCCAGGGCGGGGAAGTAGGGCACGCCACCCCCGAGGACGACCGGGGCGGTGGCCAGGACGAGCTCGTCGACCAGCCCGGCCCGCATGGCCGCCGCGGCGAGAGTGGCGCCGCCGATGTCCATCGGCCCACCGTTCTCGGCCTTGAGCCGGGCGATCTCGCTGAGGGCGTCGCCGGTGACCAGGCGGGTGTTCCAGTCGACCGGCCGCTCCGTCGAGGAGAACACCACCTTGGGCATGGCGCACCAGCGGCGGGCGAACTCCACCTCGGCCGGGGTGACACCGGGCTGTTGGTCGGCGGTCGGCCAGTGCGAGCTCATCGTCTCCCACAGACGCCGGCCGTAGAGCGAGAGCTCGGTCGCGGCGACCCGGTCCGACCACCACTGGAACAGCTCGTCGCTCGGCACGCCCCAGCCGAGGTCGTCGCCCGGCGCGGCGACATAGCCGTCCAGGCTCACGTTCATCCCGAAGGTCAGGGTGCGCATGGGTCAGCCTCCCGTGGGTCGGTCGTCGGTGTACAGACCCGCCCACTGCTGGGGAGTCATCGGCCCCACGCCCTCGCGGACAGGCCCATGTGTGGGCGCGTCGGACAGGCAATCGCCTGGTGTCGGCCCTGGGCCCCGCGCGCAGCGAGACGGCGGAGCAGCGTTTGCCTGTCCGAGTGGCCCTACGGTTGCCGCCCTGCGTCGCACGACGACCGGACGCGGCGTGCCGCGCTTGCCCGACGCCCGACCGGTCCCGCACGCTACCTCCGTGCCCACCGACCCCCGCGCGCTGCGCGGCGACGCGCCGCTGCTGGACGCGTGGCTGCGGTTCCACGAGCGCGAGCTGACGCCGTTCACGATCCCCGGGCACAAGTACGACCTCGGGCTGCTCGGGGACGTCGTGGCGAACGACGTGCCGCTCTACGGAGGGCTGGCGAGCGTGAAGGACGCGGCCGGGCTGCTGGCCGAGGCGGAGGGTCGGGCGGCGGCGCTCTGGGGGGTCGACCGCTGCCGGTTCTCGGTCGCCGGCTCGACGCACGCCAACCTCGCCACCGCGCTCGCCGTGGCCTCCCCCGGCGCCCGCGTCATCGTGGGTCGCACGCTGCACCGCTCGCTGCTGGTCGGTCTGGTGATGGCAGGGCTGGAGCCGGTGTGGGTGAGCCCTGAGGTCGACGCGGCGCGCGGCGTCCCCCTCGGCCTGGCCCCGTCGGCGCTGGAGGAGGCGCTCGCGCAGGCGCCGGACGCCGCGGCGGTCTTCGTCGGCGACCCGTCGTACGTCGGCACGGTCGGCGACGTGGCCGGCCTGGCCGAGGTCGCCCACCGCCACGGGGTGCCGCTGATCGTCGACGCCGCCTGGGCGGCGTACTTCGGCTTCCACGGCGCCCTGCCCGCGCACGCGCTGGCGCAGGGCGCCGACGCGCTGGTGACCAGCGCCCACAAGACGCTGCCGGCCTGGTCGCAGGGCGCGCTCCTGCTCGCCCGCACCGAGCTCATCGACGGAGCGCGGCTCGACGCGGCGTTCGACGTGGGCCACACGACCAGCCCCAGTGGCACCATCCTGGCCAGCATCGACGCCAGCCGGGCGCTCCTGGCGCACCACGGAACCGAGGTGCTCGGGCCGGTCGTCGACGCGGTGGCCGGCCTCCGCAGGCGCCTCGCCGCCGAGGTGCCCGGACTCGTCGTGCTCGACGGACCGGGCGTCGACCCGCTCAAGCTGACCCTCGTGCTGTCGGGCACCGGCGCCGACGGCAACGCCGTCGAGCGCGACCTGATCGCCTCGGGCTCACCGCTGGAGATGGCCGACCGCGACACCCTGGTGCCGATCGTCTCCCTCGCCGACGACCGCCGCACGCTCGACCACCTCGGCGATCTGCTGGTCGACCTGCTGGCCCGTCATCGTGGAGCGCCCCGGCCGGTGGCCGGCGCGGCCGCCTGGTCGCTGCGACCCCGGCTCGCGACGTCGCCGCGCGAGGCGTTCTTCGCCACCTCGGAGCCGGTGCCGCTGCGCGAGGCCGTGGGCCGGGTCAGCGCCGAGCTGGTCGCGCCGTACCCTCCCGGCGTGCCGGTGCTGGCGCCCGGCGAACGCGTCACCGAGGCCGTCCTCGCAGCCCTCGAGACCGCCCGCGCGAGCGGGGTGCGGATCGCCTACGCCGCCGACCCGACGCTCGCGACGGTCCTGGTGGTGGCCGGTCGCTAGGCTCGCGCCATGAGCCTCGCGCGGCATGCCGGCCGCATCGTCCTCGGCACGTTCATGGTGGGCGCCGGCGTCCTCCACCTGACCACGCAGCGGCAGGAGTTCCAGGCGCAGGTGCCCGACTGGTTCCCCCTCGACGACGACCTGACGGTGGTCGCGTCGGGCGTCGTCGAGATCGGCCTGGGGGCGGCCTTCGTGGCGCTGCCGCGGCACCGGCGCACCGTCGGGGCGCTGCTGGCGGCGTTCTTCGTGGCGATCTTCCCCGGCAACATCGCGCAGTACGTCGAGGGCACCGACGCCTTCGGGCTCGACACCGACCGCGCCCGGCTCATCCGGCTGTTCTTCCAGCCGGTGCTGGTGCTCTGGGCGCTCTGGGGCGGCGGCGTGTGGCCGCGCGAGCGCCGCGACGACGACTAGCGGCTCATCGCGACTGTGCGCGCGCGCTGGCGTAGAGGCACACCGCCGCGGCGGTGGCGAGGTTGAGGCTCTCGGCGGCCCCCAGGATCGGGATCCGCACCCGGTGGTCGGCCAGCTCGGCCAGGTCGGGCGGCAGGCCCCAGGCCTCGTTGCCGAACAGCCACGCGGTGGGCTCGGCGAGCAGGTCGTCGGCCTCGAACAGGTCGACCTCTCCCCCAGCGTCGGCGGCGAGGACGGTGAGGCCGCGCTGCTGGAGCACGGCCACGGCGGACGCCGGGTCCGGCTCGAGGGCGAGCGGGAGGTGGAACAGCGACCCGGCGCTGGCCCGCACCGCCTTGGGGTTGTAGGGGTCGACCGAGTGCCCGGCGAGCACGGCCAGGTCGGCGCCCGCCGCGTCGGCGCAGCGCAGCACCGTGCCGGCGTTGCCGGGGTCGCGTACGTCGGCGCACGCGACGGCCAGCCGCGGCTCGTCGTCGGCCAGCAGGTGCGCCAGTGGCCGGTCGAGGTGGCGGCAGACCGCGACCAGGCCCTGGGGGGTGACCGCGTCGGCGAGCGAGGCGAGGGCGTCGTCGGCCACCGGCGTCCAGCGGGGCGCCCGCTCGCGCAGGTCGGCGTGATCCTCGCCGGCCGCGACCGTCGCGAACACCTCGACCACGCAGCCCTCGTGGGCCAGCGCCTCGGTCACGGCGTTGCGCCCCTCGGCGAGGAACAGGCGTGCCTCGGTCCGAGAAGCACGACGGGCGAGCTTCCGGGCCTGCTTGACCCGGTCGTTCCCCTTCGAGAGGGGGACCGGGCCGGGACTCGCAGGGGTCCGGGAGCTCGCCACGTCGTGGTTCGCCTCGGGGTGCGTCAGGACGCCGCGGGGGCGTTGACGTCCTCGGGGAGGGCGGCGCGGGCGGTCTCGACCAGCGCCGCGAAGGCGGCCTCGTCGTTGACGGCCAGGTCGGCCAGGATCTTGCGGTCGACCTCGACGCCGGCCAGGTTGAGGCCCTGGATGAAGCGGTTGTAGGTCATGCCGTGCGCGCGGGCGGCGGCGTTGATCCGCTGGATCCAGAGGCGACGGAAGTTGCCCTTGTTCTTGCGGCGGTCGTTGTAGCTGTAGACCAGCGAGTGGGTGACCTGCTCCTTCGCCTTGCGGTAGAGCCGCGAGCGCTGGCCGCGGTAGCCGCTGGCCCGCTCGAGGGTGGTCCGACGCTTCTTCTGGGCGTTCACTGCCCGCTTGACGCGTGCCATGGGTGTGTCTCCTTGATCAGTTCTCGGGCAGGCTCAGAGGCCCAGCAGCTTCTTGGCGCGCGGGACGTCGGCCTTGGCGACCTCGGTGGTGCCGGACATCCGCCGGGTGACCTTCGAGGGCTTCTTCTCCAGGTTGTGGCGCAGGCCCGCCTTCTGGCGGCGGATCTTGCCCGACCCGGTGACCCGGAAGCGCTTCTTGGCACCCGAGTGGGTCTTGTTCTTCGGCATCGTGGATCTCTTTCTGGTGTGGTCTGGTCCGGGTGGCCGGCCGTGGGGGCCGGCGGTGGATCAGAGGTCGATGTCGGCGTCGAGGTTCTCCGAGCGCCGCCGCTCCTTCTTGGCGGCGACCGGCCCGGCGGCGTGCGCGGCGTCGCGCTCGGCCTGCTCATCGGCCTCCGCGGCGGCCCGCTCGGCGGCCTTCTCGGCCTTGCGCGCCTCCATGTCGGCCTTGGCCTCGGCCTTCTTGCGGTGGGGCCCGAGCACCATGATCATGTTGCGGCCGTCCTGCTTCGGCGCGGACTCCACGAAGCCGAGCTCCTGGACGTCCTCCGCCAGCCGCTGGAGCAGCCGGAAGCCCAGCTCGGGCCGGTGCTGCTCACGACCGCGGAACATGATCGTGATCTTGACCTTGTCGCCGGCCTTGAGGAACCGGACGACGTGGCCCCGCTTGGTCTCGTAGTCGTGCTGGTCGATCTTGGGACGAAGCTTCATCTCCTTGATGATCACGTTCGTCTGGTTGCGGCGTGCCTCACGGGCCTTCTGGGCGTTCTCGTACTTGAACTTCCCGTAGTCCATGAGCTTGCACACCGGCGGGCGTGCCGTCGGGGCGACCTCGACGAGGTCGAGGTCGGCCTCCTGGGCGAGCTTGAGGGCTTCGTAGGTCGGGACGATGCCCACGGTCTCGCCGTTGGGTCCCACGAGCCGGACCTCGGGAACCCGGATCCGGTCGTTGATTCGCAGCTCGGTGCTGATGTGTCCTCCTGGTCGGTGCGTCTCCCGGAGGTGCTCGCCTGGGCCTGATGAGGGCCGGAGTACGACGAAGGCCTCCGCTTGTCCACAAGCGGAGGCCAGTCACATCGTGCGCTCGCGAGCACACGCTCCGGGGCGTGCCCCTGGGGGACGCTCCGGGACCGGACCCGACGACCTGTGCCGGTGGCCCGGCGGCGGTCGGTGCGGGTGGGAGACGGATCTCCGCTTGCGGGATCTGTCACCGTGGCCCTGGAGCCAGCGGTGACGGATCGGTCAACGCCGCATGCTACCGGAACATTCCCCTCCACCGGCAATCCCGGAGGCCCGGGCGGCGGACGGTCATGCCTCCGGCGGCACCCAGACGTGCTCCGCCCCCGCCCGGCCCAGCGTCCAGCCCTGGGCCAGCGCGGCCAGGTCGTCTCCCTGCACCACCACCTGCGACGGTCCCGCCACGTCGACCACGAGCGCGGAGGCACCGTCGTCGAGCGCGGTCTGCGCCGCCTCGCGCGCCGACAGCGGCAGCGGCCGGGCCTCGGCGCTCCACCGGGCCAGCGGCTCCACGCCCGTGAAGGCCAGCAGCCCGCGGCGGCCGTCGGGCCGCTGCAGCGACACCGCCGCCATCTGCGCGCCTGCATGGCCGTGCCCATGACCGTGCCCGGTCCCATCGTGATCGTCGTGGTCGTGGTCGTGCTCGGGGAAGGTGTCCGCGGGCACCTCCACCATCGGCACGAGCAGCCGGGCGTGCTGCAGCACGACCAGCACGTCGGCGAGGGTGCCGGCCCGGTCGGCGTACGCCGCCATCGCGGCGGCGAGGTCGGCGGGGACCTCCCCGGTGTCGACCTCTCGCCTCGCCACGCGCCCATCCTCCCAGCCACCGGGCATGTGGGAGGCTGGGGGGCGTGGGACTCGCGTACGTCAACCCGGCAGCCACGGCGCTGGCACTGTCGCTGGCCATCCTGGCCGGCGTGTGGACGTTCGTCGCCGTGCGTCGGGGGCGCACCGGCGCGGCGGTGCGCGGCGCCGGCCTGGTGCTGCTGCCGTTCGGGCTGCTGCTCACCGGCACGCTCGTGCTACTGCTGCGGATCCTCGACGCGGTCGCGCTCTGGGCGACCCGGCTGGTGTTCAGCCCGTCGGTGTGGCTCGGCCTCGGCGTCGTGGTGATCGCCGTCGGCCTGATCGTGGCCGGCCGCTCGCTGGAGCGCCGGGGCGGTGGCGCCGACGATGCTCCGCGCAAGCAGACCCCTCGTGAGGTCGAGGCGGGTCCTCCCGCCGGAGGGTCGACCGGCGACCCCGAGCTCGACGAGATCGAGGCCATCCTGCGGCGACGCGGGATCAGCTAGCCGGACCCCTCGATGACACACGAGTTCGTCGAGCGCAACCGGCTCTGGGCGAGGCTGACGGCGGCCGCCCGGGACACCTCCGTCCCGCTGACGCCGCCGATCTGCGTGGTCGACCTCGACGCCTTCGAGGCCAACGCCGCCGACCTGGTCCGTCGCGCTGCGGGCAAGCCGATCCGGGTCGCGTCGAAGTCGCTGCGGGTGCCGGCGCTGATCCGGCGGGCCCTGGCCACGCCGGGTTTCTCCGGGGTGCTGAGCTTTTCCCTCGCCGAGGCGCTGTGGCTGCACGAGGAGGGGGTGGCCGAGGACCTGCTGGTGGCCTACCCCACCGTCGACGCGGCCTCCCTCCGCACCCTGGTCGCCTCGCCCTCGGCGGCCGCCGCGATCACCCTGGTGGTCGACAGCACCGCCCACCTCGACGTCATCGACTCGCTGCGGCACTCCAAGGCGGTGCCGGTGCGGGTGGCCCTCGACGTCGACGCCGGGCTGCGGATGGGACGGCAGCACGTCGGTCCCAAGCGCTCCCCGCTCTACGACGCCGACGACGTGGTGGGCCTGGCCCGCGAGGTCGCCGGACGCCGCGGCTTCCGCCTGGTCGGGGTGATGACCTACGAGGGCCAGGTGGCCGGCGTCCCCGACGAGATGCCGCACCAGCGCGCCCGCAGCGCCGTCGTACGCCGGATGAAGTCCGCCTCCCTCGCGCAGCTGGAGGTACGCCGCCGCGAGGTCGCCGAGGCCCTGCAGACCGGGCTCCGCGACGCGGTCGCCCTGGAGTTCTGGAACGCCGGCGGCTCGGGGTCGGTCGCCGAGGCCGCGGCCGACCCGGTGGTGACCGAGGTGAGCGCCGGGTCGGGGCTGCTCGGGCCGGCGCTGTTCGACCACTACCAGTCGTTCGCCCCGCAGCCGGCGGCGGTGTTCGGGGTCCCGGTCACGCGACGGCCGTCGCCGCAGATCGCGACCGTGCACGGCGGCGGGCTGGTGGCGTCGGGCCCGGCCGACAAGCACCGGCTGCCCGTGCCGTGGGCCCCTCCCGGTCTGCACCTCACGTCGCTGGAGGGCGCCGGCGAGGTGCAGACGCCGCTCACCGGTCACCCGGCCGCGCTGCTGCGGATCGGCGACCTGGTGTGGTTCCGGCATGCCAAGTCCGGGGAGCTCTTCGAGCACGCCAACCAGGCCCACCTGCTCCGCGGAGCCGCGTTCGAGGAGTCGGTGGCGACCTACCGCGGCCTCGGTCATGTCTTCTGACGACGCCTCGCCGCCTCGCGCCGACGCGTGCCGGGCCGCCGTGACCGTGGTGCTCGACCATGCGCTGCGCACGGCACCCACGCTCGGCGAGGCGCGACTGGTGTGCATCGACGGGCCCGCCGGCGCGGGCAAGACGACGCTCGCGGGGCAGCTGCTCGACGCCGCCCGGGCCCGGGTGCCCTCGGTGGCGCTGCTGCACCTCGACGACCTGCTGGAGGGCTGGGGCGGCCTCGGCCCCGCACTGGTCGACCGGGTCCGCAGCTCGGTGCTGGTCCCGCTCGCCGAGGGCCGGCCGGGCCGCTACCGCCGCTGGGACTGGTGGGCCGACGGGTGGGCCGAGGAGCACGTGGTCGACCCCGTCTCGCTGCTGCTCCTCGAGGGCGTCGGCGCCGCCGCGGCGGCGTACGACGACTGGGTCACCACCCGGGTGTGGGTGGACGCGCCGCGCGAGCTGCGGCTGCGCCGCGGCCTGGACCGGGGCGACTACGGCGACCCGGCCCACTGGCTGCGCTGGCTCGACGACGAGGAGGCCTGGCTGGCCGCCGAGCAGACCCGGTCACGGGCCGACGTCCTGGTCGACGGCACCGGCGAGACCCCGCCGCGGCTCGCCTGACCGCTCGGCGGAGCGGGCTACACCATCCAGTTCGGCTCGAACTCGGGGTCGGTGAGGCCGGGGCGGTCGAAACCCCAGTCGCCGATGGCCGATGAGGTCTCCCCCGAGACGGCGAGCTCGGCCAGGATCCGCCCGAGCGTCGGCGCGAACTTGAAGCCGTGGGCGGCGCCCAGCCCCACCCACACGTTCGGGTGCCCGGGCACGGCGTCGAGCAGGAAGTCGCGGTCGGGGGTGAGGGTGTACTGGCAGCGCAGCGACCGCACCGGCGGGCCGGACCCCGGCAGCATCGCGGCGACGTGGGCGGCCAGCCGCTCCTGCATCTCCGGGTCGGGGTCGAAGCCGCGGGTCTCGGGGTCGACGGGCGGCCCGCCGCAGTCCTGCGCCGCCTTGACGGTCGCCTCGCCATAGGTCGGGAAGCCGTAGAAGCAGGGCTCGTCCATCCAGATCCACAACGGCAGCCGCCCGGGGGCGAACGGCGCGGGGTCGGGCGGGGCGAAGTAGGTCACCTGCTCCAGCGTCACCGTGAGCGGCACCGAGACGCCGAGCCCCGCCAGCACGTCGTTGGTCCACGCGTCCGCGCAGACGACCACGCCCCGGCAGAGGTACGTCGTGTCCCCCGCCACCACCTCGATCCCCGCAGCGCCACGGTCGCGCAGCCGGGTCACCGGCGACTCGTCGCGGAGCTCGGCGCCGTGCGCGACCGCACGCCGCTGCATCGCGGCCGTGCCGCGGCCCGCCGGGACGATCGACCCGCGCGCCTGGAACAGCCCGACCGTCCCGTCGGGCACGGACAGCTGCGGCCACCGCTCCCCGAGCGCCGCGACTTCTAGCAGCTCGAAGCCGACCCCCTCGGCGGCGAGGCTGCCGGTGTAGTCGTCGAGCGCGATCACGCCGCCCGGCGGGAACAGGTCGAGCCCGCCGACCTCGGTGACGAACGACTCCCCGGCGTCGGCCTCCAGCGCCGCCCAGTCGGCGTACGCCTCGTGGGTGAGCCGGACGTAGGCCGGCGTGTGATAGCTGTGCCGCAGGATCC
>JAUILS010000333.1 GCA_030432975.1 Actinomycetes bacterium
GGTCGGCGAGCGGCTTGCCGCCGGTCTGGCAGGTCGGGCAGTACTGCAGGCTGGAGTCGGCGAAGGAGACCTCGCGGACGGTGTCTCCGCACACCGGACACGGCTTGCCGGTCTGGGCGTGCACGGCGAGGTGGGACTTCTTCTCGGCCTTGAGGTCGGCGGCGTGCAGCCCCCGGGAGCGCTCCACGGCGTCGCCCAGGGTGTCGCGGATGGCGGCGAAGAGCGTGGCCAGCTCGTCGTCGTCGAGGGAGCTCGCGGGCTTGAACGGCGACATCCGGGCGGCGTGCAGGATCTCGTCGGAGTAGGCGTTGCCGATCCCGGCGACGATGCTCTGCTGGCGGAGCACCCCCTTGAGCTGGGCGCGGCCGGCGTCGGTGAGGATCTGGCGCAGGGTGTCGAGGGTGAACGTCTCGGCAAGCGGGTCGGGGCCGAGCCGCGCGATGCCCTCGACGTCGGCCGGGTCGCGGACGACGTACAGCGCCAGGCTCTTCTTGGTGCCGGCCTCGGTGATGTCGAGGCCGCTGCCGTCGTCGAGCACCACCCGGGCCGCGAGCGGCGACTTGGTGTTGGGGGTGGCCGGGAGGCTCGGCACCTCGTCGCGCCAGCGGACCCAGCCGGCGCGCGCCAGGTGGAGCACGAGGTGGAGCCCGGACGCCGTGACGTCGAGGAACTTGCCGTGCCGGGTGACGTCCTCGACGAGGGTGCCCTCGAGCGCGGACAGCGGCGGGTCGAACGTCTTGAGGGCGCTGAACGCCGCGACGTCGACCCGGACGATCGCACGGTCGGCCAGCCGGGTCCTCAGGTCGAGGGCCAGCGCCTCCACCTCGGGCAGCTCGGGCACGTCGGCCAGTGTAGGCAGTGACACGCGACCAGCGCCGGGGGAGAATGGGCCCATGAAGGCCGTGCGGCCACTCCCCGCGGCGGGGTCGGTGTTCTTCGACGCCCGCGGCGACAGTCGCGCGCTCCGCGTCTCGTGGCACTCCGAGAGCGAGATGGTCGTGCTGTCGCTGTGGCGCGACAACGTCTGTGTGGGGTCGTTCCGGCTGGCCGTCGACGAGGTGCCCGACCTGATCGAGCTGCTCCGCGCCGGCCTCGATGCGGCGTACGACGACGTCACCCGGCGCCGCCACATCTCCTCCGTCTGACCCCGCCCGCCCGTCGCAGCCGGCGGCCCTGGTCGCCGCCGCGGGGGGATAGTCCAGCGCGTATTCGGGGCCATTTCGCCCCGATCAGCCCGGGAACGCACTGGACTATCGACAACCCGCCGCTGCTCCGAGAATCTACGGAATCCGCTAGAGAGCCCGATAGTCTCCTGTCCGTGGACCCGATCAGGAATCCCTACGCGCCGGGGGCGGGGCAGCGGCCGCCGGAGCTGGCGGGGCGTGACCGGGAGCTCGACCAGTTCGAGGTGACGCTGGAGCGGGTCGCCGCCGGCCGGCCCGAGCGGAGCATGGTCCTGTCGGGGCTGCGCGGCGTCGGCAAGACCGTGCTCCTCAACGCGCTGCGGTCCCAGGCCGTCCACCGCGCCTGGGGCACCGGCAAGATCGAGGCCCGTCCCGAGCAGTCGGTCCGGGTGCCCGTCGCCCAGGCCGTGCACGCCGCGGTCCGCGAGGTCGCCCACCGGCACCGCGACCCCGACCGAGTCGACGAGGTGGCCGGCGTCCTCAAGGCGTTCGCGCTGCGCGCCGGCCCGGCCGACCGCAAGGGGATCCGCTGGACTCCGCCCGTCGAGGTCGCCGCGACCAGGGGTCGCGCCGACTCCGGGGACCTCGAGCTCGACCTCGTCGAGCTCCTCACGGACGTCGGCGCCCTGGCCGGCGACCTCGGTGTCGGGGTCGCGCTCTTCGTCGACGAGATGCAGGACATCGCCGCCCCCGAGCTCGGCGCGGTCTGCGGCGCAGTCCACGAGATCAGCCAGCAGGCCGCGCCCGTGCTGGTCGTCGGCGCCGGCCTGCCGCACCTGCCGGTGGCGCTCGCCTCGGCCAAGTCGTACGCCGAGCGGCTGTTCCGCTACGTCGCCGTCGACCGGCTGCCCCGGGAGATGGCCGACCGCGCGTGGCGGGTGCCCGCGGCGGAGGAGGGCGTCGAGTTCGAGCCGGACGCGCTCGACGAGCTCTATCGGCTGACCGACGGCTATCCCTACTTCGTGCAGGCCTACGGCAAGGTCACCTGGGACGCCGCCGTCGCCTCGCCGATCACCGCCGCCGACGTGC
>JAUILS010000099.1 GCA_030432975.1 Actinomycetes bacterium
CGTTCTGGCCACCGTCGCGACGCTCTCGCAGGGACCAGACGCACTCATCCGCGTCATCGACGCGCTAACACGCCTACTCCACGGGAGTCCCAGCGGCTAACTGCGAGATCGGGTCTGAGCGGCTCGACCGAGGAGCCCGCCCGCGCGTCGGTGGACAGCCGCGCCCCGCTGGGGCACGGTGACGGGCATGGCTGACACCCCCGCGAAGAAGGCACCTGCCAAGAAGGCCGCCACGAAGAAGGCGCCGACGAAGAATGCGCCCGCCAAGAAGGCCGCCGTGAAGAAGGCGGCCACCAAGAAGGCGCCCGCCAAGAAGACCGCGCCCACGAAGGCCACCACGAAGAAGGCGCCGGCCAAGAAGGCGCCCGCGAAGAAGGCACCGGCGAAGAAGGCACCGGCCAAGCCGGCGCCGGCGACCCAGGCTCCGACCGCGGCCTCTGCGAGCGACATCCCCGCAGCCCCGGCGCCCAGCGCTCCCCCGCCGACCGGGACCGGCCGACGTACCCCCGCGGAGCAGGCGGCGGCGACGGTGGAGCAGGCCGCCGCGGCGCTGCGGATCGCCGAGCAGAGCGCCGAGAAGATCGCCCGGGACGTCGTCGAGCGGGTGTCCGCGGAGGTGGCGTCGAACGCCTTCGCGCAGAGCGTGCAGCAGGCGGTCACCGCGGCGGTGACCGAGGCGCTCAAGCAGGCCAAGGTGGCCGGCGACGTCGCCAGCGGCGTCGCGGCCGACGCCCGCAAGCGGCTGCCTCGCCGCTAGCGCGGCCGCTCACTGCTCGGCGTCGTCGTTCCACTTCGGGTCGTGGTCCCATGCCTCGTTGCGCTCCTCGACGATGTCGAGCGCTCGGGCCGCCTGCTCGCGGGTGGGGTAGGGCCCGAGCCGGTCGGCGTTGCGGCACCCCTCCTCGCCCTCGACGGTGTGGTGGGTGAGGCAGAACCAGAACTCCTGCTCGGTGTCGCTCATGAGGGGAACGTACCCCCGCCGCCGTCCTGGCATCCTCTGCTGGCCGCCGACATGTTGTTGTTTGGACCCAAACGTCAACAGTTCACGCAGAAAACCTGCCGTTTGGACCCAAACAGCAGTCCCCCAAGCCTCCGCCGCCACCCCCACGGCTGGCGGAGTACGACGGCCAGCGCCTACGCTGGCCCCGCGGAGGGGCTGGCCGGGCGACCGCGGCACGGCGCGCGAGCGCGTCGGGTCGAGGAAGGTCCGGGCTCCACAGGGCGCGGTGGTGGGCAACACCCACCCGGGGCAACCTGCGGGACAGTGCCACAGAGAACAGACTGCCGTCCGGTCCGCCGGGCGGTGAGGGTGAAACGGTGGTGTAAGAGACCACCAGCGCGCCGGGTGACCGGCGCGGCTCGGCAAACCCCACCAGGAGCAAGGTCAAGAAGCCTCGAGTCGCGAGACCCGGGGCGCGCGCACGACCGAGGGCGGCCCGCCCGAGTGCGCGGGTAGACCGCACGAGGCGGCCGGCGACGGTCGCCCCAGATGGATGGTCGCCACCGGCGGCGCCGCGAGGCCCGCCGGGACAGAACCCGGCCTACAGGCCAGCCCCTCCGCCTCACAACCTGCGCCGCAGCCGAGCGGCGTCACTCTCTGGGCGGTCGCTCGAACCGCTCGTCGATGGCCACGCCGGCGGCCCATCCCGCGATCGAGAACTGGGCGATCAGCCCCGAGATCGCCATCAGGACGAGGCCGAAGAAGCCCCAGCCGCCGATCTCGCCGCTGAACTCGTCGCGCCCGTTCCAGAAGATCAGGGCCCCGAGGACAGCCACGCCGACGGCCCAGAGGAACACCTGGGAGAACAGGCTGAGTCCGGTCTTGGGAGGTGGCATGGGGGCACGCTATCCCGGGTCCGCGACGCCGCCCTCGCCCGTCCACAGGCACGCCACCTCACCTGCCCCAGGCCGGTCACACCAGCCGGAACTCCACCGTCCGCGTGGCCAGGTCGGCGGCCTCCAGCCGCACGGTGACCTCGTGGCCGAGTGGCAGCGCGGATGACGACTCGACCTCAGCCTCGATGGCGGGCTCCTCGACGGTGACCACGCCGCGGTGCGGGGTCTTCCGGTCCACCTCGACCACGGCGGCGGCGAACTCCTCGCCCACCCGGCGCCGCAGGATGCCGGTCTCGACGAGGTCGACGACGGCGTTCTCGTAGGCGTTGGCGCGGCGGGTCGACTCCCGCATCTCGTCGGGCAGGTCGGGCATCGCGGCCAGCACCCACTCCGGCACCGGCTGACCGGCACACAGCGACACGCAGATCTCGCCGGCGAAGCGGTCGACCAGGCGGCGCAGCGGTGCCGTGACGTGGGCGTACGGCGAGGCCAGCGCGGCGTGCTCGGTCTGGTCGGGCGGGGCGCCGTCGAAGGGCGTGTAGCCGCTGCCGCGGAGCAGCCGCGTCGACGCCACCGCCATGGCCGCCTCGGCGGGGTCGGCGGGGTCGAGGCGTCGGATGAAGTCGGCGGGCGACTCGGCGCGGCGCCAGTCGAGCTTGAGCGCATGGGCCACGCGGCGCAGCCGCTTGACGTCGCGCGGGTCGGGCGGCGGCAGCGTCCGCAGGATGCCGACGCCCCCGTCGAGCATCAGCGCGGCGGCCCCGAACCCGCACAGCAGCGACATCTGCGCGTTCCAGAGCTCGACGGGCAGCTCGGAGCGGAACTCCAGGCTCCACTCGCCGTCCTGGACCACGATCTCCTGCTCCGGCATCGGCAGCGTCATCCCGCCGCGCTCGATCTCCAGCGCGATGCGCTTCTCGCCCACCTCGCGGAGCAGCTGCAGCGACTCGTCCGCCGTGCCGGCGTCGAGGGACCGCTGCACCTCGTCGTAGGACAGCTTGGCGCGGGAGCGCACCAGCGCCCGCTGCACCCGGGTGTCGGTGCGCTCGCCGTCGGCGTCCATCGTCACCGTCCACAGCAGCGCGGGACGGGTCTGGCCGGGGAGCAACGAGCCGGCGTCCTCCGACAGCACCGTCGGGTGGAGCGGGATCTTGGAGTCGGCGCCGTAGAAGCTCTGCCCCCGGCGGTGCGCCTCCCGGTCGACGGGGTCGCCGGCGGTGACGTACGCCGCCACGTCGGCGATGGCGTAGGACAGCACGTAGCCCGACCCCGCCCGGGCGAGGTGCAGCGCCTGGTCCAGGTCCATGGCGGAGGCCGGGTCGACGGTGACCATGGGGAGGTCGGTTCGGTCGAGGTCGGGGAGGCGCGGTGCCGCCGCAGACGCAACCGCAGTCCGCTGCGCCTCCTCCGGGAAGTCCGATGGCAACGACTGCTCGTCCCTGATCGCGGCGATGCCGCGGCGGAGCGTGGCGGCGGCGACGGAGTCCTCCGCAGCGGGCCGCAGGCTGAGCACGCGGTTGGTCGGCATGGGGGCCACCCTAGGCGCGGCGCGATGCGAGTGGCCTGACGGCACCTCAACCGGCAATCGCGAACTCGAGTGCCTCCGTCAACCAGTCAGCGCCCCCGAGGTCGGAGCACTCCCAGAGCATCAGCGGCTCATCGTTGAAGAATTGGCCGACGTCCGCGCTCGAGGCCACAGTGTCCAGCCCGGTGCGCACCTGATTGCACCCAGTGAGGATTTCGCGCTTCACGATGTCAGCGAAGTCGTCGCCCAGGATGGTGTCGCCTTCGGCGTCGATCGAGGTCCAGTTCTTCCGGGCGTAGGCAACCGCCCGAGGAGGGTCGTCCCGATACTCCTCGATGAACTGCTGGATGGACGACCTGACCTGGGGAGGGACACAATCGCTGTTCGGGACCACACGCCACTTGTTGAACGTCCCGTCCTCTCGCAAGAAGAACTGCTCCTCGCCGTCGACGACCACCCGGACAATGCTGAAGGTATTCACTATCTGTTTCGTCTCCGATTCATGACGCCTTGTTGCGGTCAGGGCTGTTCTTAGAGTCGCGGATCGTCACGTCCAGAGAAAGCGACAAGTCGTCCACTGTCGGCGTCACCACGAGGTCGAGCCGGTTGCGGAACCCGGACACCAACAACGGGGCGGAGGCGGGCTGGTTCTCCACCCACGTGGGCGAACCGCCGACCTTGTCGGAAATCCAGTAGTACCAAACGGGGTCGCCGGGAGCGCTGTACGGCCAGCTGGCCTTGGGCCACACGAGCCTGATTCCCCATTCGAGGCTCTGGTTGCAGTACCACGAGGCGTGCATGTCGATCCCGGAGTCCATGTCGGTGCCGTATATCGCGGTCCAGACGTTACTGGGAAAGGTCACGGCCATGGTCGTCTGGTCGCCGGGAATGAGCACGCTGGAGCACTGCTGGCTGATCTGGTCGGGCTCCACGCCGAAGCTGTAGCTCGGGAGACTGATGGCATAGCCGGTCCGGTCGAAGGTGATGAGGTTGCAGTCGTTCCGGAAAGACACCACCAGCGGCTGTAGAGCGTCAGGCATGCGGCACCTCCTCGACGTGGCGGATCGACACAGTGCCGGCCCTGGGTTCGACCATAGACCTCCTAGGGGCTCTCGCCTCCCGCGCTGTCGCATCGAACCCGTCCGCGGACTCCCGGCAGCCACGATCTAGGGTGACCGCGTGCTGATCCTGCTGCCGCCGAGCGAGGGCAAGGCGAGCCCGCGCCGCGGGGCCGCGCTCGACCTCGGGTCGCTGTCGTCGCCGGAGCTGACCCCGGCCCGCGAGCGGGTGCTGGCGGCGCTCGTGGACCACTGCACCCGGCACCCCGAGCGGGCGTCGGCGACGCTGGGCCTGGGCAGGACCCAGGCCGAGCTGGTCGCGCGCAACGCCGTCCTGCTGACGGCCCCGACCGCCCGGGCCGACGCGATCTACACCGGCGTGCTCTTCGATGCGCTGGACCTGCGAGGGCTCACCACCGCCGCCAAGCGTCGCGCCGCCTCCCGGCTGATGGTGACCTCGTCCCTGTTCGGCGTGGTCCGGCCGGCCGACCGGATCCCGTCGTACCGCCTCTCGGGCGACGTCACCCTGCCCGGGCTCGGGCCCGTCGCGAGCGTCTGGCGCGACGCGCTGGGTCCCGCGGTGACGGGCGCCCTCGGCGCGGGGCTGCTGGTGGACCTGCGGTCGACGACGTACGCCGCGTTCTGGCGGCCGCCGGGCGACCTGGCGCCCCGCGTGGCGACGGTGCGGGTGCTCCAGGAGCGCGACGGCCGCCGCTCGGTGGTGAGCCACTTCAACAAGCACACCAAGGGCCTGCTGACCCGCGACCTGCTGGAGTCCGGCGAGCAGCCTCTCACCCCCGGCGCCCTCGCTGCGCTCCTCGGCGAGCTGGGCTGGGACGTCGAGATCGGGCCCTCCGGCCGGGCCGGCACCCGCTTGGACGTGGTGGTGACGGAGGTCGGCCTCAGCGCAGGCTGACGTCGATCGGCGACCCGGTCGGCCGGCCGTTGAACATCCGCAGCGAGGCCATCGGCTCGTCGAAGTGGCGCCCGCCGTTGAAGTAGGAGATCACCGACACCGACGCCGGCGCCAGCTCCATCCGGAACACCGACTGCAGCGGCGCCTGCAGGGCGTGGGCGACCAGCGTCTTGATCGGCGTGACGTGGCTGACCACCACGATGGTCCGCCCGGCCTGGGCGTCGAGGGTCGCCTCGAGCGCCTCGAGCACGCGCTTCTCGACCACCCGGAAGGACTCCCCCACCTCGCCGGGCACGGCGTCGAGCGAGCCGAGCCACGCGTCGAGGTCGTCGGCGTGCGCGGCGGCCACCTCGTCGAAGGTCATCCCGTCCCAGACGCCGAACTCCATCTCTGCGAAGCCGGGCTCGGTCGCGACCTCGCGCCCCAGCCGCTCCCCCAGGATCTCCGCGGACTCCAGCGTGCGGCGCACCGGCGAGGAGACCAGGGAGTCGAAGCGCTCGGCCATCGGCGCCAGCCAGTCGGCGGTGGTGCGCACCTGCTCGCGGCCCTCGTCGGACAGCCCCGGGTTGGCGCTGGCCAACCCGCCGGAGAAGCGCTTCTCCGAGGTGTGCGGCGTGACGCCGTGGCGCACCAGCACCAGCGTCGTCGGGGTGCCGGCGCCGCCCCAGCCGCGGGACACCGGGCCCTGGGTCGCGGGCGCCGTCGCCGTCGGCTCCGGGTCGGGCTCCTCGTCGTCGTCGGGACCGGCGGGCAGCTCGCCCGCCAGGGTGACACCGTGGCGGGTGCCGTCGAGGGCCTCGTTGGCGAGCCGGTCGGCGTGCTTGTTCTGCTCCCGCGGCACCCACGTGTACGTCGTCCCGAACGGCGCCAGGCCGTTGGCCTCGACGGCCAGCGGGCGCATCGCCGGGTGCTTGATCTTCCACCGGCCCGACATCTGCTCGACGACGAGCTTGGAGTCCATCCGGACCTCGATCTCGGCCTCGGGCGTGAGCTCGCGAGCCAGCCGGAGACCGGCGATCAGGCCGGCGTACTCCGCGACGTTGTTGGTCGCCTCGCCGATCGTGGTGCCGTCCTCGGCGATCACCTCGCCGGTCTCGGCGTCCTTCAGCAGCGCGCCGTACGCCGCCGGGCCGGGGTTGCCGCGCGACCCGCCGTCGGCCTCGATGACGACCGACCGCACCGACGCCCACCGGTCACCCGGCAGGTCCTCGAGCCCCAGGTCGTCCGGCTCGGTCACAGGCCGGACTCCGCGGTGCGGACCAGGATCCGCTGGCACTCCTCACACCGGATCACCTGCTCGGGCGGGGCGGCCTTGATGACCGCCATCTCGGCGTTGTCGAGCGTGAGCCGGCAGCCGCCGCACTCGCGGGCCTGCAGCAGCGCCGCCCCGACGCCGCCCTTGCCGGCGCGGAGCTTGTCGTAGAGCGCCAGCAGGTCGTCGGGCAGCGCGTCCACTGCCGGGCCGCGCTCGGCAGCCAGGTCGGTGAGCTGGCGGTCGATGTCGGCGGCCTTCTCGTCGCGCGAGGCCGTGAGGTCGGCCAGCCGGGTGTCGGCCGCGGCGATCCGCTCGGTGAGCGAGGTCAGCGTGGCCTGGGCCTCCTCCAGGCGCTCCATCACCTCGAGCTCCTGGTCCTCCAGGTCGTTGATCCGCCGCTCGAGCGACTCCAGCTCGTGGCTCATCCGCTCGAGGTCCTTGGGGTTGCTGATCAGCCCCTGGTCCATCCGGTCGCGGTCGCGCTGGCGGCGGGCCTTGACGGCCTCGACGTCGGCGTCGACCTTCTCCTGCTCCTCGGTGAGGTCGTCGACCACGATCTGGGCGTCCCGCTGCTCGCGCTCCCACTGCAGCCGGGTCTCGCGCAGCTGGGCGATCTCGGCCAGCTCTGGGAGGCCGGCGCGCTGGTGGCGCAGCTGGTCGGTGCGGGAGTCGAGCTCCTGGACGTCGAGCAGGGCGAGCTGGGCGGCGGGGTCGGCGTTCAGCGTCGGCTCCTCGGGTGGGGACGGATCGGGCGGGACGGTCGGGCGGGCGTCGGCAGGCGGCTCACCGGCGGAAGCTCCACGGGTCGGTCACCAGGGTGCTCACCCGGGTCTCCACCGTATCCCCCAGCGCGGCGTCGACCGCCGCCCGGACCGCCGGCAGCCAGGTCCACTCCGCGGCCCAGTGGGACACGTCCACCAGTGCCGGCCCGTCCTTCTCCAGGAACTCCAGCGCCGGGTGGTGGCGCAGGTCGCTGGTGACGTAGACGTCGACGTCCGCGGCCGCCACCAGGTCGAGCAGGAAGTCGCCCGCTCCCCCGGCGACCGCGACCCGCCGCACCGGCCGCGACGCGTCGCCGGCGACCCGCACGCCCTGGGCGGTCTCCGGCAGCGCCGCCGCGACGGCGTCGGCGAAGGCGCCGAGCGTCGTTTCGGGCACGGAGCCCACCCGCCCGATGCCGCGGCCGTCGTCCTCGGCGACCAGCGGCTCGTCGTCGGTCAGCCCGAGCGCGGCGGCCAGTGCCGTGGAGACGCCGTCGGCGGCCCGGTCGGCGTTGGTGTGGGCGGTGAGCAGGCCGCAGCCCACCTCCGAGAGGCGGTGCAGCGTGCGGCCCTTCGGCGTGGTCGCGGGCACCCCGTGGACGGCCCGGAGAAACAACGGATGGTGCACGACCAGCAGGTCGGCCCCCCACGCGGCGGCCTCCTCCGCGACCGGCAGCACCGGGTCGACGGCGAACAGGATGCGCCGCACCGGCCGGTCGGGCACCCCGAGCACCAGCCCCACCGCGTCCCACTCGTCGGCGGTGTCCGGCGGGAACCAGCCGTGCAGCAGGTCGACGACCTCGCCCAGCGTCGGACCGGGCGCGGGTCCGTCGGGAGCCGTGGTCATGCGCGCAGGCTACCGGTCGCACCCGCCGCGCCACCGAGGTGCTTGAGCGCCTCCCGGCGGGACAGCCCCGACATCCGCTCGCCCGCGGCCGCGACCTCGGCGCGCACCCAGTCGGGGTCGGTGCGGGCGTGGCTGCGCAGCGCCCAGCCGATCGCCTTGCGCACCCAGAACGACGGGTCGCCGAGGTTGGCCTCGACGACCTCGCGGAGCAGGTCGGTGTCCGTGGCATCACGATGCCGGATCTGGCACAGCACGGCGGTACGCCGCAGCCACAGGTCGTCGTCGCGCGCCCACGCCCGCACCACGGGGGTCACGTCCGCGCGATGCGCGAGCAGCACGTCCCCCACCAGATGCGTCGCGGTCTCGTCGACCAGGTCCCACCACGCGCCGGTCACGACGAGGTGGCGATAGAGCGGGATCGCGTCGGGGTCCTGGAACGCTCGCGCCGACCGATGCCGCGCCAGCGCCAGCCCGGCGTACCTCTCCTCGCGGAAGGCCGCCTCGTCCCACAGCGCGAGGAGCGTGTCCTCCCAGTCCGCCCGCTCCTCCCAGCCCACGCCGGCGAGGCGCTCCCGGACGGTCGACCGCACCAGCGGCATGGTCAGTCCGCGGTAGGGCATCGCGGACTTCATGTAGCGCTGCTGGTCCGCGGCCCGGTCGGGGTCCGCGTGCGCGGCCAGCGCCGCACGAAGCCCCTCCACGAGCGCTCGGTCGACCGACACTCCGCCAGGCTAGGCGGTCGCCCCGGCTCCGCGGGCGGCTACTCCTTCTCGGGGGTGACGATGGCGAAGTCGGGGTCGCCGGGCTGGAGGACGGCCACGACCCGCTGGATGGCGGAGGCGTCCCCGTCGAGGGTGATCCCCTGCTCGGCCATCTGCTCGGGCGTCAGGCCGCCCATCACGACCGGCACCAGCTGGGCGTGGAGGGGCAGCGTCAGGGTCAGGTCGGCGCCCTCGACAGCGTCGACGCGGCGGTGCGTCAGCACCCCGTTCGCGAGCCGCAGCCGGTAGCGCGAGCCGTCGTCGGTGAAGGCCACGTCGACGGTGACGTCCTCGTCCCAGGCACGGGGACCGTCGACCTGGATGGCCAGGGCGTCGAACAGCATCTCGGGCGTCAGCTGAGCAACCAGGTCCGCGGCGGACGTGGCGACCGGCGTCCCGAACGCCCCGTCACGGAGCTCGGTCGCCCCGGAGAGGAAGAAGTTCCGCCAGGTGCCGTTCTCGGCGCCGTAGCCGAGCTGCTCGTAGGTGTCGGCGAGCAGCTCCCGGGCGGCGGCATGCTGCTGGTCCGCGAAGACCACGTGCCCCAGCACCTCGGCGACCCACCGGTAGTCGCCGGCCTCGAAGGAGGCCCGTGCCTTCTCGACCACGGCATCGGCACCACCCATGAACTCGACGTAGCGCGTCGCCTGCTCCACCGGCGGGTGCTGCCACAGGTGGGCGGGGTTGCCGTCGAACCACCCGAGGTAGCGCTGGTAGATCGCCTTGACGTTGTGGCTGACCGAGCCGTAGTAGCCGTGGGTGCTCCAGGCGTTCTCGAGCGCCGGCGGCAGGACCAGCGCCTCCGCGATCTCGGGTCCCGTCATGCCCTGGTTGAGCATCCGCAGCGTCTGGTCGTGCAAGTAGGCATAGAGGTCGCGCTGCGTCGCGAGGAACCCGACGGCGCGGTCGCGGCCCCAGGTGGGCCAGTGGTGCGACGCGAAGGCGACGTCCGTGCGGTCGCCGAACAGGTCGATCGCCTCGGTGAGGTACTTCGACCACACGTTGGGGTCGCGCACCAGCGCCCCGCGCAGCGTGAGCAGGTTGTGCAGGTTGTGGGTGGCGTTCTCGGCCATGCACAAGGCGCCGTAGGAGGGGAAGAAGAAGTGCATCTCGGCCGGCGCCTCGGTGCCGGGGGCCATCTGGAACTCGATGGTCACCCCGTCCACGACCTCGACCTGCCCGGTCGTGGTGATGTCGACGGTCGGCCGGATCAGCGTCACGGTGCCCGTCGACGTGGTCTGGCCGAGGCCGGCGCCCACCTGCCCCTGCGGGCCCTTGGCGAGCGCGGCGCCATACATGTAGCCCGCCCGCCGGGACATCGCGGTGCCGGCGTAGACGTTCTCCGCGACCGCGTGCTCGACGAGGCCCTCCGGCGCCAGCACGGGCACCCGGCCCGCGTCGACGTCCTCCTGGGTCGTGACGCCCCGGACGCCGCCGAAGTGGTCGACGTGGGAGTGGGTGTAGATCACGCCGGTGACCGGCCGGTCGCCACGGTGCTCGCGATAGAGCGCCAGCGCCGCCGCGGCCGTCTCGACCGAGATCAGCGGGTCGATGACGATGACCCCGGTGTCGCCCTCGACGAACGTGACGTTCGACAGGTCGAAGCCGCGCACCTGGTAGATCCCCTCGACCACCTCGAAGAGACCCTGCATGGAGACCAGGACCGACTGCCGCCACAGGCTCGGGTTGACGGTGTCGGGGGCGTCACCCGACAAGAAGGCGTAGGCGTCGTTGTCCCAGACCACCCTGCCGTCCTCGGCGCGGATGACGCAGGGGTCCAGGGTCGCGATCAGTCCTCGGCGCGCGTCCTCGAAGTCCTGGGTGTCCGCGAAGGGCCACCGCTCCTGGAGGGCGGCCTGCTGCCGGACGACGAACGGGCTGGGCTCCTTGCTGTTCACTGCGGGTCCTTTCGCTGCTGTCGACCACGATGCCGACCTGCGTCCCTTGGTCTCACCCTGCCATCCGTCTCCACGCGCACCAACGGCTCCGTCCGTGACCTCGGGCACGGAGCGTGGCCTCGCGGACGGCGGGCCGCAGCGGGCGCGTATCACGACCCGGGCGGGGGCCTCCTGTCTTGTCGGTGGCGGCATGGGGTCGTCACCGACCAACGGGGGAAGGACACATCATGGAGAAGAGTGCTCGCACACCGCTGCAGCAGGAGATCGTCAGCGCGCTCGTGGAGTCCCAGGCGATCGACCTGGTCAAGATCTCGGAGATCTTCGGCCGGTTCGGCGGCAAGGCCGCTCTCGAGGGCGAGACGTTCGCCACCGTCATCACCAAGCACGTGATGTGGAACTGCGGCTGGCCGGTGCCCGAGGTGTTCCACGGGCTGCAGGACGTCGCCGGCCAGTGACGGCCGACCGCACCCGCCTGACCCGGCAGCTGGGCGCCTCGCTGCGCCTGGTCGCCGGGCTGGTCGCGCGGGTGCACCACGGTGAACGGGGGGCGTCCGGGATCCCGGGCGCTCCCCTGCTCGTGCCGACCAAGGTGTACGGCGAGGCGGCGCTGCTGCTGCGCGCCACCGACCCCCTGGCCCTCGAGCCGCAGGCCGCCTCGGCGCGCGGCGCGCTGGCCGACGCGCTGGGCGACGCCCTGCGCGACGCCCCGGGTGTCTGGCGGGCCGTGCTCGCCCCGGGCGAGCGCTGGGACCACCTCTTCCCACTGCTGCTGGTGACCGGGCCGTGGTCGGCGTCGGCCCGAGCCCTCGCCGCGTCCGACGACGCGCCCTCCTGGGCCGGCGTACCGGAGCGGCTGGAGCGGGCCTGGCTCCGCGCCGTCGCGGAGGACCGCGCCGACGCCCCCGACCTCGTGGTCGGGCTGGCGAGCGCCAGCCACCTCGACGGCGACCTCGACCTGCTCCACGGCGACCTCGCGGAGGCCTACGCCTTC
>JAUILS010000100.1 GCA_030432975.1 Actinomycetes bacterium
GGTCGAGGCGCTCACCCGTCCCCTCTCGCCGTCGCGTGACGGTGAGGTGCCGCGCGACCCGGTGGTCGGCGACGGGGCCGCCCCGGCGGTCGCGCCGGAGCCGGCGTACTCCGCGGTGCCGGAGGTGCGCGACGCCGCCCGCTGGTGGGCGCTCGCCGGCGGCGCGCTGCTGGTGCTCGCGATGGTGGCCCGGCCGCTGGTCGCCCGACGGCGGTGAGGAGAGGGCAGACACCCCTCCCGAGGTGCGTGGCGGAGGATGCGGGATTCGAACCCGCGAGGGCGTTAACCCAACCCGCTTTCCAAGCGAGCGCCATAGGCCACTAGGCGAATCCTCCGCAGAGGAGGGTACCCGTAGCCCGCGAGGCTCGCGAAATCTTCCGGTGGCCGGGCGCGGGCCGGCGGTCGGCGGATGTCGCCGTCGGTTGGCGGGGCCGACCGCGCCTCACCTACACTCGGGCCAACCCCCCGTGTGGCGGCATCTTGCCGAACTCCCCCAGGGCCGGAAGGCAGCAAGGGTAAGCGAGCTCTGCCGGGTGCGCGGGGGGCCTTTGCTTGCCCGGGGGGCGGGTGGGTCGTGTGCCCGGCCCCGCGGGGAGGACGACGGCTGGGGCACACGACCCCCACGGTGGTGGGGCACGATGGCGGCATGCTGGTCATCGCGCACCTCAGCGACACCCACTTCGGCGGCAAGGGCGACCCGGTGGGGCGGGTCCGGCGCGTGCTCGGCCACCTCGCCAGCCTCGACCCGCCGGTCGACGTGGTGCTCGTGACCGGGGACATCGCCGACCACGGCACCCCGGAGGAGTACGCCGAGGCGGCGGCCGTGCTGGGGGAGTGGCCGGGCCCCGCCCCGGCGTACCTGTGCATCGGCAACCACGACGTCCGGCCGGCGTACGCCGCGATGCGAGGGCTGCCGCCCGACCGGCCGACCGACGAGGCCCACCGCGCGGCGGGGCACCTCTTCCTGATGCTGGACTCGATGGTGCCCGCACCGCCGGGCGAGCGGATCGACCACGGGGTGCTCGCACCCGAGACCCTGGCCTGGCTCGACGAGCAGCTCGCCGCGCGCCAGCCGGGGGAGCGGGCCTTCGTCTGCCTGCACCACCCGCCGGAGCGGATCCACCTCGGGCTGATGGACCCGATCCGCCTCGAGAACGCCGCCGACCTCGCGGAGGTCCTGGACCGCCACGACGACGTCGTCGCGGTGCTCGTCGGCCACGCCCACTCCGCCTGCGCGCTCGCGTTCACCTCGATGCGCCGCCCGCTGCCGGTGCTGATCCCCGGTGGCGTGGTGTCCACGGTGACGATGGACGCCGAGCCCTTCAAGGCGATCACCACCGAGCTCCCGCCGACGTACGCCGTCCACGTCGTCGACGACGCCCCCGACGGCGGGCCGCGGATCGTGACCCACTGGCGCAGCCTGCCGATGCCCTGACTCCTCGGGGTGGCCGAGTGGTGCGGGAGCGGCCTTCCGGGGGTCGGTGCCGGTGGTTAGGGTTCAGGGGTGGACTCACCCCTCGCGCTCTACCGCCGCTACCGGCCCGAGACGTTCGCCGAGGTGATCGGCCAGGACCACGTCACGGAGCCGCTGCGGGCCGCGCTCGCGAACAACCGGGTCAACCACGCCTACCTCTTCTCCGGTCCCCGCGGCTGCGGCAAGACCACCTCCGCCCGCATCCTGGCCCGCGCGCTCAACTGCGCGCAGGCCCCGGTGGCCGACCCCTGCGGCGAGTGCGACTCCTGCCGCGACCTCGCGCGCGGCGGCCCCGGGTCGATCGACGTGATCGAGATCGACGCGGCCTCCCACAACGGTGTCGACGACGCCCGTGACCTGCGGGAGAAGGCCTTCTTCGCGCCGGTGCGCGACCGCTACAAGGTCTACATCATCGACGAGGCCCACATGGTCACCACGCAGGCCTTCAACGCCCTGCTCAAGCTCGTCGAGGAGCCGCCGCCCCACCTGCGCTTCATCTTCGCCACGACCGAGCCCGACAAGGTCATCCCGACGATCCGGTCGCGGACCCACCACTACCCGTTCCGGCTGATCCCGCCGCGCCTGCTGTCGGCCTACCTCGGCGAGCTGTGCGAGCGCGAGGGCGTGGGCATCGAGCCCGCGGCGGTGCCGCTGGTCGTCCGGGCCGGCGGCGGCTCGGCCCGCGACACGCTGTCGGTGCTCGACCAGCTGCTCGGCGGGGCCGGCGCCGACGGCGTGACCCATCAGCTCGCCACCGGGCTGCTCGGCTTCACGCCCGAGTCGCTGCTCGACGAGGTGGTCGACGCGTTCGCGGCCGACGACGGGCAGGCGGTGTTCGGCGTGGTCGACAAGGTGATCGAGACCGGCCAGGACCCGCGACGCTTCACCGAGGACCTGCTGCGCCGGCTGCGCGACCTGGTGATCGTGGCGGCGGTGCCCGACGCCCCGGCGACCGGCCTGATCGACGTGTCGGAGGACCAGGGCGAGCGGCTGGTGGCCCAAGCCGCGCGCTTCGGGCGCACCGAGCTCTCCCGCGCGGCCGACCTCGTCGCCGCCGGGCTCACCGAAATGCGGGGCGCCACCGCCCCGCGGATGCTGCTCGAGCTGATCTGCGCGCGGGTGCTGCTGCCGGGGGCCGACCACTCCGCCGACGGGGTGATGGCCCGGCTCGACCGGCTCGAGAAGCGCGCCGCCATCACCGGTACGCCGGGCGCCCCCGCCGCTCCGGCTCCCGCCGCGGCGGCTCCCGCTGCCCCGGGTGCGCCCGCCGCCGCGGCGCCGGCACCGGCCGAGCCGGTCACGGCGTCCGCCCCGGAGGCTTCCTCCCCGGAGGAGTCCGGCCCGCAGTCCCGGCCGGAGCAGCCTCCTGCCGCGCCCGCCGCCCCGCCGGCGGCCCCCGAGCCGGCCGCGGAGGCGCCTGCCGCCGCGCCCGCACCGGAGCCCGCCGCGCCCGCCCCCGCCCCGACCACCCGCGAGCCCGCGCAGGGCCCGTCCGGCGGCCTGACCCTGGTCGACGTACGCCGGCTGTGGCCCGACATCGTCGAGGCGACCAAGCTGCGCCGGCGACTCACCTGGATCCACCTCACCCAGCACGCGCAGGTCGTGGCGGTCGACGGTGACACGCTCACGCTCGGCTTCGCCAACGCCGGCGCGCGCGAGTCGTTCCTCAAGGGCGGCAGCGTCGACATCGTCCGGCAGGCGGCCATCGACGTCGTGGGTGCCGACTGGACGATCGAGGCGATCGTCGACCCGGGCGCCCAGCCCACGGCCGGCGGGCCCGGCGAGTCCGCCCCCTCGGTCGACCAGGCGCCCCCTGCCGAGGCTCCCCCTGCCCCGACACCCGCTGCCGCCGCGACGCCGCCGGCCGACGCCCCATCGGCGGCGCCCGACGGCCCACCCGACGGTCCGCCCGACTGGGCGGCCCCCGAGGCCACCGCCGCGAAGGCCCCCCCGCCCCCGCCTGAGGAGCCCGCCGGCCCGACCGACGGGTCCCCCGAGGCTCCCCGGGCCGACCCGGGAGCGATCGACGCGGCCCGGCAGGCGATCCGCGACACCCGCTCCACCGACGCGCCGGCGGAGGCCGACGACGGCGCGGCCCGGGCCGACGCGGAGGCCCATCCCGACGACCTCGACGTCACCAGCTACGACGGCGCCGAGCTGCTGCAGCGCACCCTGGGCGCGGAGATCATCGAGGAGATCCCTCACCAGTAGGCCCGCGCGCCCGACCGCCCCGCCACCCCCGATCAGACAAGGTGATCCCATGACCGACAACCCCTTCGACGCCCTCGGCGGCGGCTTCGACATGAACTCCCTGCTCGAGCAGGCCCAGCAGATGCAGGAGCAGCTGCAGAACGCCCAGGCGCAGCTCGCCGAGCAGACCGTCGACGGCTCGGTGGCCGGTGGCGCCGTCACCGTCACCGTCTGCGGCCTCGGAGACCTGGTCGGCGTCCGCATCCGCCCCGGCACGGTCGACGGCGACAGCGAGGACGACCTGTCCGACCTCGCCGACATGATCGTGGCCGCCTTCCGCGACGCCAAGGCCCAGGCCGAGTCGCTCGCCTCCGGCGCGCTCGGTCCGCTGGCCGGCGGCCTGCCCGGCGGGGACCAGCCCGGTGGCGGCCTGCCGGGCGGCGGCCTGCCGGGCGGTCTGCCCGGGCTGGGCTGAGGAGCCCTCGTTGTACGAAGGCGTCGTCCAGGACCTCATCGACGAGCTCGGCCGGCTCCCGGGCATCGGGCCCAAGGGCGCCCAGCGGATCGCGTTCCACCTGCTGCAGGCCGACCCGGTCGACGTACGCCGGCTCGCCGACGTGCTGGTCGAGGTCAAGGCCAAGGTGAAGTTCTGCACCACCTGCTTCAACGTCTCCGAGGACGAGCAGTGCCGCATCTGCCGCGACCCGCGCCGCGACCCGGCCGTGCTCTGCGTCGTCGAGGAGTACAAGGACGTCGTCGCCATCGAGCGCACCCGCGAGTTCCGCGGCCGCTACCACGTGCTCGGCGGTGCGATCAGCCCGATCGACGGCATCGGCCCCGACCAGCTGCGCATCCGTGAGCTGATGACCCGGCTGGCCGACGGCACCGTCACCGAGGTCATCCTGGCCACCGACCCCAACCTCGAGGGCGAGGCGACGGCGACCTATCTCACCCGCCTCCTCAAGCCGATGGGGTTGCGCGTGACGCGGTTGGCGAGTGGACTTCCCGTGGGAGGTGACCTCGAGTACGCCGACGAGGTCACCCTGGGCCGTGCGTTCGCCGGAAGGAGATCGGCCGATGACTGACCACGACGGAGGTCGCCTGGAGTCCGTCGAGGACCTCGGGGCGGGCCTCGACAGCGAGACCGAGGACTTCGCCCAGCAGATCGCCGACCAGGTCGCCAGCTTCCTGCTGTCGCTGCGGGAGATCTCCCGCGACGAGCAGAGCGGATCGGCGATCCCGCTGCTGCTGCTCGAGGTGAGCCAGCTCCTGCTGGCCGGCGCGCGGCTCGGTGCGATGCAGGACTTCGAGCCCCCGACGGAGTACCAACCCGACGTCGGCCCCGAGTCCGACCTCGACCAGATGCGGCTGCGTTTCGCCGAGCTCTTCGACGCCGTCGACACCTACAGCTTCGTCTTCGACCCCTACGCTCCCGAGCTGGTCGACAGCCAGCTGTCCGACGACCTCACCAGCATCGCCACCGACCTCGAGAACGGCCTGCGGCACTACCGCTCCGGCGACATCGCCGAGGCGCTGTGGTGGTGGCAGTTCTCCTACGTCTCCTCGTGGGGCAACCTCGCGGGCGCGCTGCTCAACGCACTGCTGTCGGTCGTGGCCCACGACCGGCTCGACGCCGAGTTCACCATCGACGACGACCACGTCGCCGCCGCCGATGAGATCCTCGGCGGCGACTCCTCGCCCTCTCGGTAGACTGAGCCGGCGGCCGCAGCGCAGCGTGGCGGGCCCGTTCCGGGGCCACGCGGTCGACTCCCGAACGACCTCGAGGACCAACCGTGGGCATTGTCGTGCAGAAGTACGGCGGCTCGTCCGTGGCCGACGCCGAAAGCATCAAGCGGGTGGCCCGACGCATCACCGAGGCCAGGCGCGCCGGCAACGACGTCGTCGTGGCCGTGTCGGCCATGGGCGACAGCACCGACGAGCTGCTCGACCTCGCGCGCGAGGTGAGCCCGCTGCCGCCGCCTCGCGAGCTCGACATGCTGATGACCGCCGGCGAGCGCATCTCGATGGCGCTGCTGGCGATGGCCATCTCCGACCTGGGCTACACCGCGCGCTCGTTCACCGGCTCCCAGGCCGGGGTGATCACCGACGCGGTCCACGGCAAGGCCAAGATCATCGATGTCACCCCGGGCCGGATCTCCTCGGCGATCGCCGACGGACACATCGTGATCGTCGCGGGCTTCCAGGGCGTCAGCCAGCAGACCAAGGAGATCACCACGCTCGGACGCGGCGGCACCGACACGACCGCGGTGGCCCTGGCGGCCGCCCTGGGCGCCGACGTCTGCGAGATCTACACCGACGTCGACGGTGTTTACACCACCGACCCGCGGGTGGTGCCGCTGGCGCGCAAGCTCGACAAGATCTCCCACGAGGAGATGCTGGAGATGGCGGCGAGCGGCTCGAAGGTGCTGCACCTGCGCTGCGTCGAGTACGCCCGCCGGTACGACGTGCCCGTGCACGTCCGCTCGTCCTTCTCGATGAAGGAGGGCACCTGGATCAGTCCCGGCCCCGCCGAGGGAGAGGAAGACATGGAACAGCCGATCATCGCCGGGGTCGCCCACGACCGCAGCGAGGCCAAGATCACCGTCGTCGGGGTGCCCGACAAGGTCGGCGAGGCCGCCCGCATCTTCGAGGCGCTCGCCGCGGCCGAGATCAACCTGGACATGGTGGTGCAGAACATCTCGGCCGCCGCCACCGGCCTCACCGACATCTCCTTCACGCTGCCTCGCGACGACGGCCAGACCGCGATGAGCGCGCTGGCGCGCATCCAGGACGAGGTCGGCTACGACAAGCTCGTCTATGACGACCAGATCGGCAAGGTCTCGCTGATCGGCGCCGGCATGCGCTCCCACCCGGGCATCACCGCGAAGTTCTTCTCGGCGCTGGCGGCGGCTGGGGTCAACATCGAGATGATCTCCACCTCCGAGATCCGGATCTCGGTGATCGTCGACGAGGCGCAGGTCGACGCGGCCGTGCTCGCCGCGCACGCCGCCTTCGACCTCGACGCCGACGAGGTCGAGGCGGTCGTCTACGGCGGGACCGGGCGATGAGTCGCGGGGTGCGACTCGGCGTCGTCGGGGCCACCGGGCAGGTGGGCGTCGCGATGCGGCAGATCCTGCTGGAGCGCGGCTTCCCGGTCGAGGAGGTGCGGTTCTTCGCCTCCGCGCGCTCGGCCGGCACCGTGCTGCCGTTCGGCGACCGCGACGTGGTCGTCGAGGACGCCGCCACCGCCGACCCGTCGGGCCTCGACATCGCGGTCTTCTCCGCGGGGGCGACCACCTCCCGCGCGGTGGCGCCGACCTTCGCCGCGGCCGGGGTGACCGTCGTCGACAACTCCTCGGCCTGGCGGCTCGACCCCGACGTCCCGCTGGTCGTCTCGGAGGTCAACCCCGAGGCCATCCACGAGGCCCGCAAGGGCATCATCGCCAACCCCAACTGCACCACGATGGCCGCGATGCCGGTGCTCAAGCCGCTGCACGATGAGGCGGGGCTCGTGCGCCTCATCGCGTCGACCTACCAGGCGGTCTCCGGCTCCGGCGTCGCCGGCGTCGAGGAGCTGGCCTCGCAGGTCTCGGCCGCGGGCGACAAGTCGCGCGAGCTGGCCTACGACGGCGAGTCGGTGGCCTTCCCCGAGCCGGTGAAGTACGCCCGCACCATCGCCTACAACGTGCTGCCGCTCGCCGGCTCGATCGTCGACGACGGCCTCGGGGAGACCGACGAGGAGCAGAAGCTCCGCCACGAGTCGCGCAAGATCCTCGGCATCCCCGACCTGCGCGTCTCCGGCCTCTGCGTGCGGGTGCCGGTCTTCACCGGCCACTCGCTGGCGATCAACGCCGAGTTCGCCCGCCCCCTGACCGTGGCCCGCGCCCAGGAGCTGCTGGCGGCCGCGCCCGGCGTCGAGCTCAGCGAGATCCCCAACCCGTTGCAGGCGGCCGGCAAGGACCCGTCGTACGTCGGCCGGATCCGGCAGGACCAGGGCGTCGAGGACGACCGTGGCCTGGCGCTGTTCGTGAGCAACGACAACCTGCGCAAGGGCGCGGCCCTCAACACGGTGCAGATCGCCGAGCTCGTCGCCGCGGCTCTCTGAGCGCGGCAGCCGGTTGACGCCGGCTCAGGGCTGACCCCGGACCGGTCGGTCCGGGGCCTGCCTGCCGCGGTCGGGGCTACCCGAGGTCGAAGAAGGTGGTCGTGCCGGTCTTGCGCCCGCCGGCCCACATGCCGTCGGAGCCGACGAGCAGTCCGCGGTCGACGACCTCCAGCGACTTGGCACCCACCTTGGAGTTCTGGCCGGGGTTCCAGGCGAGCGGGGTGCCGTCGGCCGGGTCGAGGGCGGCCAGATGGCTGCGCCACACGCCGCCGGCGTACTTCCTGGCGCCGGTGCAGCCGTCGAAGCCGAGCTTGGGCTCCATCACCTCGGTCGGCCCGGGCCCGCTGTCGAGCTTGCAGAAGTGCCCGCCGACGTAGACCGCGACGTCGGAGACGGCGACGCCAAACGACGAGTCACGCATGTAGTGGCGCCACTGATAGGTGACGGTGGTCTCCTGCGCGCTGGCGTAGTAGACGTAGTCCGAGCTCGTCGCCGTGCCGTAGACCAGGGCGTAGTGCTGCCGGTCGGGGGAGATCCCGATGTCCTGGACGTCGTAGCGCGGCGTCGGGATGTTGATGAGCTGGTGGCCGGTGAGCGTGGCCGCAGCGGGGTTGCTGATGTCGATGATCGCCATCGGGCCGCTGATCGAGCCGCCCGGGCCGGAGACGCCGGAGAACAGGCCGCCGAGGTAGAGGCGGGTGCCTGCGTCGTTCAGCTCGAGCATCCGCACTCGCGGGAAGTACTCGCCGGAGGTCGAGAAGCTGAACCCGGGCACGACGGCGCCGGTGGTGGGGTCGACCTCGACGACGGTCTCGACGCTGGTCGTGCCGACGGTGGTGAAGTTGCCGCCGATGAAGAGCCGGCCGCTGCCGTAGGCGATCTCGGTGGGAAGCCCCTTGGGCTTCGGGCTCTTGAAGGGCTTGACGACCGAGCAGTCGCTCAGGTCGACCAGCACGACCTTGTTGCGCGACTTGAGCTTGCCGTCGCTGCCGGAGACCTTGGTGAACTTGCCGGCGACGTAGACCTGGGTGGGGGTGGGGCCCGCCTCGACGGCCGTCACCTCCTTGTTGAAGGTGAACTGCTCCTGGCAGACCATCTGCTGGGAGTCCATGCCCCAGGCGGCGAAGTACGCCTGGTCGATGGTCGTGCCGTCCACCGTGATCTTGAGGAAGTTGCCACCGGAGACGATCATGTCGCCGACCTGGGCGACCGCAGAGGTCTTCCGCGGCTTGGTCTTGCCGTTGGAGAGCACCTCCTGCGGAGTCTTCTCGATCCGCGGGTAGCCCCCGTCGGCCGACTCCGGCACCAGCGTGCCGTGCGTGGTCGCGGACGCCGGCGCGGCGAAGCCACCCGGCGACAGGACCAGCACGGTCGAGAGAACGAGCGACGCGATGACGCGCGCTGACAAACCACCCACGACGAGCCCCCATGTATCACGGCCCGCGGCGCGCCCCTGAGATCGTGGTCGGTCGGGATCCACGGCGTGCAGGCCACTTCCAGGTTAGGCGACGAACGCGAAGGCCGCAAAGGCGGTCCCGGCCACCGGTCCACAGACCCCGGAAATGACACCAGCCGGACCCACCATTGTGGGTCCGGCTGTCGCCGATGTCCTGAGACATCACAGGGTCGGGCTGACAGTGTGCTGGTTCAGGACATCTGCAAGGCATGTCTCACGACATCTGCAAGACCGGCCCGTCATGCTCACTCGTGTCCAGAGCAAGGCTGGTCATCACAGCCATCACCAAGCAGGGCCTCACCCAGGCCGAGGCCGCCCGCACCTACGGCCTGTCCGAAGCCACCGTCAGCAGGATGATGGCCCGCTACAGGGCCGAGGGCGAGGCCGCCTTCGAACCGCGGTCCCGCGCACCGAAGACCTCACCGGGCGCGACCCCACCGGCCACCGTGGACCTCGTCCTACGCCTGCGCAAAGAACTCACCGAGGCCGGCCACGACGCCGGCGCCGAAACACTGCTCTGGCACCTGCAACACCACCACCAGACCACCCTGTCCCGCGCCACGATCCACCGCATCCTGACCCGCCACGGCGCGGTGACCCCCGAGCCCAAGAAGAAGCCGAAGTCCTCCTACATCAGGTTCCAAGCCGCGATGCCCAACCAGACCTGGCAGTCCGACTTCACCCACTACCGCCTCACCCGCCCCGACGGCCGGCCCGGCGCCGACGTCGAGATCATCACCTGGCTCGACGACTGCACCCGCTACGCCCTCCACCTCAGCGCCCACCCAAGGATCACCACCCCGATCGTGACCCGCACGTTCCGCGAAGCTGCAGGTCAACACGGCATCCCGGCGTCCACACTCACCGACAACGGCATGGTCTACACCGTCCGACTCGCCGGCACCGGACGCCAAGGCGGACGCAACGGCTTCGAACAACAACTACGAACCTGGAACGTGGTCCAGAAGAACTCCCGACCCAACCACCCCACCACCTGCGGCAAAGCCGAACGCTTCCAACAGACCTTCAAGAAGTGGCTGCGAGCCCAACCCCACCAACCCAGCACCATCACCGAGCTGCAGGCCCTCCTCGACCGGTTCCGACACCAGTACAACACCGCCCGGCCACACCGATCCCTGCCCCACCGAGCCACCCCCGCAGCCCTCTACGACACCATGCCCAAAGCCCTGCCCGGACCCTCACGAGACGCCGACACCCACGACCGCGTCCGGCACGACCGCGTCGACAAGTCCGGCACCGTCACCCTTCGCGTCCACGGCCAACTCCGCCACATCGGCATCGGACGAACCCACGCAGGAACCCACGTCATCCTCCTCGTCCACGACCTCCACGTCAGAGTCGTCCACGCCATCACCGGCGAGCTCCTCCGAGACCTCCAGATCGACCTCGACAAGGACTACCAACCCCAAAAATGACCAAGACCCGAACCCACTCCCGTGGGTTCGGGTCTTGCAGATGTCCTGAGACATCACAGGGTCGGGCTGACAGGATTTGAACCTGCGGCCTCTTCGTCCCGAACGAAGCGCGCTACCAAGCTGCGCCACAGCCCGATGCGGGTCTCCCCGCAACCTGGGCGAGCATACCGGAGCCCGTCCGGGGCCCCGAAATCGGTTGTGGCCCACGGACGGCAGGGTCCGTGGGTCAGCGCGAGGTGAGCGTGAGCAGCGTCGCCTCGGGGCGGCAGGCGACCCGGATCCGGGCGTACGGCGAGGTGCCGACACCGGCCGAGACGTGCAGCCAGCTGGAGCCGGGGTCGCCCGGCCGGGAGTCGGCCGGGTGCCGGTGCAGGCCCTTGGCGCGTGCGTTGTCGAGGTCGCAGTTGGTGGTGAGCGCGCCGGCGTACGGCAGGCAGACCTGACCGCCGTGGGTGTGCCCGGCGATGATCGCGTCGTAGCCGTCGCGCGCGAACTGGTCGAGCACCCGGAGGTACGGCGCGTGCGTGACCCCCAGCCGCAGGTCGGCCGTGGGGTCGGCGCGTCCGGCAACCAGGTCGAGCCGGTCGTAGCCCAGGTGCGGGTCGTCGACGCCGGCGAAGGAGATCCGCAGCCCGCCGACGACGAGGTCGCCCAGCTCGTTGGTGAGCTCCAGCCAGCCCCGCTTGGCCAGCCCCGCCTGCAGGTCGGGCCACGGCAGCGGCGGCGCGCTGGTGTTGCGGCGGCCGTCGTCGGGCATGACGTAGCGCAGCGGGTTCTTCAGCTGCGGAGCGAAGTAGTCGTTGGACCCGAAGACGAAGACCCCGGGCCGCTCCAGCAGCTCGTCGTAGGCCGTGAGCACGGGGTCGACGGCGTCCCGGTGCGCGAGGAAGTCGCCGGTGGTGATCACCAGGTCGGGGTCGAGACCGGCCAGGCCGCGGACCCACTCGAGCTTGCGCCGCTGGCCGGGGGTGACGTGCAGGTCGCTCAGGTGCAGCACCCGCAGCGGGTCGGC
>JAUILS010000101.1 GCA_030432975.1 Actinomycetes bacterium
GGACCCGTGACCTGGCGGTTTGTGGAGAACCCTGGTTTCGGGGGTGTTCTTGTCGGTGGTGGCTGGTGGGGTGGGGGGTATGGCGATCCTCAGCGACCACGGCTCCGGGCCGGCCGAGCTGCTCGGCCGGGCCACGGTCGAGGTCGCCTCGCTGAGCGAGGTCCTGTGGGCGGCGCGCACTGATGCCGAGCTGCTGGAGGTGGGGGTGGCGGTGGCGGAGCTGCGCGCGGTCTTGGCGGCGGTCGAGGCGGGGGCGGTGGCCGAGGTCGAGGCCCGGGGGGCGGCGAAACGGGCGGGGTGGGGGTCGACGGCGGACTGGCTGACCCATGTGGGTGGGCTGCGTCGTGGGGCGGGGCGTCGGGTGGTCCGCCGGGCGCGGGCACTGACCGGCGACCGGTGCGCCACGGCGGCGGCGTTGGCCGACGGCGCGGTCTCACCCGAGCAGGCCGACGTGGTGCTCGACGCGGTGGAGGAGCTGCCGGGTGCGCCGTTGCTGCGGCGCCGCGGGGAGACACATCTGCTGGAGCAGGCCAGGTGCCTGGATGCGACCGACCTGGCCCGTGCGGGCCGGCATCTGGCGCAGGTGGTGGACCCGGACCGGGTGGAGCGGCGGCTGGAGGCCGCCCTCGATCGGGAGGAGCGGGCCGCGCATCTGGGCCGGTTCCTGACCGTGACCGACGACGGTGCGGGTGGGGTCCGGGTCAAGGGCCGCGGGTCGGTCGAGGACGGCGCCATCCTGCGGGCCGCCCTGCTCCCGCTCACCAGGCCGCAGCCGACCGGCGACGACCCGGCCGCCCTGAAGGCAGACCCGCGGGACCATGGTGCCCGTCTCTGGGACGCCCTCGTGACCACCGCCCAGCATGCCCTGGACACCGGGCTGCCGCCGGCCAGTCACGGGCAGGTGCCGCGGGTCGCGGTCACCATCGACCTCGACGACCTCCGCGACGGCCTGGACGTGGGCGAGGGGGAGGCGGAGGATGGGCTGCGGCTCTCGGCGGCGGCGGTGCGTCGGTTGGCGTGTGATGCCGGGATCGTCCCGGTCGTGCTCGGTGGCGAGAGCCAGGTCCTCGACGTGGGGCGGGAGCGGCGGCGGGTCACCACGGCGATCTGGCAGGCGCTGGTCGCGCGTGATCGGCACTGCGCGTTCCCGTCGTGCACCCGCCCGCCGGTGATGTGTCACGCCCACCACCTCGTGCATTGGGCCGACGGCGGCCCCACGTCCTTGGACAACCTGGTGCTGCTCTGCGGCCACCACCACCGGCTGGTCCACCACACCCCCTGGCAGGCCCGCATCGCCGCCGACGGCCGCCCCGAGTTCCTCCCCCCACCCCGACGAGCCGGCCAGGCCGTGCAGCCCATCCGGCATCGGCCGCGGCGCGAGTGAACCGCCGCCGTGACCGTGGCCGGCCGCAGCTCACGCCGCCATCCGGCCACTCGCCAGCGACGCCACGCCGCTGAGGACCGCCGACGGCGCGGACGGAGTGGTCGGCTCGCGGTCGCGTGACACGCTGTCCTCCCCGCGGAGTGACGAGGAGGCGCCGTGATCGACGAGCGGTGGGTCTATCTCACGCTCGTGCTCAACCTCGCCGGGGCGATGCACTACGTCGTGGAGACGCTCGCCGGGCGGGTGCGGCCCAACCGGGCGTCGTGGCTGATGTGGGCGGTGGCGCCGGCGGTGGTGCTGGCCGCCGAGCTGCAGGAGGGGGTCGGGCTGCGCGCGGTGATGACCCTCGGGATCGTGCTGGGCCCGCTGATGGTGCTGGTGGCGTCGTTCGCCACGACGGCGGCGTACTGGCGGCTCGGCGTCTTCGACTGGGCCTGCGGTGGGCTGTCGGCGCTGGCCGTCGTGCTGTGGGCGGTCACGGAGTCGGCGGCGGTGGCGATCGTGCTGAGCATCGCGGCGGACTTCCTCGCCGCGGTCCCGACCGTCCGCAAGGCGGTCACGCACCCGGACACCGAGCACCCGCTGTTCTTCGTGCTGGTGTCGGCGGGCGGGGCGCTGACGCTGCTCACGCTGCAGCGGTGGACGTTCGTGGACTGGGCGTTCCCGGCCTACATCTTCGTCTTCCCCGCGGTGCTCGCCTGGCTGATCTGGCGGCAGCAGTCACGGTCGGCGCCGGGTCACCCGAGGTCGCGCACGGCCCGCTCGTAGTCGTCGGCGAGCCGGGTCAGGTCGACGCGGTGGTCGCGGATCCGGCAGCCCCGACCGTTCGGCTTCCACGTGATGCCCTCGTCGGCCCAGCGGGCCCGGGCCTCGTCCGCCAGCGCGAGTGGCAGGTCGCCGGAGGCGCTGGTGACCCGCCACCAGGTCACGTTGCTGCCGTAGAGCGACATCACCCGGCCGACCAGGCGCGGGCCCACGCCCACCAGCTCCGCCAGGTCGCCGTACGACGCCACCCGGCCGCGCGGGATCTGCTCCACGGCTCGGAGCACCCGCTCCACCAGTTGCTCGTCCATCGCAGACGGGTCAGTACTCGCGGGGGTCGACCGAGCGGACCGCCGGCAGCAGCGTGAGCGCGTGGACGACGACCACGAAGACCGCGAGCGCCCAGGCCCACCCCGGGTGCCCGGCACCCCAGAGGCCGACCACGGCGCTGCCGAAGACGGCCACCTTGACCAGCAGCCGCCCGACGGGGTGCGGGAAGCGGGCCTTCGGCGCCGCGAAGAGTCCCCACGCGAGAGCAGCCACCCCGGCGGCGGCCACGCCGAGCAGCCAGCCCTGGGTCGCCTGGCCCCAGACGAACAGCGCGGCCAGGGCGGCGACCTCGGCCACGAACACCCCCGCCAGCACCAGACCGCCGAAGGGGGAGGACATGCCACGGATCCTAGGGGACCGCTCCGGTGGATAGGGTCGCCGCATGTCCGAGGCCAGCCGCCCGCGTGCGGCCGTCGCGTGCGCTCACCGGGAGCGCTGACCGATGGCGCTCTATCCCGAGGTCCGCGCCGACGTCGACCAGGCCGCCGGCGCCCTGGCCTTCGACGACCCCCGCTTCGACATCGAGGCCTCGCGCGCCCTCGCCCGCAGGACCGCGGCGGCGTCGCCCCGACAGGACGTCGCCGAGGTGCGCGACCTCGATGTGGGAGGGGTGCCCTGCCGGCTCTACCGTCCCGCCGACGCCCTGCCGGGGGTGGTCGTGCACGTCCACGGCGGAGGCTTCGTGTTCCACGACCTCGAGGTGCACGACGCGCCGTGCCGGCGGCTGGCCAACGCCGCCGGCGTCGCGGTGCTGAGCGTCGACTACCGGCTGGCGCCGGAGCACCGGTTCCCGGCCGCGGTCGAGGACGTCGACGCCGTGGTGGCCTGGCTGGGCGACGCCGCCGCGACGCAGGGCCTCGACGGGCCGGCGTACGTCCATGGCGACAGCGCGGGCGCCAACCTCGCGCTCGGGGCGGCCCTGCGGCACCCGGGCCGCTTCGCCGCGGTGGGTCTGGTCTACCCGTTCCTCGACCCGACCTGCTCGTCGCCGTCGTACGCCGAGGCGGAGCACGGCGGCTTCGAGCCGGAGCAGGCGGCGTGGTTCTGGCAGCAGTACGCCGACCCGGCCGACCACGACCACCCCGACCTGGCGCCGCTCCTCTCGCCGCACCTGGCCACGCTGCCGCCCACGATGGTGGTCACCGCCGAGCACGACCCGCTGCGCGACGAGGGGGAGGAGCTGGCCCGCCGGGCCGCCGAGGCCGGCGTCGAGGTCGTCGCCAGCCGTCAGCTCGGCCAGGCGCACGGCTTCTGGCGCCGGCTGGAGGACTTCACCGCGGCGGAGCCGGTGCTGTGCCAGGTGGCGGCGTTCTTCCGCCTGCACCACGACGGCGCCCCGACAGCGGCCCTGGCCGGCGGCGGCGCCCCCCGGGACTGAGAGGATCCCCCCATGCGCGTTCACGTCGGCTCCGACCATGCCGGGCTCGAGCTCAAGGACCGGCTCCTCGACTGGCTGCTCCAGCACGGGCACGACCCGGTCGACCACGGCCCGTTCGTCTACGACGCCCTCGACGACTACCCGGTCTTCTGCCTGCGGGCCGCCGAAGGCGTCGCCGCCGACCAGGCCGAGGGCGTCGAGGCCCTGGGCGTGGTGATCGGGGGCTCCGGCAACGGCGAGCAGATCGCGGCCAACAAGGTGCGCGGGGTGCGGTCGGCGCTGGTGTGGTCGGAGGAGACCGCGGTCCTGGCCCGCGAGCACAACGACGCCAACGTCATCTCCGTCGGTGGCCGGCTGCATCCGATCGACGACATGCTCCGCTTCGTCGACGTCTTCCTCTCCACCGCGTTCAGCGGTGACGAGCGCCATGTGCGGCGGATCGGCCAGCTCGCGGCGTACGAGTCGACCGGCGAGCTGCCCCCGCTGCCGCCCTCGGCGCTGGGGCACGAGCCTCAGCGCGGCGATGCCTGAGGGCCACACGCTCCGCCGGCTGGCCGACGACCTCGACGCCGCCTTCGCCGGGAGCCGGGTGGCGGTCAGCTCCCCGCAGGGCAGGTTCGCGAGCGAGGCGGCCGAGATCGACGGAACCCGCCTGGTGGCCGCGGACGCCGCGGGCAAGCACCTCTTCGTCGAGTTCGAGCACGACCACGTCGTGCACGTCCACCTCGGCCTGATCGGCGGTTTCTCGGTCACGACCGGCGCGGCGGAGGTGCCGCCGCCCGTGGGCCAGGTGCGCCTGCGCCTCGTCGCCGAGACCGCCCCCGCCACCTGGTCGTACGCCGACCTCCGAGGCGCGACCCGCTGCGACCTGGTCACCTCGGCCCGACGAGACGACGTGATCGCCGGCCTGGGGCCCGACCCGCTGCGCGCCGACGCCGACCCCGTGCGGGCCTGGCAGCGCATCTCCCGCTCGACCCGGCCGATCGGCGAGCTGCTGATGGACCAGCAGGTCATCGCCGGCGTCGGCAACGTCTACCGCGCGGAGGTGCTGTTCCGGCAGCGGATGGACCCGCGCCGGCCCGGGAGGACGCTGCGCCGTGGCCAGTTCCAGGCGATCTGGGACGACCTGGTGGCGCTGATGGCCGAGGGTGTGCGGCTGGGACGCATCGACACGGTGCGCCCGGAGCACACCCCGGAGGCCATGGGCCGGCCCGCCCGCGAGGACGACCACGGGGGCGAGGTCTACGTCTACCGCCGGTCTGGACAGCCCTGCCTGGTCTGCGGCACCCTCGTGCGCACCTCCCCGATGGCGGGCAGGAACTTGTTCTGGTGCGGCCAATGTCAGCGCAGGTTCCGCTCCCGCGCCGTACAGTGAATGCCAGCCCCCCATTGGCCCGAGGGACACCGAACAGACATGAGCGTCGAGCGCGCGATCGCACCGGCGGCCGGGAACTCGCGAGTGCGTCGAGCCCGAGCCGCCCTGACGCGGTTGCTCCGGTCGGGCGACAATCGTTTGTTCCTGGGGCTGGTCGCGGCCAGCGCCATGGTGGCCATCATCGCGGGCATCTGGCCGACCCTGCTCCCGATCTCGGTCCTGGCGGTGCCGCTGCTGATCGGCAACATCGTGCTGGGGCCGCGGCAGCTGCCGTGGTTCGTGGTGCTGACCCTCGCCGGGCTGGCCATCGTGTCGCCGCGGCAGCCCGACATCACGCCCTACGTCGTGGTCGAGATCCTCGTCGTCTTCGTGCTGGGGCTGATCATCCTGCTGTCGTCGTTCCGCCGCACCCGCCTCGGCGTGGCCGGGGTGCGCGGTGAGTCGATGCTGGTCGACCTGCGCGACCGGATCAGCCGCCAGGGCCAGCTGCCCGACCTGCCCAAGGACTGGTACGTCGAGACGGCGCTCCGCTCGGCCGACGGCACCCCCTTCGCGGGCGACTTCGTCGTCGCCTCCCGCCCCCACAACGGCGACCGCTTCGACGTCGTGGTGGTCGACGTGTCCGGCAAGGGCGACGAGGCCGGCACCCGCTCGCTGCTGCTGTCCGGCGCGTTCGGCGGCCTGCTCGGGGCGCTGCACCCCGAGGACTTCCTGCCCGCGGCCAACGACTTCCTGCTGCAGCAGGACTGGAGCGAGGGCTTCGCGACCGCCGTCCACCTCTCGCTGAACCTCACCTCCGGCGACATCAAGGTGTGGACCGCCGGCCACCCGCCCGCCGTCCAGCTGTCCGCCGGGTCCGGCCGCTGGTCGGTCCACGACACGGAGGGGCCGGTGCTGGGGCTGATCCCCGGCGCCGAGTTCACCGGCACCCGCGCGATCATGCGCCCCGGCGACGTGATCCTGCTCTACACCGACGGTATGGTCGAGACGCCGACCCGCGACATCGGGCTCGGCATCGACCGGCTCGTGGGTTCGGCCGAGCGGGAGCTCCGCGGCAACTTCGTCCACGGCGCCAAGCGGCTCATCGACAGCCTCGGCTCGCGGCACGACGACCGGGCGCTGCTGCTGATCCACCGCCGCTGACCCCCGCGCGGACGCCGACCGGAGCGCGGTCTCGGTTGGGGCGCAGGCGGGCCGGTGTGGCACCATGACACCCGCGGATTTCGGCGCGCCCACGCGTCCGCGACCGCAGGCGGATGTAGCTCAATGGTAGAGCCCCAGTCTTCCAAACTGGCTACGCGGGTTCGATTCCCGTCATCCGCTCTCAAGCGGCCGTCAGGCCTTGCTTGGCGGGGCGTAGCGTAGTGGCTAGCGCGCCTGCTTTGGGAGCAGGAGATCGCAGGTTCGAGTCCTGTCGCCCCGACGAGACAGCCACGACCGACCCCACGACGTACCCCGCTGCGCCGCCGCGCAGCACCCCCACCATGATCGGAGACCACCTGTGAAGAGCGCCGTCGAGACGTTGAGCCCGACCCGGGCCAAGCTGACCGTCGAGGTGCCTTTCGAGGAGCTGAAGCCCAGCCTGGACGCCGCCTACAAGCAGATCGCGGGGCAGATCAACATCCCCGGGTTCCGTCGCGGCAAGGTCCCGCCCATGGTGATCGACCGCCAGGTCGGCCGGGGTGCCGTGCTCGACCAGGCCATCAACGACGCCGTCCCGAAGATGTACGTCGAGGCGCTGCAGGCCAACGACCTGCAGCCGCTGGCCCAGCCCGACATCGAGGTCACCAAGTTCGCCGACCACGAGTCGCTGGAGTTCGTGGCCGAGGTCGACATCCGGCCCGAGATCACGCTGCCCGACTACGACGGCCTCGAGGCGCAGGTCGACGACGCGCCGGTCTCCGACGCCGACGTGGAGGAGCAGGTCGCGGCGCTGCGCGAGCGCTTCGGCACCCTCCAGGACGTCGAGCGGGCGGCCGCCGACGGCGACTTCGTGGTGATCGACCTCAAGGCGACCAAGGACGGCGAGGTCGTCGAGGGCGCCGAGGTGACCGGCATGTCCTACCAGGTCGGCCGGGGCGGCATGCTCGAGGGCCTCGACGAGGCGCTGGCCGGCATGGCCGCGGGCGACAGCACGACCTTCACCTCCCAGCTCGTCGGGGGCGACCTCGTCGGCGAGGACGTCGAGGTCGAGGTCACCGTGTCGCAGGTCCAGGAGCAGGAGCTGCCCGAGCTCGACGACGACTTCGCCCAGCTGGCCAGCGAGTTCGACACCGTCGACGAGCTGATGGACGACGTTCGCGAGCGGCTCGGCCGCGGCAAGCGGCTCGAGCAGGCGGCCGCCGCGCGCGACGCCGTCCTCGAGGCGCTGCTCGACAAGGTCGAGGTGCCGCTGCCCGAGACCCTGGTCACCGACGAGCTCAACGCCCGCCGGCAGAACATCGAGCAGCAGCTCGCCTACGCCGGCATGACGATGGACACCTACCTCGACAACGAGGGCCAGACTCTCGAGGAGTTCGAGGCCGACCTCGAGCGGCGCGTTCGCGACGCGGTGGCGGCGCAGTTCGTGCTCGACGAGATCGCCAAGAAGGAGCAGTACGGCGTCGACCAGGCCGAGCTGTCCGAGCACCTCGTCCGCCGGGCCCAGCAGTCCGGCCAGGACCCGCAGTCCTTCGCCAACCACATGTTCGAGCACAACCACATCCCCGAGATGGTGCAGGAGATCCTGCGCGGCAAGGCGCTCGCGGCGGTGGTCGAGTCGGCGACGGTGACCGACGCCTCCGGCAACACCGTCGAGCTGGCGAACCTGCGTCCCGACGGCACCATCGGCGAGCCCGAGAGCGAGGCGGAGGAGGCCGAGGCTGCCGCCGAGGCCGACCAGCCGGCCGGCGCGGAGTCCGACGAGGAGTCCGACGAGGGCTGACCTCGGCCCTCCCGGCCCGCCGGGCCGGCGCCCGGTCGGCCCGGACCGGGCGTGCGCCGGATGGCCCCTGTTCCGCTGTCGGCGAACAGGGGCCCCGAACCCGTGGTTGTCGCCTCGGTTGAGGCTAGGGTCGCTGTCGTGAACTTCGACATGGAGAACGCCCGACCCGACGGGCCAGCCGCGCACGGGCCCCAGATGAACGGTGGCGTCCCGAGCTACGGGCTGGACGACCACATCTACCAGCGGCTGCTGCGCGAGCGCATCGTCTTCCTCGGCTCCGAGGTGCGCGACCAGAACGCCAACGCGATCTGCGCCCAGCTGCTGCTGCTCTCGGCGGAGGACCCCGAGGCCGACATCTTCCTCCACATCAACAGCCCGGGCGGCTCGGTCGACGCCGGCATGGCGATCTACGACACGATGAACTACATCCCCAACGACGTCGCCACCGTGGGCATGGGCCTGGCCGCGTCGATGGGTCAGTTCCTGCTCTGCGCCGGCACCAGGGGCAAGCGCTACGCGCTGCCGCACGCGCGGATCATGATGCACCAGCCGTCGTCCGGCATGGGCGGCTCGGCCTCCGACATCAAGATCCAGGCCCAGCAGTCGCTGCACATCAAGAAGGTCCTGCTCGAGCTGATCGCCGAGCACACCGGACAGCCCCTCGACCAGGTCGAGGCCGACGCCGACCGCGACCGCTGGTTCACCGCCGACCAGGCGCTCGAGTACGGCTTCATCGACCAGGTCATCACCAGCGCCCGCGAGGCCGCCGACGAAGGTCGGCCCGCCCACTCCAACGACTGAGCCCAGAGGACGTCAGCAGACATGAACTACTACATCCCGCAGTGGGAGGAGCGCACGTCGTACGGCTTCCGCCGGATCGACCCCTACGCCAAGCTCTTCGAGGACCGGATCATCTTCCTCGGCACCCCCATCTCCGACGACGTCGCCAACGCGGTCATGGCCCAGCTGCTCTGCCTGGAGTCGATGAACCCCGACCAGGACGTCCAGATCTACATCAACAGCCCCGGTGGCTCGTTCACCGCGCTGACCGCGATCTACGACACGATGCGGTTCATCAAGCCCGACATCCAGACGGTCTGCCTCGGCCAGGCGGCGTCCGCGGCGGCGATCCTGCTCGCGGCCGGCACGCCCGGCAAGCGCCTGGCGCTGCCCAACAGCCGGATCCTCATCCACCAGCCCTACACCGAGGGCACGTTCGGGCAGACCTCCGACATCGAGATCCAGGCCAACGAGATCCTCCGGATGCGCGAGCTGCTCGAGCAGATGATCGCCGACCACAGCGGCCGCCCGATCGACGAGGTCAGCCGCGACATCGAGCGCGACAAGATCCTCACCGCCGAGGCCGCGATCGAGTACGGCCTGATCGACGCCGTGCTGGAGTCCCGCAAGGGCGCTCCGGCGCTCAGCTGACCGGGCCGAGGCACGCCCCGACCGCCATGACGCGACACGCGCCCCCCGCTTGGGCCCCCACGGGGCCCCGGCAGGGGGTACCGTCAGAGGGTTTCCGCGACCTGGTCGGTCGCGGAGCCGGAACCGCACGATCCGAAAGGGACGCACGTGGCACGCATCGGTGACGGAGGCGACCTCCTCAAGTGCTCCTTCTGCGGCAAGAGCCAGAAGCAGGTCAAGAAGCTGATCGCCGGACCCGGCGTCTACATCTGTGACGAGTGCATCGACCTCTGCAACGAGATCATCGAGGAGGAGCTCAACGAGGGGGCCGAGGTCAGCCTCGAGGAGCTCCCCAAGCCGCGCGAGATCTTCGAGTTCCTCAACGACTACGTCATCGGCCAGGAGCAGGCCAAGAAGTCCCTGGCCGTCGCGGTCTACAACCACTACAAGCGGGTCCAGGCGGGGCTGCAGCCGGCCAGCGGCAAGCACTCCAAGGACGAGGCCGTCGAGGTGGCCAAGTCCAACATCCTGCTGATCGGCCCGACCGGCTGCGGCAAGACCTACCTCGCCCAGACGCTGGCCCGGATGCTCAACGTGCCGTTCGCGATCGCCGACGCCACGGCGCTGACCGAGGCCGGCTACGTCGGCGAGGACGTCGAGAACATCCTGCTCAAGCTGATCCAGGCGGCCGACTACGACGTCAAGAAGGCCGAGACCGGCATCATCTACATCGACGAGATCGACAAGGTCGCACGCAAGAGCGAGAACCCGTCGATCACCCGGGACGTCTCGGGCGAGGGTGTGCAACAGGCGCTGCTCAAGATCCTCGAGGGGACCACGGCGTCGGTGCCGCCCCAGGGCGGGCGCAAGCATCCCCACCAGGAGTTCATCCAGATCGACACGACGAACATCCTGTTCATCTGCGGCGGCGCGTTCGCCGGCATCGAACAGATCATCGAGTCGCGCATCGGTCATGCCGGTGTCGGCTTCTCGGCCGACATCCGCTCGAGCGACAAGAAGGACCTGGGGGAGCTGTTCGCCCAGGTGTTGCCCGAGGACCTCCTCAAGTTCGGATTGATCCCGGAGTTCATCGGTCGGCTGCCCGTTGTCGGCGCCGTGGCCAACCTCGACCGCGAAGCGCTCATCGAGATCCTGCTCGAACCCAAGAACGCGCTCGTCCGCCAGTACACGAAGTTCTTCGAGCTGGAGGATGTCGAACTGGAGTTCAGCGAGGACGCGCTCGATGCCATCGCGGAACAGGCCCTGTTGCGGGGGACCGGCGCGCGCGGCCTGCGCGCCATCCTCGAGGAGGTCCTCCTCGAGACCATGTACGACCTGCCGTCGCGTACCGACATCGGCAAGTGCGTGATCGACGGGGCAACCGTCGTGGAGAAGGTCAACCCCACCCTCGTGCCCCGCTCGAAGAGCGATTCGAGACCACGCCGAGCGGCATCCTGACGCCCGACGCGTTCCTGGCCGATCGCCTCAACCGCGAAGCGGTCGCCGGCCGGATCGAGGGACTCGAGCTCGACACCATCACCCGGATGCTCGACGCGGTGGGCGACCCCCACCGGGCCGTGCCCGTCATCCACATCACCGGCACGAACGGGAAGGGGAGCGTGGCCGCACTGATCGCCCGGGCGATCACGGCGATGGGGCTACGAGTCGGCGCGTACACCAGCCCCCACCTCGAGCGGGTGAACGAGCGCATCACCGTGGACGGGGAGGCGATCACCGACGAGGAGTTGGTCCAGGCGTTCGAGACGGTAGCCGTGGCCGAGGCCCTCACCACACGACGATCGTCGTACTTCGAGGCGCTGACGATGGCGGCGTTCGACCATTTCGTCACGGCCGGGGTCCACGTCGCAGTGGTCGAGGTCGGACTCCTCGGCCGGTTCGACGCCACGAACGTCGTCGACGCCCAGGTCGCGGTCGTCACGTCCGTGGGCGAGGATCACACCGACGGCCGGGGCGACTGGCGTCAGCGGATAGCGGAGGAGAAGGCCGGGATCATCACCCCGCGGTGCACGGCCGTCATCGGCCCGGTGGGCGACGACGTCCTTCCGACGTTCC
>JAUILS010000334.1 GCA_030432975.1 Actinomycetes bacterium
GGGCACCTGGCGCGACCTGGCGGTGCTGGCCACCAGCCCGCTGCCCGGCGACGCCGCCGCCCGGCCGTCCGACCTCCCCGTGGAGGCCACCCGGGCGCTGTTCTCCCACCGAGCCCGGACCGACCTGCCGTTGCGCGCCACGGCGCCGCTGACCGCGGCGCTCGACCGGTTCCCCGACCTGGCCGCGGCGCGCGACCGGCTGGTCGGCCTGGCCGCCGACCGGTGTCTGCCGACCGGCGCCTCCCACGGCGACTGGACGCCGTGGAACCTCGCGGTCGACGACCACGGCCAGGTCGGCGCCTGGGACTGGGAGCGCTACACCGAGACCACCCCGGCCGGCTTCGACGCCGTCCACTTCGCGGCCTCGCGGGTGACCGTGGCCGACGACTTCGCGGCCACCCGCAGCTTCCTCGCGGAGCTGCCGGCGACGCTCGACGCGTGCGGCCTGGACCGGTCGACCCACCGGTGGCTGCTCGCGACCTACCTCGTGGGGATCGCCGGCCGCTACGCCGCCGATCTCACCGTCTTCCCCGCCGAGCGCAGCGAACGCCGGCTCGCCTGGGTGCGGGGCCTGCTCGACCGAGAGCTCGACGACCTGTCTGGAGACCACCGATGAACCTGAGGAAGGCCGCCCCCGACTGGGTGCGCGACACCGGCCGCCGAGCGACCGTCTGGTACGGCGAGCGCACGGCCGGGCGTCGCCCGCTCCCGGACTTCCTGGTCGTGGGCGGGCAGCGGTGCGGCACGACGTCCCTCTTCCGTGCGCTGATGGCCCACCCCGACATCGCGCGGCCCTTGGTCAACAAGGGCGTCAACTACTTTGACGTCAACTACCACCGGAGCGAGGAGTGGTACCGCGGCCACTTCCCGGCGCGGGCGGAGGACGACCGCACCCGGGTGTTCGACGCCTCCGGCTACTACATGTTCCACCCGCTCGCCGCGGAGCGCATCGTCCACGACCTCCCGGGGATCAAGATCGTCGCGATGGTGCGCGACCCGGTCGAGCGCGCCTGGTCGGCCTACAAGCACGAGCTGGCGCGCGGCTTCGAGTGGGAGCGGTCCTTCGCCCACGCCGTCGAGCTCGAGGACGCCCGGCTCGAGGGTGAGATCGAGCGGATGGTCGCCGACCCGTCGTACCAGAGCTTCAACCACCGGCACCACGCCTACCGCCGGCGCGGCGAGTACGCCCGCCTGCTCGAGCCCTTCGTGGCGGGGCTGGGCCGCGACCGGGTGCACGTCATCGAGAGCGAGCGCTTCTTCGCCGAGCCGGCGCAGGTCTACGCGGGGCTGACCGAGTTCCTCGAGGTCGACCCGGTCGTGCCCGCACGCTTCGACCGCTACAACGCTCGGCCCGGCAGCGACGGCGACGCCGAGGCGTTCCAGCGGCTCCGCGAGCACTTCGCGCCGCACGACGAGGCGCTGGCGCAGCTGCTCGGCCATCCGCCGTTCTGGAGGTCGACCGATGGATGATCGACCCCTCCCCGGCCTCAGCGAGCTGACCGGCGCCCTCGGTCGCGCCTGGCGGCTGGCCCTGGTGACGCTGGTGCTCGGCGCCCTGGCGGGCCTGGTGGCCTACCAGGAGGTGCCGGTGCGCTACACCGCGACCGCCAAGGTCGCGCTCGCCCCGCAGCTCAGCTACGTCTCGCTCAGCCAGGTCAACGAGCGTCAGCCACCGGTGTCCCTGGACACGACCGCGGCGCTGCTGCGCTCGACGGTGGCCATCGACCGGATCAGCGCCGCGATGGGCGTCACCCCGAGGGAGGTCCGGCAGTCGATGGTGATCGGTGCCGAGCCGCTGAGCCGGGTGCTGGTGGTGAGCGTCTCCGGCGAGACCCCGGAGCAGGCCCTGGCCGGGGCCGAGGAGGCGACCTCGACGCTCGTCGCGCTCCAGTCGCAGACCTTCGCGCTGCGGCCGGCCGCGCTCCGGCTGCTGCAGAACCGCGTGGCGACCCTGAAGCGCGAGGCCCAGGAGCGCATCGCCGACGGGCTGCCGTCAGGCTCTTTGCTCAAGGTGGTCAACATCCTGCAGAACCGTCTCGACAAGGCGCAGGCCACCAACAACGCCGAGTCGATCGTCATCGACACGGGTCGGCTGGTCGTGGACCGGCCGGTCGACCGCGCCGTCTTCGTCGGCAGCGGCGCCGCCCTTGGGCTGGTGTTCGGGC
>JAUILS010000102.1 GCA_030432975.1 Actinomycetes bacterium
ACGGCAAGGGCGGGGACGACCTCATCGACGGCAAGGGCGGCAACGACGTCCTGGTCGGCGGCCCCGGCGACGACGGCATCAAGGGCGGTCCCGGCGACGACTGCGTCAAGGGCGGCCGGGGCAGCGACACCCTCAACGGCGGCAAGGGACGCGACCGGGTCGAGGGCGGCCGCGGCAACGACGGGGTCGGCGGCGGCAGAGGCAGCGACCGGGTCGACGGCGGCAAGGGCTTCGACGTCGCCACCGACCACCAGGGCGCCGACACGATGCTCCGCGTGGAGTACTGACCCCTCGGAGGCGACGCCCCCGGCGGCACCCGTCCCGACCTCGCTGCCCAGCAGGCTCCTAGGGTGGAGTCATGGCTGTCGAGTCGACCATGGTGCCCCTGGGGACGTCGCTTCCCGCCTTCGCCCTGCCCGACCTCGCCGGTGACGTGGTCACCAGCGAGTCGCTGGCGGGGCGGCCGCTGCTGGTGGCCTTCCTCTGCAACCACTGCCCCTACGTCAAGCACGTCGAGGTCGGGCTGGGGCAGGTGCTCGCGGACTATCCCGACCTGTCGGTGGTCGGCATCTGCAGCAACGACGCGGCGACCTATCCCGACGACGACGCCGAGCACCTCGCCGCGCAGGCCACCCGCGCCGGCTGGACGTTCCCCTACCTGCTCGACGAGAGCCAGGAGGTCGGCCGGGCGTTCCGGGCGGCGTGCACTCCCGACTTCTTCCTCTACGACGCCTCCGGCGGCCTGGCCTACCGCGGCGCCATGGACGGCTCCACTCCCGGCAACGGCGTGCCCGTCACAGGCGAGCTGCTGGCCGACGCCATCGACAAGGTGCTCGCCGACCAGCCCGTCCCCGAGCCGCACCGGCCGAGCATGGGCTGCTCGATCAAGTGGCGGTCGTAGCCGGCGACCGGTCGTCGTACTGACGGGCGCGGCCGCGCCCCCCGGTCACCCGGATTGCGTCATACGGTCCGGTCGCCCCCACGACCGCTCCGTATGACGTCCCCGCGCCAGCCCAGGGCCGGGAGAGACTCAGCCGAAGGACCCACTCGAGGCGGGCAGCTGGGCGATCACCGAGGCGGCCAGGTCGACCACCCGGTCGTCGTCGGTGGAGGGCGTGAAGCCCATCCGGACGATCACCAGGTCGTAGGACGGCACGACGACGATCCACTGGCCGTCGTGGCCCTGCGCGAAGTAGGCGTCCTCGGGGAGCTCTGCGTGCACCAGCGAGCCGTCGGGGAGCCGGTTGGCCCACCAGCCGGCGGCATAGCCGGGGTCCTCGGTCTCCACGTCGACAGCGGTCGTCGAGGAGGCCATCCAACCCTCGGGCAGCAGCTGCTGGCCGTCCCACTCGCCGTCCTGGAGCGCGAACTGGCCCAGCGCCGCCCAGTCGCGCGGCGTCGCCCAGCCGTAGGAGCTGCACACCGGCGTCCCTGCGGCGTCGGGCTCGACGACGAACGACGACAGCCCGAGCGGGGCGAAGAGCTCCTGCCGCGGCAGGTCGGCGCCGGCGTCGGTGCGCTTCGTCAGGATGTCGCAGAGCAGGGTGGTGCTGCCGCTGGAGTACTGCTGATAGGTGCCGGGGTCGTGGGCCGACGGCTGCGAGGCGACGTACGCCGCCATGCTCGGCTCGAGATAGAGCATCCGCGTGATCGGCGTGCCCAGGTCGTAGGTCTCGTCCCAGGCGAGGCCGCTGGTCATCTGCATCAGCTGCTCGATGGTGATGTCCGCGCGCTCGTCGGTCCACTCCTCGCGCAGCTGGGCGTCGTCGACGGAGACCACGCCCTCCTGCACCAGCCGGCCGACCAGCAGGTTGGTCACGCTCTTGGTCATCGACCAGCCGAGCTGCGGGGTGTCGGCCTCGAAGCCGTCGGCGTAGCGCTCCGCGATCAGCTCGCCGTCGTGCACCACGAGCACGGCGCGGGTGCCGAGCTCGTCGCGGGCCTCCGCGTCGAGGTCGCCGCCGAAGGCCATCTCGAGGATCGCCTGAAACTGCGGCTCCATCGTCGGCGTCGGCGCGGCGGTGAACGGGTTGGCGGTGGCGTCGACGGTCGTCGGGGTCGGCAGCACCGGCGGCTCCTCGGCGAGCGTGCAGCCATAGCCCTCGGTGAAGTAGGCCTTCTGCGCCGCCAGCCCGCCGACCAGCATCCCCTTGGTGGCGCCGTCGTCGGTGTCCTTGGTGCGCAGCACCGGCACCAGCGGGTTGCTCGGCAGGTCGTCCTCGGGGTTGTCGCGGCCGGAGATCTCCTCGACCGCGCAGGCGTTGTGGGCGGCGTACCCGGTGCCGGTCAGCAGCAGCGGCCGCTCGTACCAGTAGCCGCCCACCGCGGCCACCACGATCAGGAGCAGCAGGCCGACCAGGATCCGACGGAGCGTGCGCATGGGGTGAGGCTACTGGTGCGTACGACGCATCCCGGGGAGGGCTACTGGTGCGTACGACGCGCCTGGTGCGCCGTACGCACCAGTAGACATCGCCACCCCCTACAGCCGGTCGATGACCGCCCGCCCCCGCTCGACCAGCCCGGCGCGCTTCGCGGCGGCCATGCCGTCCCAGTTGCGGGTGATGACGCGCGACCGCGGGTTGCCCTCGAACACCTCGCGCTGGTCCTCCACGAACGTCCAGTAGAGCGCGTCCCAGTCGTCGGCCCACTCCCCGCGCGGCAGGTCCGACATCCGCTTCAGATAGGCACTGCCGGACACATAGGGCTTCGTCGTGATCGCGGTGTCGGCGGCGAACTGGCTCATCGCATAGACGTTGGGCACCATCACCCAGTCGTAGGCGTCGACGAACAGCGCGCTGAACCACTCGTAGACCTCGGTCGGGTCGGTGCGCAGCAGCGTCATCGCGTTGCCGAGCACCATCAGCCGCTCGATGTGGTGGGCATAGCCGCGCTCCAGCACCCGCTGCACCACCAGGTCGACGGGGTCGAGCCCGGTCGTGCCGTCCCACCACCCCGCCGCCAGCGGCCGGGTGTGCCCGAGCCGGTTGCTGGTGCGCAGCCGGCGGCCGTAGAGGTGGTACGTCGCCCGCATGTACTCCCGCCACCCGATGATCTGTCGGACGAAACCCTCCAGCGACGGCAGGGGTACGTCGTCCTCGGCGGCCGCCGCGAGCGCGGCGTCGAGGACCTCCCGCGGGGTGAGCAGGCCGGCGTTGATCGCGGGCGACAGGGTGGAGTGGAAGACGAAGGGGTGCTCGGCGGAGATGGCGTCCTCGTAGGGCCCGAAGTCGTGGAACCGTTCGGCGAGGAACTCCGCCATCCCGTCCCGCGCGTCCTCCGGCGTCACCGGCCAGCAGAACGTGGCGGGGTCGCCGGGGGCGTCGGGGAAGTGCTCGGCGACCCAGGCGACGGCGTCCTCGACCTCCGGCGTCCACGAGGGCGCCGACCGCGACGGCACCGGATGGTCGCGCGGCAGCTTCTTGCGGTTCTCCGTGTCGAACGACCACTTCCCACCCACCGGGTCGCCCGACTCCTCCACCAGCACGCCGAGACGGCGCCGCTGCCAGGAGTAGAACGACGCCATCCGGGCGGTGTGGTCGCCGAACCAGTCGGTGAGCTCGCGCCGCGTCGTGAGGAACGCCGGCGACTCCAGCACGTCGTCGCCTGTCAGCCCGTAGCCCTCGTCGCGCAGCGCCGCCGTGCAGTCGCGGGACAGCCAGTCGTCGACGACGTCGTACACCTCGACCCTCGTCGGCGCGAGGTCCGACACCAACGCGGCCAGCCGCTCGCCGGTCGACGACTCGGCCGACGACTCGACCAGATCCACCTCGAAGCCGGCCTCCTCCAACCGACCCCGCAGAGCCATCAGCCCGGCCCGGTGCAGCACCAGCTTGTGGGCGTGGAAGGGCAGCTGGCGATAGAAGAGGTCGTCCTCGACCAGCACGAACCGCGTGCCCGCACGCGCCTCGAGGTGCGCCTCGAAGAGCTGGTGGGGATAGACCAGCCGGACCGCCCGCGACCCGCTCACCCCAGCAGCCACCGCAGCAGGAACCACAGCGCGAACAGCCCGATCACGACGCCCGCGACCAGCGGGATGACGGCGACGACGAACGCCGCGAGCACGTAGCCCAGCGTCGGCGTGCCGCGCTCCGGGTGCTCCTCGAGGTCGCGCTCGAGCAGGCGGAGGTTCTTGCGGTTGGCGCGGTGGGCGACGTCGATGATGTCGCCGCCCAGCGGGATCAGCCCGAGCAGCGCGTCGACGAGCAGGTTCCAGCCCATCCGGGCCAGCACCGGCACCCGCACCCGCAGCCGCACGGCGTCGTAGATGATCACGCCCGACAGCGACGACCCGACGATGTCGCCGATGCCGGGGATCAGCCCGATCAGCGCGTCGAGACCGACGCCGACGTTGGTGCCGGGCACGCTCACCAGGTCGTCCATCAGTCGCGCCACCCGGCGGCTCAGCGCGAGGTCGACCGCCGAACGGTCGGCAGGCGCCGTCGGCACAGGCGGCCGCGACGGGTCGTGAGGGGGCGGGTCGTCCGGCAGCGGGGCGGGCTCCCGGCCGGCAGGCGATGACGGCATCGGCACCTCCCCCGGTCGTCGAGTCGCGAACGTACCACTCGGCAGTACCCAGGATCAGGCTCTACTCTCGCCCCATGTACGACGTCGCGCTGCCGGCCCGCGCCTGCATCCGCGCCGGCACCCGGGTGGTGGCCGCGTGGGCCGTGGACACCGCCCGCCTGCCGGCCACCGACCGGGCCGACGCAGTGCTGCTGACGCCGGGTGGCGGCCGGATCGGCTCGCTGCTCGCCGGCGCCGCCGACAGCCAGCTCGCCGCCGCGACGGTGGCCGAGGCCGGCAGCCTGGCGACGCTGGAGATCTCCGACCTGGAGGCTCAGGCCCACGGGCTGGCCCGCGGCGGCACCGCCCGTTGCCTGCTGGTGCCCGGCGACCGGCTCCCGGCCGAGCTGTGGGACCTGCTCGACGACCGCCGGCCGGTGGCGCTGCGCTCGCGCCTCGACGGCGACCGGGTCGTGGAGACCACGCTGCTCTCGGCGGCTGAGGTCGAGAGCGACGAGGCGGCGCGGCGGCTGTGGGCTCGCGGCGAGAGCGGCGCCGTGGTCACCGACGACGCCGTGGTGAGCGTCTTCGCGCCGACGACCACGCTGGTGCTGGTCGGCGCCGGCCCGATGGTCGAGGCGATCGCGACCCAGGCGCAGCTGCTCGGCTGGAAGGTCGCGGTCGGCCGGGACGCGGCGACCGCGACCGGCCTGATCGCCGGTCTGTCGGAGCTCGACCTGGCCGTCGTCGCGGCGCACGACATCGAGCTCGCCGGCTCCGCCCTGGAGGCGGCCTTCGGCAGCGACGTCGGCTATCTCGCGGCCTCGGGTCGCGGGAGATGCAGCAGCTCCGCAGCGACTGGCTGACGATGCGCGGCGTCGCCGACCAGTCGCGATTGCACAGTCCTGCGGGGCTCGACATCGGCGCCTCCTCGCCCGCGGAGGTCGCGGTGTCGGTGATCGCGGAGGCGCTCGCCGTGCGTAGCGGTCGGGCGGGCGGCTCGCTCGGTCAAGGCAATGCTTAATCAGGCCTCCCGACGCCACCACGCCGCGCCTAGACTCGACAGCCAGGGACGGCGCGCGGCGCCGTACCACCCCGACCCAGACGGCAGAAGCCACCGCCACGAGGAGCGACGATGAGCGACGAGACGACCGAGGTGCTCCGCGACCTCTGGGCCGCCGACGCGTCGAGCCGTGACGAGGTCGACGCGATCTGCGGGCCGCAGAAGCACTGCAAGAACATGAAGGACGTCACCTTCGACGGCCTCGCCGAGCCGGGCAGCGACCTGGGGTCGGCCTGGCGCGACCTGCTGGCCCGCGAGGGCAAGCTGTCGACGTCGGGCGGCAGCATCCGTGACCTGGTGCTCGGGCCCGGCGGCGAGGGCTGACGGTCCCCGTGGAGCGGCCCGGCAGCGTCGCCGAGCTGACCGACGCCCTCCGGGGTGACGGCTACCTCGCCGACCGCGGCCTGGCCACGACGCTCCACGTCGCGCTCACCCTCGACCGCCCGGTGCTGCTCGAGGGCGAGGTCGGCGTCGGCAAGACCGAGGTCGCCAAGGCGCTGGCGGCGGTGCTCGGGCGGCGGCTGATCCGGCTCCAGTGCTACGAGGGGATCGACACCCACCAGGCGCTCTACGAGTGGGACTACGCCCGCCAGATGCTGCAGATCCGCGCGTTCTCGCAGAGCCGGCTGGAGGAGGACGACGCCGTCGACGCGCTCTTCGGCCCGAAGTTCCTGGTCGAGCGGCCGCTGCTCGACGCCGTCCGTGCGGGCGACCGGGCGGTGCTGCTGATCGACGAGGTCGACCGGGCCGACGACGAGTTCGAGGCGTTCCTGCTGGAGCTGCTGTCGGACTTCGCGATCACCATCCCCGAGATCGGCACGGTCGCCGCCGAGCGGCCGCCGCTGGTGATCCTCACCTCCAACCGGACCCGCGAGCTGCACGACGCCCTCAAGCGGCGCTGCCTCTATCACTGGGTGGGCTACCCGACCGCCGAGCGGGAGGCCGAGATCGTGCTCAGCCGGCAGCCCGACGCCGCCGCCGAGCTGGTGGCCAAGGTGGTGGCCGCGGTCAACCGGCTGCGCGGGCTCGACCTGGCGAAGCCGCCGGGGGTCGCGGAGACCATCGACTGGGTGCGCACCCTCGACGTGGTCGGCGCCGACGACCTCGACGCCGACACCGCGGCCGACACCCTCATCGCCGTCGTCAAGGACCGCGACGACCTCGAGCTGGTGCAGAGCAGCCTCGACCAGGTCACCAGCGGTGCCTGACGTCGACCAGCCCGACCTGGCGGACCTGGCCGACCGGGCAGCGAAGGTCGGCGGAGGCGTGCCGGAGTTCGTCGAGACGCTGGTCGGCTTCGGCCGCGCGGTGCGCGACGCCGGGCTGGTGACCGGGCCGGGCGACGTGACGACGTACTGCGCCGCCGTGGCGACGCTCAACCCCGGTGACCTGGTTGACGTCTATTGGGCCGGGCGCTCCACGCTGGTCAAGCGGCGCGACCAGATCCCGACGTACGACGCGGTGTTCCGCGCCTACTTCCTCGGCGAGGAGGCCGACGGCGACGAGGCACGGCCGTGGCAGGTCAAGGCGCAGGCGGAGTCGGCGGCGGTCCTCCAGCTCCCCGAGACAGAGCCGGGCGAGGAGTCCAAGGAGGAGCGCGAGGCGATGCTCGGCCTGCGCGCGAGCGACGCGGCGACGCTGAAGGCGAAGGCGTTCTCGGCGTGCACGCCCGACGAGCTGGCGGCGCTGCGACGGATCATGCGCACCGTGCAGCTGACGCCCCCGCAGCGGCGTACCCGCCGCACCGCCCGCGACCCGCGCGGCCGGCTGGTCGACCTGCGCCGCACCGTCCGCGAGACGCTGCGCACCCACGGCGAGCCGACCGAGCTGTCGATGCGCCGCCGCACGCTGCGCCGCCGGCCGCTGATCCTGATCCTCGACGTGTCGGGGTCGATGGCCGACTACTCCCGCCACCTGCTGCAGTTCGCCCACTCGACCGCGCGGGCGTCGCGGCGGGTGGAGGTGTTCTGCTTCGGCACCCGCCTGACCCGGATCACCCGCGAGCTGGAGCTGCGGCGCCCCGACGACGCGCTCGACGGCGCCGCGCGGGCCGTCGTCGACTGGGAGGGCGGCACCCGCATCGGCGACTCGCTGGAGGCGTTCCTGCGCGACTTCGGCCGGCGCGGGATGGGGCGCGGCGCGATCGTGGTGATCTGCTCCGACGGCCTGGACCGCGGCGACCCGGCGGTGCTGGAGGTGGCGATGGAGCGGCTGCAGCGGCTCTGCCACCGGGTGGTATGGCTCAACCCGCACCGCGGCAACGACCCCGACTTCGTGCCGACCACGATGGGGATGATCGCGGCGGCGCCGCACGTCGACGTCATCCACTCCGCCCACGACCTGGCCAGCCTGGAGGGCTTCGCGGCCCTGCTGCCGACGCTACGGTGAGCCCGAGAGGAAGTGGAGGACGCGGATGCGTTGGAGCGTGAGCCTGACCGCGGAGGGCGACCGCGAGCTGACCCGCGAGGAGATCGTGGAGCTCGCCGACGCGGTGGCCCCCCACCTCGGCGTCGCCTCGGGCATCGGCACCACGACGTACGGCGCCCAGCTGGTCGTCGACGCCCCCGACCGCGACGCGGCGGTCGCCGCCGCCCGCGAGGCCTTCACGGAGGCCGCCGCCACCGCCGGCCTCCCGGCCTGGCCGATCGCGTCGGCGGAGACCCTCAGCGAGGCCGAGGACGAGATGGACGACCTCGACCTCTCGGCCCCGTGACGCAGGGCGCCCGATGATCCGGCTGGGCTCGCTCGCGGGCTACCCCTTCGAGGGCCCCCGCGTGCTCGGCAGCTTCATGCCGCCGGCCGAGGCCGCGGTCTTCGTGGTCCTCTACCGACCCGAGCCCGACACCAACCCCGAGCGCTGGGCGGTCATCTACGTCGGCCACAGCGACGACCTCTCCACCGCGGGCCTCCCCTGGCGCCACCCCCGCTCCCCGTGCTGGACCACCCGCGCCTCGAAGTGGCAGCTCGCCATCGCGACGTACGCCGTCCCCGGCGGCTCCACCCGCCACCGCGAACAGATCGCGAAGGAGCTCTGCGCCGTCTATCGCCCGCAGTGCAACGAGCAGCAGTTCGACCAGGCCTGGCGCGACGAGTGGATCCAGGACTACTCCGCCCCCGCCACCACCGGTCCCCTCACCACCGAGCGGCAGCCCGGACGGCGGGGGGGAGCAGGCTGAAGACTGACTCTCGCGCGTCCTCCCGCGGCCCTATTGAGGCCGCGTCACACCGCCCAGAATGAGCGTGTCCACCGCCCGAGATGACTGCGCGCCACCACGGAAAGCCGGCCCGCACTACGGGTCTGGCCCTATTCATCTAGTTGCTGCGGGGCCGTTGAGTGAACAACCACCGAGTGAGCCAGCGAAACCCAATTGAGGATCTCGGCATCGACGACGCGGTAATACTGCGGCGAGCGGCCACCGCCCAGACGCGGCAGCTTCTCAAGCACCCCCGCATCAACCAGCCGCAGGACGACAGGTCGAACGAGGCTGTCAGCCAGCTGGGAGGCGGCCGCGATCTGCCGGACTGTCACGAACTCGGCACCCGACTTCGACACTTCGATCAGATGCGCTGCGCACTCGGCGAAGTGCCGGTTGTTGAATAGCGCTGCGGACTTCGCCCGTCGCGCCTCCCCGTCGAGCACAGTCACCCGACCTAGTCTGCCTTGTGTAGCGATGTCAGTCACGCGGTACGCAACACCACAGGAGAAGCAGATGTTGCAGGCGCAGGTGCTCACGGCACGGCCGCCGCTCACCGACGCGCCCGCGGACAGGCCGGCCGAGGTCGTCATTGCGGGCCGTCGGGTGGCGCCGTCGGTCGTGTTCGACACGTATTGGGAGTTCGCCGCTCGGCGGCAAGCCGTCTACGAAGCCCGCCTGGCCGGGGGACCTGGGCCTTGGACGGACGACCCGATTCTTCAAACTCACCGGTTCACCAACTGCTTCCGGGCCGCTGACCGCGTCAGCCAGTATTTGATCTCCGAGGTTCTTTACGCGGGCGACTCCGACCCGGCCGAGGTCGTGTTCCGCGCCCTGCTCTTCAAGATGTTCAACAAGGTCTCCACGTGGGAACTCCTGACAACCGAGCTAGGCCAGCTGACGTGGGCTGAGTTCGACCACGCTGCCTACGACACCGTTCTCGGGCGAGCGATCGCCTCCGGACAGCGGCTGTACTCCGCCGCGTACGTCATCCCACCGCCCAAGTTCGGAGCTGTCCGTAAACACACGAACCACCTGCGTCTCCTCGCCCACATGATGAGCAGCGACCTGCCCGGCCACCTACAGGAGGCGGCCACCATGCAGCAGGCGTTCGAGACGCTGCGCGCCTTCCCGGGCATGGGCGACTTCCTGGCGTTCCAATTCCTCATCGATCTGAACTACTCCGAGGTGCTCGACTTCGACGAGATGGAGTTCGTTGTCGCAGGGCCGGGCGCACGCGATGGGCTCCGCAAGTGCTTCGGCCCTCAGGCTGCCGGCATCGAAGCTGACCTGATCCGCTACATGGCTGAAACCCAGCACATGCACTTCGAGCGGCTGGGCCTCGACTTCGGCGGACTACGGGGACGCCCGCTGCAACTCATTGACTGTCAGAACCTGTTCTGCGAGGTCGACAAGTACGCTCGCGTCGCTCATCCGGACGTCGCCGGTATCAGCGGACGGTCGCGCATCAAGCAGAAGTTCACCGCCGTGAATCAGCCGACGACGGCCTGGTTTCCCCCGAAGTGGGGCATCAACGACGAGGAACCAGCCGCCTTCGCTCGCCGGTCACCACTCGTAGCGGTGTAGCGACCTCCCGCAGTCTTCGACGGCTGAAGGTGTGCGTTCAGGCGTGATGCCAGGCATCGCCGAGGTGGTCGGCGAGAGCGCGGCTTGATGCGTCGGACTGGATACGGCCGGCTGTCACCGTTAGCTGCCCCGGCGTCAGGTCGACGGATTCCGCGACGTACTCCAACAGCCGCGCCAAGCCGAGGTAGTTGCCGTACCCCTTCTCCACCAGATACTCGTAGCGGTATTGAGCGAGCAGATGCACCTGTCCAGCGTGGAGCTGGAACGACAGCAGCGACAGGCACGGAAACGCACGCCGCCCGGTGTCTTTGTGCGGCGCAAAGATCGGCACCGCCACTTCAGCTACGCCTGGGCCATCCTCGTGCTCACCGTCACACGAAGTGTCGTCGTGCCTGTCGTGGGCCGCTTCGATGCCCACCTCATAGCGCGCACTCATCGGCCCTGGCGTCTCAAGTTCCTGCGCGAGCTTGCGGATCAGCGGCGTCAACTGGTCCAGGTCGCCGCTCGGGCTCGGGTAGGCGACGATGCGGCCGAAGTACGTGCCCTTCTTGTTCGGTCCGAACCGTCGAAGGGTTGGGTACGAGTCGATGTATCTGGCGACCAGAGCGTCCGGTGAGACCGATTGGGCAGCCGGCCCGCTCGGAAAGATTGTATGTGCGACGGTCTCGGCCGACTGCATCCGCAGATCCTGGAGAAGCGCGTCATACCCGTGGCGAATGGATGCGTCCTCTGCCAGCGGGTTCTCGATGCGCGTCAGGGTGTGGAACGCCTTCCCACCCTGCTCCTGCACGTCTTTGGTTGTCTCCAGCCAGGCCTGCGACAGGTTGTCGGCGACAACGAGACCCGGCGCGACGCGGGTCATCGGTCGCTCCTCGACTTCGGCTGACGTCCGGCAGGCTGCGGCCCGGCCTCAACCGTCAGGATCCAGCCGGCTCCGGCCTCGATGGAAAGCAGACCGGTGCGTGGCTCGGCCAGATCGACGACGTCAAGGACGACCCCGTCGGCGAAATCGGCCCCAGAAGTGGCTCCGGCGACGGCGAGCCAATCCGGTGCACGTACCTCCGACGGTGCGACACCGGGAATCACCAAGCGGTCGCCGGTCTTCAAGGGCAAGTAAGCGTGCGCATCGTCGAGATCCGGGAGTTTTCCGCCGGCACGGGCGAGAAGCGTTCGAACGCGATCATGGATTTCAGCGGCATGACGACCGGCTTCGTCGCGGTGAT
>JAUILS010000335.1 GCA_030432975.1 Actinomycetes bacterium
GAGGCCGGGACGGCCGGCGTCCTGCACCGTCACCAGCCCCTCGGCGCGGACCACCTCGAGCGTCATGTCTCCACCACGATCCGCACCCGGGTGCCGGGTGCCAGCAGCGCCGGCGGGTCCCGGTCGGGCTCCCAGAGCGTCACCTCGGTGCGGCCGAGCAGCCGCCAGCCTCCCGGCGACCCGGTCGGGTAGACGCCGGTCCAGGCGTCCGCGATGCCGACCGCGCCCGCCGGCACCCGGCTGCGCGGGGAGTCCAGCCGGGGCACGGCCAGCTCGGCCGGCAACCCGGCGAGGTAGGGGAAACCCGGCGCGAAGCCGCAGAAGGCCACGGTGAGCTCGACGGCGGCGTGCGTCGCCACCGCCTCGCGCACGGTCATCCCCCAGCGACGCGCCACGTCGGCGAGGTCGGGGCCGTCGTAGCGCACCGGCAGCTCGACCACCGGGGCCCGCGATTGCTCACCTCCGGGCGTCCAGCCCGCGAGGAGCCGCTCCACCTCGCCCACGTCGTCGACGCCCGCCAGGAGCACGGTGCGGGCCCCCGGCACGACCTCCTGCGCGAGGCCGGGCCGGTCGCGCAGCCACCGCGCGAGCTCTCCGGGCGCACTCGCCGAGCCGGCCTCGGCCGGGCGGGCAGGGTCGGCCGGGTCGTCGAGCTCGACCAGCAGCGCTCGAGCGCCGTAGGGACGGATCCGCACGCCACCAGTATCCGCCCGGCCCCCGCAGCGGCCGCCGTCGACGGCCCCGCGGCCGCTGTGCCATCATTTGTCCCGAAATAGGGTGAGGGGCTCCAGATGGTATGAGCATCAGGAGCCCCTCGGCTTGACCGCTGCGGTGACGTCACGGTCGATCGCGCTTCTCCTCCGGCCCCGCCAGCAACCCGTCACCGGTGCGGCGCGGCGGGCAAGCCCGCCGGATGGACCTTCGTTTCCACTCGATCCCCAGCCCCGCAAGCGGAACTGGTAGAGAGAGTTCTACGCCTCCGCCAGGGCCGGCGCAAGGGGAAATCCGAAGAAACCTCGGGCAAATTCCAGGTGACGGCGTGTCGTCCACAGACTGGCCTCGAGCATCCACAGAACGCGGGGTTCTGTCCACAGATGAGGCGGCCGGCTGTGGACAACGGTCGGCCCTCCGACCGGCCGGCCGGAAGTCACAGACCCGCCAGCCGGAACCCCGCCTCGAGCAGGGCGCGACGCACGGCCCGGGCGTGCTCGACCGCCCCGGGCGTGTCGCCGTGGAGGCACACCGAGTCGACCTCGCGCGCGAGGTCGACCGCCCGTCGGGCGATCTCGGCGGTGTCGGTCAGCACCGCGCCGGGACGGTCACGGGGCACCAGTCCACCGCCGGGGAGGTAGCCGCGGTCGGGGAAGCCCTCGTGCCAGGCGCGGCGCTCGCCCGCCACCGCGAGCTCCAGCACCACTGCTCCGGGCAGGCCGAGCACCGGCAGCGACCCGGACCCGTCCAGCACGGCCCGCGCCTGGTCGTGGTCGTGGGCGACCCGGTGGTAGAGCGCGCCGTGCGGCTTGACGTAGCGCACCGCCACGCCGGCCGCCTCGGCGATGACGGACAGCGTGCCCACCTGGTCGGCGACCTGCTCGCGCAGGACGGCGTACGACACCTCGCGCGGCACCCGCCCGAAGCCCTCCCGGTCGTCGTAGGACACCTGCGCCCCGATGGAGACCCCCCGTCGCGCGGCCTCCGCGCAGACCACGCGCATGATCGCCGGCGAGCCTGCGTGGTAGCCGCAGGCGACGTTGGCCGACGTCACCACCGCCAGCAGCGCGGCATCGTCGGTGACCTCCTCGCCGAGGTCGGCGTTGAGGTCGACGACCAGCTCCGCGGGCGGGTCCGCCGCCGCGTCCTCGGACGGGTGCACAGGGGGTGTCACAGGTCCCATTGTCCTTGGCTACCCTCGCAGCATGCAGCCCCCCGTCGCCGACCGCCGTGAGGTGCGGCGCACCCACCACGGCCAGGTCCGTGTCGACCACTACGACTGGCTCCGCGAGAAGGACGACCCCGCGGTGACGGCCTACCTCGAGGCCGAGAACGCCTACACCGAGGAGCGCACCGCCCACCTCGCCGGCCTGCGCCAGGCGATCTTCGACGAGATCAAGGGCCGCACGCTCGAGACCGACCTGTCGGTGCC